>JBHPKP010000003.1:0-53887 GCA_042566505.1 bacterium | reverse complement strand
AAATCATAGTTCAAGACAAAAAAATAGAGGTAAAATATGATCGACGCATTTAATAGAACCATAGAGTACCTGCGAATATCAGTTACTGATTTGTGCAATTTACGTTGTAAGTATTGCATGCCTTTAAATGGCACTCCAAAACTTTTACATGACGATATTTTACGTTTGGAAGAGATCGAGGAAATTGCAAAGATATTTATTGAGCTTGGTATAAAAAAAATTCGTTTAACAGGTGGTGAACCTTTAGTTAGAAAAAATATTTTACACTTAATCAAAAGAATCAATCATGTAAAAGAACTTGCGATCACAACGAACGGAATTTTATTAAAACAACATGCAAAGGAATTAAAAGATTCTGGTATGCATAGAATAAATATTAGCCTCGATACTCTCGATGAAAAAAAATATTTCGATCTAACAAGAAATGGAGATTTAAACAAAGTTTTAGATGGTATACGAGAAGCAAAAAAATATTATTTCAATGCCATAAAATTAAATGTTGTACTTATGAAAGATGTAAATGAAAACGAAATTCATAAATTTAGACAATTTGCAAAAGACGAAAACATCAAAGTAAGATTCATTGAACTAATGCCGTTTGGTGAGTTATGTAGTTGGGCAAATGATAAATACATTTCAAGTAATATTGTTCCAACATCAAAAAATGTTAGTGTAATAAGTTCTGTATCAAATAATTTTTGTGATACTTGCAATAGAGTTCGTTTAACTGCTGATGGTAAGTTAAAATTATGTTTACATGGTAATGAACTAATTGATTTAAAAACACCATTGAGACAAGGTAAAGACATAAAAAAATTAATAGTTTCATCAGTTCTAAAAAAACCAAAATCGCATAAACTTGAAAAAGAAAAATATACTAACATGAACATGTTTCAGATAGGAGGATAAAATGGAATTTACACATTTTAATGATTCAGGTAAACCTAGGATGGTCGATATATCAGGAAAAAAAGATACCAAACGAGTCGCAATAGCCACCGGAAAAATAAAAGTCACACCTGAAACAATTGAACAAATTAAAGGTATGCAAATCAAAAAAGGTGATGTGCTTTCTGTTAGTCAAGTTGCAGGTATTATGGGTGCAAAGGAAACATCCAGACTCATTCCAATGACGCACAATATTAATCTAACCGGTGTGGATATTCGATTTGACGTGAAAGAAAGTGAAATTGTCATTACATCGGAAATAAAAACTTTTGGTAAAACCGGCGCTGAAATGGAAGCTTTAACAGCTGTGAGTTTAAGTGCCTTAACTATATACGACATGTGTAAAGCCATTGATAAAAATATGATTATTTCTGATATAAAACTTACCGAAAAAACCGGTGGAAAATCTGATTTTAAGGAGACTAAATAATGCGAGCAAAAGTAGTTGGTATTAATATAAGTGAGAAAAAAGGAATAGCAAAACAGCCTATTGATATTGGGATACTTATCGAAGATCATGGTCTAAAAAGTGATGCGCACGCAGGTAAATGGCACCGGCAGGTTTCGCTTTTAGCGATCGAAAGTATCCAAAAGATGAAGGCTGAAAATACAGGTCTTTGCGCCGGAAGTTTCGCGGAAAACATTACAACCGAAGGAATCGAACTTTATTCATTAAAAGTGGGAACTAGACTAAAAATTGGAGAAACTTTGCATGAAGTAACTCAAATCGGCAAGGAATGCCATGAAGGGTGCGAAATAAAAAAGACAGTTGGTAAATGCATTGTCCCAAAGGAAGGAATCTTTACAAAGGTAATAGTGGGCGGTAAAGTGCAGAAAGGTGATTTAATAAAAATTTTATGACCAATCAAAACATATAGACTAACGTAAAAAAGATTTGTATATTAATTGTCTATGAACATTTCAACTCTTTTTACACAATCATACTTTACAAAAGAAGACATTCTCAATCTCCTAAAAATTGAGGATCCAAATGACCAAAAAAAACTATTTCAAACAGCAGATAATATTCGTAGAAAAAACTTTGGCAATGGTGTATTTCTTCGTGGAATAATCGAATTTTCGAATTTCTGCAGAAACAATTGCTCCTACTGTGGTCTCAATGCATCAAACCAAAAACTTCCCAGATATAGACTCACAAAAAAGCAAATCTTAGATAGTGTTGACCTAATTTATCGTGCAAACATAAAAACTATAGTTCTACAATCAGGTGAAGATAACGAACTTAATTTTCATTGGCTTGGAATGATTATATCTGAAATCAAATCCAAATACCCTGATACAGCTATAACCTTATCAGTCGGAGAATGGGGGTTGAAGGAATACGAATATTGGCGAAAATGCGGAGCTGACAGATATTTACTAAAAATGGAAACCATGAATCCAAAACTATATGAAGAGCTGCATCCAAATATAACATTTGATCACAGAATGAACTGTCTCAAACTGCTTAAAGAACTCGGTTATCAAGTAGGAAGTGGAAATATCGTTGGACTGAAGGTCCAAACACTTGATGATATTGCAAATGATCTTCTACATTTTTGTGATGCGCAATATGACATGTTGAGCATCAGCCCATTTATTCCACATCACAACACACCTCTTTCAAAAAATTCACAAGTTGATCCTGACATAGTTTTAAAAATAATAGCAATCAGTCGAATTCTTTCTCCAAAATCTCATATGCCGGCAACAACTGCACTTGGAAGTATGGGCAAAGACTACAGAAGAGATGGACTCAGAGCCGGTGCAAACGTCATTATGCCAAATTTCACACCAATGCCTTACAAACAATATTATGAGATTTACAACAACAAACGCTGTATCACAGAAAAACAAGGTGAGTGTGCATTCTGCATGAAAAAAATGGTGGAATCAGTTGGACGACACATTGAAGATGGACGCGGGGATAGCATTTTAAATGAAATTTAACTCTCCAAAACTAATATTCTTATCATTCCTTATCATCACAAGCTTTTTTCAAAACATATGGGGACGCACAATTGAAGTGGATAAAACTAAACTTGTTTTCGACGATGGAGATACATTTTTTTATGATGGAATGCCTGTAAGGTTCTTAGGAGTTGATACACCTGAAATAAAGCATGAATCTCTAGGCATGTTCGAAAATCAATACCTTGGACAGGAAGCATCTGAATTTACACGTAGAGAGCTAATCAAAGCCAAAAGCATTACAATAATTACAAACAAAAAAGACCGTTATAATCGAGCATTAGGTCACATCCTAGTTGACGGTGAACTTTTGGCTGTAAAAATCTTAAAAGCTGGTCTTGGCTATGAAACAATCTCACACTATGGCTCAAGCGGATTCAAAGAATTCGAAGATACCATCCAAAACACCTGGAAGCAACTCCCCAGACCAAATTTCGAGAATCCCATCTACTGGCGCAGCAGGAATCGTAAGAAAGTGCTGAAATAGTCCTCATTCCAAATAAAAAAATCAATACCTCACATTATTATAGATTTTATTTGTTTTGCTAAAATCTATTTGTTATAATCACTTTTTATTAATTTTTTTGAGGTTTTTAATATGGTAAATAATGAAAAAAATCAAGATCAAGTAAGTATTTTATTAAAGCAAATTAGAGGCATTGATACTGCTAATGAACGAAAAATGACGCAAGCAAGAGAAAAGTCTGAAGAAATGAAAAAAGAATTAAGTGAAAAACTAAAAAAAAGACATATTCAAAAACTTGAAGAGTTGGATAATGAGACTTCTAAATACTGGAAAAACGTTGAAAACAACTGTAAAAAAATGCAAAAAAACTTTCAAAAAAATACCGAAAAAGAAATTGAAAAGTTATCACAATTACCAACAAATAAAATTGATAAAGCAGTTAATTATTTAACTGATAAAATATTGAACTAGAGGAAAATGCAATGGCTATTGAAAAAATTAAAAAAATAGATTTTGCAGTATATAAAGATGACATCCATAGTTTTTTTAATTTCCTACAAAAAAATGGAACTGTCCAACTAAATCAAACAAGTCTTGAAGTTCTCGAAGAAGATGGACTTAATACCCTTCAAAATAAAAGTATTGTAAACACTGAAAATCAAAAAGCACTTAATCAGGATTTAGCTAAAGTTACACAAGTCATTAGTTTTTTGAATAGATTTAAAAAAAAAGGATTTCTTGATTCAATTATTGAACCAAAAGATTTTATCACAAAAGATGAATTCGAAAAAATCAAACAATTCGACCATAAAGTTATCTGCAGCACAATACTATCCAAGATCAAAAAACTCGATGATACTGCAGAGGAACAAAGCGAATTAGACAGTATCATAAACCAGATAACTCCTTGGCAGAGTATACAGGTAAATCTTGACGAACTAATCGGTACAAAATGGACACGAATAATTGCAGCTGCAGTTGATAATCAAAAATTTTCGAAAATTTCCGAATATATAAAAGAAAATGAATCAGACTTAATTGTTGTTAATAAAACAAAAAAAGAAACTTTCTTAGCAATCATCACCATCAACAGTTTATACGATCAAACCATCCAAGAAGTTAATAAATATGGGAAAGTTTTGTATTGGCAAATGCTTGGATATGCGCCAAAAGAAATAATTGATCGCTGTTACAGGCGCAAAAGAGTACTAACCTATAAATCAGACAAAATTAACAAAACCATTAAAAACTATCTGCCAAATCTTTCAAAATTAAGAGTTGTTTACGATAATATACACAATCAATGGCTTAATGAAACAAAAAAAGAAAATGCAGCAACCATAAGCAAAATTACACTCTTACAAGGTTTTATAGCACAAAAAAATATAGAAAAAATTACAAACGAGTGCAAAAATCAATTTTCGGATATCATGATAAACACCACAGAACCAAAACCTAATGATAATGTCCCAATCCTTCTAAAAAATAATCCTGTTATAAAACCATTTGAAACAATCACCAAACTCTACGGTCAACCTTCATACAAAAGTTTGGACCCAACTGCATATTTAGCGCCATTTTTTATAGTCTTTTTTGGTATTTGTCTTGCAGATGTTGGATATGGATTATTGATGGCTTTGATGAGTATCGTTATGATCTATTTTTTCAAGGCTCGATTCGGGAAAAAAGCAGATACGTCATTTTTAAAACTTCTAGGATATATGGGAGTATTTTGCATACTTTTTGGAGCATTGACAGGCAACTGGCTCGGTAATCTTTATGAAAAACTTCCTGAAAATTACGCATTCATAAAACATGGTATATTAAATCTTCGAATATTGAACCCTATGCACGAAAAAGGGTCATTAGTGTTCTTGGGAATATCATTGATCCTAGGATTTACACAACTTTGGTTTGCAGTATTTGTGCAGTTTATCAACAAAATCAAAGAAAAAGATTATAAAAATGCTTATTTATTAGAACTTCCGACATTGGGAATTCAAACATCGCTCTTGCCGCTTGCGCTTTATTATGTGCTTGAAATGAAAATTTTACCTGCATTTTTAATGCAATTTTTCACTCTAATTTTTATTCTCAGCGTAATAACAATTGCATACAAGCAATGGATATCAAACGAGGGTATTTTTATAAAACTTTTTTGGTGTGTATATGGTAACTATTCTGTAATCACAGGAAACTTTTTGGCAGACACATTATCATATGCAAGATTATTCGCACTTGGATTATCGAGCGGTCTTTTAGCATTAGCTATAAACGAAATAAGCATGGTTTTTGCAAATGTACCTGTTGTGGGTGTTTTTTTAATGGTCATTGTTATAATTGTAGGGCACCTGTTCAATCTAGCAATCAGTTTTCTAGGTTCATTTGTGCATTCATGTAGATTGCAATATCTTGAGTTCTTTACAAAATTCTTTGAATCAGGTGGAGAAGAATTTCAGCCATTCGAAGAAAAAAGAGAATATACTGTAATAACTGGTTAAGTTAAATTTTAAATTCTTAATTTTTAATTAATTATAGGAGGCTCTATATGAGTTTAGGATTATTTTATGCAATGTTAGGCGGCGCAATAGCTGCATTTATGGGTGGCTATGGTTCAAGTATTGGAATTGGGAACGCAGGTGCTGCTGCAAACGGTGTTTTGAGTGAAAAACCTGAAAAATTCGGAACAATGCTTCTTTTGGTTGCGCTACCTGGAACACAAGGAATATATGGATTTTTGACAGCTTTTCTTGTAATTCTAAAAGTAAAATTAATTGGTGGAATTCCATTGGATATTAATGCGGTTCAAGGGCTCCAAATATTGGCTGCTTGCCTACCTGTTGCAGTTGCAGGTCTTGCATCCGGTGCATATCAGGGAAAAGTTTGCGCTGCAGGCATTGCAGTTGCATCCAAACAGCCAACATCAAGCATGAAAGCATTGGTCTATGCTGCTATGGTTGAAACATACGCTGTTTTAGGACTGGTTGTAAGCTTTTTCTTACTAAATGGTGTTAAAATATGAGTCTTGAGAAATTAATTAATCGCATAAATTCAGAAGAAATAAAACTTAGATCCAGTGTTCTAAATGAAACACAAAAGGAACTAACTCAATTAGAAAAAGATTTTAATTTAAAGCTTAAAAAAGAAATTGATCAAAAATGGAGCGAAATAAAACTTAAAGAAAAAAATTTCACTGACCAAGTTAACACCAATCTTGAACTTGAAAAAAGAGCCAAGGTTTTAGCACTCAAACAGAACACTATTAATAGCTTATTTAGCAAACTCTCTGAAAATTTTAATAAGCTTGATCGAAAAGAATATAGAGAGTGGATAATTAATAGAGTAAACAATTTAAAACTGCAAAAACCGGGCGGAAAACTACACATTGGTAAAATCGCAAGTTTTGATATAGACAAATCATTTGTCTCGTCGATTGAGGAAACATTGAAAGACATGAATTTAAAATCAATCGAAGTATTTTTTGACAAAAATTTAGGCGAAGGATTTGTTTATAAAGAAGGGAACATCGAGATTGATGCGCAGCTTACAACGTTAATCGAAGAACTAAAAAAAGAGGAAAACATTAAAATCTCTAAAATGTTATTTACAACAAAAGACTAATAAGGTGAACTAGATGGCATACGAATTTGAAAATGGCACAATACGCGGATGGGAATCAAAAATACTAGAAAGAATAGACTGGGAGCGTCTTTTGACATATCCTAGCTTGCGTGACACATGGAATGAACTGGTACGGTTAAAGATCGGATATCATGATGTCAATGATAATGAACGCATAGATTCTATTGATAAACTATATACTGACAACTTTTTATACCTATATAAAGAAATTGCAGAGTTATTATTAAATGAAAGTTTAAAGATGTCACTTCTTATTGAAATAGATTTTACAAACCTAAAATTATTTAACAGGCATATATTGAAAGAATCTGACGACTACAGCGAAATACTTGATGGCGGTTGGTTTGGCAGGGAAAAGCTTTTATATTCATTCAAAAATAATGATTGGGCAACATATCCGGATTTTTTTGACAAGATTTCTATTAATTTCAAGGAAGAATCAAATAAACTCTCTGAACAAAGCTTTGATTTATTATTGGACAATAAACTATTTGAATTAAGATTAGATGCTGCAAACAAAAATAACAGCCCATTCCTAATAAACTTTTGGAAACTAATGATTGATTTTATTAATTGCAGACAGTTCTTTAATCTTTTAAAAACCAATCAAAAAAATCCGAATTATTTTATACATGGTGGAAATATCGAAACTAATGATTGGGCATTACTCGACGAGCATTCGCTCCAAACGTTTATTCAAAAAACCACATTTTGGGAATATTTGAGTGTTAGTGATGAGATGAGACAAGCATTTGAAAATGATTTATATACCATTAAATGGCAATATCAAGAAGAGCATTATTTATTAAAATATTTTGATGATGCAGTTGCTTATGCAGGTTCATTTGAACCAATTTTTTCATACTGGTACAGACGACTAACCGAACTCAAAAACGTTAATCGACTGCTTTATGGAAAAACTTATAATTTATCTAATAACATTATCAGAAGTCAGTTAAGTAATTCATACATTTTTTAGAGGTTATTATGATCGCGCTTATTGGGAAAAAAGGTTTATGGGATGCACTCAAACCACTTGGAATAACCATAATTGAAATTGATTCAGAAGCAAGCTTACTAAAAGCTTTAAATCCGGATGAGCTTGAAAAATATCAAATTGTTTTTCTTACAGAAGATGTTTTTTCATTCTCAAAAAAGCCCATTGATGATTGGCTCAAGAAACTAACATCAAACTTAATTTTGTTGCCGGATCCTTGTTCTGAAACAGAAGAAACAAAAAGTATAGCATTTCAAAAAATACGAAAAACAGTTGAGAAAGCTATGGGAATAGATGTATTAACAAACTAAAACTGGAGAGAAACTCAAATGAAAATCGTACTTGGTAATGATCATGCAGGTTATGACTTGAAAATTGCAATAAAAGAGGCTTTAGTTAATAAAGGATATGATGTTTTGGATGTGGGCACAAACAGCAAACAAAGTACAGATTATCCTGATTACGCATTGGCAGCATCTCAAAAAGTTGCATCTGGTGAATTTGAACGTGGAATCCTAATTTGCGGAACCGGCATTGGTATGTGCATTACTGCAAATAAAGTCTCTGGCATACGTGCTGCATTGATTTTTGATAATGAAATGGCTCGCCTTACACGTGAGCATAATGACTCGAATGTTTTGTGTCTGGGGAAAAGCCATGAACCTGAAAAAGCTTTGCAGATGGTTGATACATGGCTAAATACCGCATTTGAAGGCGGCAGACATACAAGACGTATTGAAAAAATCTCAAATTTTGAAAACAAGAGGTGATAACGTGAAATTTTCAAATTTTCTTAATTACTTTTTAATTACAATTTTAATTTTTGGTTCAACTGCTGTATTTGCTGAGATTTCCAGACAAGATAAACAGTACAATGACTATGTTTCACAATCATTTGATCACATCAACAAAAAAGAATATCCGCTTGCAGAACGAAAATTACGAAATGCTATTTTTGTCAAAAGTGCAGAACCGGTTGCATACAAGCTTTTAGCTATGCTTTATGAAACTCAAAATGAAAGTTTTGATGCAATCAAAGCTTGGAATGATTACATAATGAGACTTGATCCGAGCAAAACCGAAGAAATCAATGATGCTCAAAAACACATTGAAAGATTAGAGGGCTTGAAGAATGAATAATCTAAAAAAAATAATAATACTTTTCTCTTTAAGCTCAATCCTTTTTGCATGCGCACCATATGGAGTTTTAAAAAGCGGTTTTGATATAACTAGTGTTAATTCAATCGGTGTACTCTCATTTCATGCATATTCAGCTCAATACCCTGCTTCCGGTGAGATCATAGCTGACGAATTTTCCAAACAGCTTCTCATGAAAGGTTATAATATAGTCGAACGTAGAAGAGTGAATGAAATACTTCGTGAACACAAATTTCTGCAAGATGCATTTTCCGATCCTGCGGAAGTTAAAAGAATTGGACGCATGCTTGGTGTAAAGTATTTGCTTACAGGTACTGTGAGTAAATATCTTCCGGAGAAACAGTATTTAATCATACAAGGTGGAAATGATCTTATTGCATTGGATGGAACCGGTATTAGAAGTTTTGATCTGGATGAATCAGAACGAAAACTTGTATTCACAAATGCTGAAGTTGCAATCAGTGCACGACTCTTGGAGGTGGAAACCGGCAGTGTGGTGTGGATTGGAACATATAGCTATGAATCATTCGATATAGAAACAGCATCTGCCTGGACAGTATCAGGTCTATCACGAATTTTCAAGAAAAAATAATCAATTAAGGTAAATACAGAAATGTTCGAAACTCCATTTACTAGTTATTTTGAATCAAAAAATGTTTATTTTGCTAATTTTGGAAACTGGCGTATGCCTGTATATTTCACTAGCATCAAAAGTGAATATAATGCTGTAAGAAATGATGTTGGACTGTTTGATGTATCGCACATGGGTTATATTGAAATTACTGGCAGTGATTCAACTATCTTAGCATCATATATTACAACAAATGATATTGAAAACTTAGAACCATATAAAGCTGCATATAGCTTTATATGCAGTGAAGATAGTGGAATACTAGACGATATAATTATCTATAAAAAAAGTGCTAATCACTATATTTTTATCGTTAATGCGATCAATGTTGACAAAATTTACTCGCACCTAATAAAACATTCAGTAAACAAAAATGTTAACATCAATAACCTGCATCATAAGATGCTTTCAATTGCAATCCAAGGTCCAAACTCCCCTAAAATTATAAATAAAATGTTTAATAGATGTATTAATATAGAATATTTTTATATCGAAGAATTTGTATTTAAAGGCGCTCAAGTTTTAATTTCCAGAACTGGCTATACAGGCGAAATAGGATTCGAAGTCTGGATTAACCATGAAAAATATCCGGAAATGTTTAAATACATCGTAAATTTTATCGACGAAAACAATCTTAGATTATGCGGGCTTGGCGCACGTGATATCTTGCGACTTGAAGCAGGTTATCCTTTGTATAATCACGAACTTTCAGAAGATATAAATCCATTTCAGGTTTCAGGATCATGGGCCGTAAAACTTAATAAACTTGATTTTATAGGTAAAGAGGCACTCATAACACTACAAAAACCGGAGCAAAAAAGTGTTTTAAGAGGATTTATCTTTGATGACCGAGCTCTTCCTAGAGAAGGCTGCAAAATATATTTTAATAATGAAGAAATAGGTTTCATAACAAGTGGGACTTTTTCATTTCATCTGAATAAACCTATTGCTTTGGGGTTTATAAAACAAGACATTTTAAACAATCCAAATGCAGTACAAATAAAAGTGCGTGATAAATTTATCACTGCACACATAACTAAACCAAAATTTTATGACAATAAACTCATAAAATCTAAACTGGAGGAATGTGATGATAAAAATTGTTGTTGCAGGTAGTAATGGACGTATGGGAAAGCGAATTATAGCTTTATTGAGCGAGGAAATTGATTGTAAATTGATTGGCGGGCTAGATATTGATACTGATGAAAAAACTGCAAATGAACTCATCAAATCCTGTGATGTTGTTATTGATTTTTCATCACCGGAAGCAACCATAACATTATTAGATAAATGCAAGGAACATAAGAAAGCAATTGTTATTGGAACAACCGGTTTTGATGAAAACCAAAAAGAAACAATAAAAGATTATGCAAATGAGATTCCGTGTGTTTTTTCTCCAAACATGAGTGTAGGTGTAAATGTATTTTTTGCACTCCTGAAAAAGGCTGCCAGCTTTTTAAAAGAGTATGATACAGAAATTGTTGAAACTCATCATAATAAGAAAAAAGATTCTCCAAGCGGTACAGCTCTTAAGCTTGCAGATATTATTGTAGAAGCTAATGATGGCAACAAAAAGCTTATTTATGGACGTAAAGGGAATGTCGGTGAACGCAAAAGTGACGAACTTTGCATACATGCAGTTCGAATGGGTGATGTTGTGGGTGAGCATAGCGTGTTCTTTGCAGCTAACAATGAACGTATCGAAATAACGCATAAAGCGCATTCGCGTGATAACTTTGCAAAAGGTTCAATTGTTGCTGCAAAATGGATTGCAAACAAACCAAATGGCGCATATGACATGTTTGATGTTTTAAATATTGAAAGATAGGGATAATAAATGAAAAAAGATGTAAATTTTTTACCTACTCACGTATCCCAAAAAATTATTGCAGTTGGACTAAACTACAAAGATCATGCAAAAGAACTTAACATGCCGATTCCTGAAAATCCTATTATTTTTCTCAAACCTTCGACCTCACTCATAGGTCATAATGAACCCATCATATACCCTAAAATGTCAAAGCAAGTTGATTATGAAGCCGAACTAGCAATTGTGATAAAACAAAAAGCACATAAAGTCTCGGTTGAAAATGCATCGGACTATATCCTTGGCTACACATGTGCAAATGATGTAACTGCCCGTGACCTGCAGAAAATCGATGGACAATGGACACGCTCCAAATCATTCGATACCTTCTGTCCTATCGGACCACATATCGAAACCGAACTAAACACAGATAACCTCTCTATCCAGTCATTCCTAAATGGCGAGCTCAAACAAAACTCCAACACTTCAAATCTCATTTTCAAACCGAACTATCTTATCCATTTCATAAGCTGCATAATGACACTATACCCGGGCGACATCATCCTAACCGGCACACCAGCAGGCATCGGACCTATGCAGGTAGGGGACGAAGTCGAAGTGAGAATTGAGGGAGTGGGAAGTTTGAGGAATGGAGTAAACCATTAAAACATTCCGCAGGCCTGCCTCATTATAAATTTAGACGAGAAACTTAATTCTCTAAAATAAAGCAAATTTTTTGATCGTCGAAAGCATTTTCTTAATTACAGTAACCATTTTTAGTCTCAACGTAATTATAATGAGGCAGCCCTGACAGGATTTCGACATATTCATAAGGCTTTCCCTACACTACCTGTTGTAAAAACTCTATCTTTAACTGATTTAATATCATTGTCTTTAAAAATCAACGCAGCGTTGATTTTTTACCTAAAACACCAGTCCAGCCTCATAATAAAAAAAATCGAACTGACACAAAAACGAGAAAAAACAAAAAAAATGAATAAAGATATGAAGAATTCATAGATACTACTATTTAAATATAATGAGGCAGCCCTGACACATTCCGTGTGATCACTTCATAATTCCCCAAAAATTTAATAAACTATATAATTGCTACAAACTCATACTTGGGAGGTCCCATGTCACCAAACACTAAAATCGATAAAGAAGAATTAGAAAAGACCAAACAAAAAATCAGGAAACGTATCGAAAAGTATGTGCAAATTAGCGGCTATAAATTAAATCCTGATAAAGAAATAGTTGAAACAATTATCCAAGGACTTGCCGTAAATTTAATCACTCATGGTTACGCATTTTGCCCATGTCGTATACTCGAAGGCGATATGGATAAAGACAGACAAAAAATATGCCCATGTAAGTGGCATAAGGATGAAATTGCACAAGATGGTTTTTGCCATTGTTGCCTATATTTTAAAAAATAAAGGATATTTATATGTCAAAAAAAACGTTCTATATTATCGACGGTACAGCATACATTCACAGAGCATTCCATGCGCTGCCTCCTCTAAACACTTCAATTGGTACACCTGTAAATGCAGTATATGGATTTATCAAAATGATCATCAAAATAATCCAAACTAACAATCCTGATTACTGCATAGTATGTTTTGATTTTCCTGCAAAGAATTTCAGGCATAAGATGTATAAAGAATACAAAGCCACTCGCAAGAAAATGCCGGACCAAATGCGTGAACAAGTGCCATTAGTAAAAAAATCCGTTGATGCTATGGGCATTGCAAGTATTGAGCTCGAAGGTTATGAAGCAGACGATATAATTGCATCACTTGTGGAAAATATTGACTCCAATAAATTCGACACTGTAGTTATTAGTGGTGATAAAGATATTTTTCAACTAATCAATGATTCGGTTACTGTAAAAGCTGAACCTAAAAACGTAACATTCGATAAACAAAAGGTCGTTGAAAAGTTTGGTGTTAAACCCAATCAGCTAAATGATTATTTTGCACTTTTGGGCGATTCGTCAGACAATATCCCGGGCTGCAAAGGTATAGGGAAAGTTACAGCCGGCAAGCTAATCAATGAGTTTAATGATATCGACACTTTATTAATCAATCTTGACAAAGTTCCACTTACTACCAGAAAAAAAATTATTGATTCAAAAGATAATTTGATAATGAGTCGAACTCTAGTGAAACTAAAAACTGATATTAGCTTTTCACAAAAAGATATTGAAAAATACAGGCTGCATAATGCATTCAAATCAAATGAATTTAAAACTTTTTTAGAAATGCTCGAGTTCAATAAACTGGTTGAAACTATGTTTAATAAAGTTGACGAAAATGACCTCTTCTCAAATGAAGCAGTTAAAATTGATTACAAAAAAATCGATAGTTTTCAAAACCTACCACCTGATGAATATGCTTTAGCTACTTTTAAAAGTGAGGGGAAACCAGATAGTTTGCTTTTGTACTCAAAAAATCAAGGTGGTTTTTATATTGAATTTACAAAAATTATCGACAATAAAATTGACTTTATTGAGTTTACAAACAACCCTAAAACATCATTCTATATTGAAAATCTCAAGGAACTTTCGAAAGATTTGAAAAAAATCGATAAAGATTTTTTGGTTAAAGTAAAACTCACAAATTTTTTTGATATCATCGTAGCATCTTACATTTGCGATGCATCAATGAGAAATCTCAAAGATATGGCTATCAAATATCTCGACCAAAATTTCAATGAAACAGAAACTTTAGATAATGAATTTGTTAAACTTTCGATAATTTATTCATTAAAAAACATCGTTATAGATAATTTAAAAAAATGTAATTTGGAAAAAGTATATTGGAATACTGAAATTCCATTTTGCACTGTACTTGCCGATATGGAAGAGAAGGGGATAAAGGTTGATGTTGATTATTTGAATGATTTAAACTCCAGTTTGGTCGGAGAAATAGATTGTTTAGTTAAAACCATTTACAAAGAAGCCGGCGAAGAATTCAATATTAATTCACCAAAACAATTAGCTCAAATTATATTCGATAAACTTGGTCTGCCAATTCTAAAACGTACAAAAACCGGTCCTTCTACATCTGAATATGTACTATCTCGTTTGAGTGAGTTTCATGAACTTCCTAAACATGTACTAAAATATCGAACCTTGGCAAAATTAGCATCAACTTATACGGAGCCAATAATTTCTAAAGTAAATGAAAAAACTAAAAGACTTCATACATCATTTAATCATACTTTAACTGCAACCGGTAGATTATCTTCGTCAAATCCTAATATGCAGAATATTCCTACAAAAAACGATATCAGTGTAAGCATACGAAAAGCATTTGTCTCAGAAAAAGACACAACTCTCGTTTCAGCTGACTATTCGCAAATTGATCTTGCAGTTTTGGCTCATTTTTCCGACGATCCAACAATGCTGGAGTCATTTAAACTGAACAAAGATATCCACATAAAAACAGCTTCTTTAATATTTGATGTTGATGAAAATAATGTTTCAGATTTCCAGAGAAACATTGCTAAACGAATAAATTTTGGACTAGTCTATGGCATGAGCGCATTTGGTCTTGCACGCGATTTGGATATTGGAATTGACGAAGCATCTGACTTTATTAAAAAGTATTTTGAGCGTTACCCAAAAGTGAAGGAATATATAGAGACAACTATTGAAAAAGCAACATCTGCCGGGTATATTGAAACACTTTTTGCAAGAAGACGTTACATACCCGAACTGAGCAGCAGAATCAAAAATATAAGATCAATGGGAGAACGGATCGCGGTAAACACACCAATACAGGGATCTGCAAGTGACATTATAAAAAAAAGCATGCTTGATTTGTCATCACTATTAAAAAAGGATTTTCCGGATGCACATATTTTATTACAAATCCACGACGAACTAATATTTGAAATACCGGATAATTGTTTGTCTGACTGCCTAACTTTAATAAAACAAACTATGGAAAATTCAGTAAAACTTAATCTACCGATAAAAGTAAATTTAAAAAAAGGTAAAAATTGGGAGGATATGGAATAATGAAAATAAACATAAAGAAATCATTTATCATTGGTCTGACCGGGATAATTGGATCTGGAAAATCTACAGTATTAGATTGTTTCAAAAATTTAGGCGCACAAACATTAAGCGCAGATCAGATTTGCAGGGATGGGTATAAAAAAAATAATGAACTATACAATTCACTTTTTGCAGCCTTTCAAAATGATATTTTAGACGATAAAAAAGAAATTGATCGCACTAAAATTAGAAAACTTGTTCGTGACAAAACAAAATTAGATACTTTAAATACCATAACCCATAAATTTATAATAAAAAAAATTATTTCAAAAATTGAATTATTTAAATTACAAAACAAAATTGCAGTTATTGAAATCCCGTTATTGTTTGAAAAAGGGTTAGAGGAAAAGTCTGACTATAGTATCGTTGTAACCTGTGACAAAAAAATAATTCAAAAGAGGATCAAAAGTAGAGACTGGTCAACCTCTACATTCGAATTCTTTTTAAAAGAACAATTTTCACAAGATAAAAAAGTTTCTAAAGCTGATTATATCATTGACAATAATGCCGATAAAATTTCATTAAGAGATAAAGTCTTATATTTTTGGGAACACATTCTTAAACAAAAAATTAGTTAATAAGTGGTTTTATGAAAACTGAAAATAAAATATTATATTTAAAGTTTTTTACTTTGTTTCGCTTCATTGTGCTGCCAATAATCCTTTTAGCTTTCTTTCTGTATATTTTTTATGACATATTAACATTTAATCAGAATCATGTATTAATATTCCCATTTTTCTTATTTTTTATAATATTGTTTCACTATATTTATGGATTTTTTGCATCAATAGTCATAACTGTAATTTTTTGCACAATTGTACTTATCACCACTGTTTTTACACCAACTTATGAAAGATTTTGGATTTTTGTAACGGTAACTTTATTTGTTACCTGTATATATGTACTCAGCAAGTATTATAAAAGGGACATAAGTATAAAACAAAGAACTGAACTTGTATTTGAAATGATTGACAAAGACAAAACAGCAGAAGACCTAGGTTACAAAAAGGATACTGAACAGCTCCTATCACTCAAAGACAGACTCGAAAAATATTATTACTTAAGTAATTTAGCCAACATGTTTAATGGTATGCTTTCCAGAAAAGAAATATATAATCAAGTTATATTAAGTATCAATGAAATCATTGTCAAAAGTGACATACAGATTAAAAACATAGATGAACACGATGACATTTTTACTAAATGGGTTTTATTAAATAACCTACCACTTCTTGTCAGAAATCTTAATAATGACTACAGATTCTCATCTAGTAAAACCACTAACTCCTTTTATAAATCCGTTATAGTTGTGCCCATCTGGGATAATGGAAAAATATCCAGACTTATCAAAATCGGAAACCCAAACACAAATATTTTTCGCGAGGAAGATTTACGTATCATTAATATTATTTCTGACCTTGCATCAATTGCCACAACAAATAGAAGACTATTCAAAAAAGTACAAGATCTTGTGATAACCGACAGTTTAACTAATGTATATAATAAACGTTATTTTAAAGAAATCTGTACAGAAGAATTTCAAAGAGCTAGAAAATTTGAGCAGGAATTTTCATTAATTATGTTAGATATTGATTTTTTCAAAAAATATAATGATAGCTATGGACATTTACGAGGTGATCAAATTTTACGAGCAGTATCTCAAGTTTTGAAAAATAATATAAGGGAAACTGATATTTTAGCACGATATGGTGGAGAAGAATTTGTACTGATATTCTCAATGACTGACAAGAAAAAAGCACTAAAAAGAGCAGAACACTTGAGAAATTTAATTCATAAAGAATGCTGTATAACTGTAAGCATTGGACTTGAAGATGATAAGGAAAAACAGGATATTTATGAAATGATCGAACACGCAGACAAGGCACTCTATAAAGCAAAAAGAACCGGAAGAAACAAAGTCTGTTGCTTCTAATCAAAAATACACGCAAAAATATACTTCTAACTCGGAAAAAGCTAAAGAAAACATTGACAATTTATACGTTTTTTTTTAATATACCAAAATATTTTTAATTTTGAGGACAATGTCATGGAATCACTCGGAAAACATTTAATTGTAGAATTGTACGATTGCAACCATAAATCAATCACAGATGTTAAAAGTGTTGAAAAAATTATGGTTGAAGCAGCACAAACTACAGATGCGCATATTGTTGATGTTATTTTTCATTCTTTTAATCCCTTTGGAGTTAGTGGAGTTATTGTTATTGCAGAATCACACTTAGCAATACACACCTGGCCTGAATATAATTATGCTTCTATTGATATTTACACATGCGGCGATATAGTTGATCCGTGGAAAGCTTTTAATTATATGGAAAAGATGTTCAAAGCAAAAAGTGCAAATGTCATGGAAATGAAAAGAGGCATATTAAAAAACCAAAGTAAGAATAAACCATTGAAACATAAGGTTGAAAAGTAACATTCCTTTCTATTTTCTAAATAATTTACCTGGAGGTTTTATATAATGAAAAAAGAAACGTGGCTAAACGAGTATTTTACTCCAGAAAAGAAACATTCCCACAAAATCAAAAAAATAATTGTTAAAAAAAAGACCAAATTTCAAAATGCAGCAATAGTTGACACATATACATTTGATAGATGCCTAGTTTTAGACGGAGAACTACAATCATCCAAAAGTGACGAATTTATATATCACGAATCATTGGTACATCCGGCCATGCTTCTTCATCCAAATCCAAAAACGATTGCAATCTTGGGTGGTGGAGAAGGCGCCACGCTCAAAGAAGTTTTAAAACATAAAAGTGTTATAAACGTAAAAATGATTGATATAGATGGCGAAGTTGTGGATTTTTGCAAAAAACATTTAAAAGATTGGCATGCAAACTCATTTAACGACAAACGCTCTAAAATTATCATTGATGATGCAAAGGTCTTTTTGGAAAACACAAATGAAAAATTCGATGTCATCATATCAGATCTATCATGCCCTATTGAAAATACACCTGCATGGCAATTATATACTAAAGAATTTTATTCAATGCTCAAAACAAAATTATCAAAAAACGGCTTATTTGTGCTGCAAGCTGCCTCATGTGCTAGCCCACAGATCAAAATGCACTCTATGATATTTAATACGCTTAGCAAAGTTTTCAAAAAAGTTTTTTCATTCAATGCATTTGTATCATCATTTGATGTACCTTGGGCATTTATTATTGCCACTCAAACAGAAAAACAAAATCCATTAAAAATGCAGCCTAAACAAATAGATGCTCTCATAACTAAACGAATTAAAGGGAAATTAAGATTTTACGATGGAATAAGTCATCTTCATTCATTTAATTTACCAAAATATATAAGAGAAATATTAAAAAAAGAACGCAATGTCCTTAGTAAAAAAAATCCTCGTTTCTTTTATAAATAGAGTATATACATGCCATCAGGACAAGAAAAAACACCATTATTTGACGCGGTTTTAAAACATGCAAAAAATTCCGTGACTTCATTTCATACACCGGGACACAAAAACGGTGCCTCAATTGACCCGATCTTCAAAAAATATGTGGGAAAAAATGTATTCAATATGGATATAACTGTATTTCCGGAAGTTGATTCTTTACATGATCCATCATCTCATATTGGAGAAGCCCAAAGATTATTTTCCGAGCTATATGGCAGCAAACATACATTTTTTCTAATTAATGGGTCAACAATTGGAAATGAAGCAATGTTTTTAGCTGCCTGCAATCCCGGTGACAGTGTAATTATCTCAAGAAATGCGCATAAATCTGCAATGAGCGGAATAATCTTGAGTGGAGTTTGGCCAATCTGGATTCAACCTAAACTAAATGATGATCTGGATGTTTTTTTCGATAGTTCAGCGGAACAGATTGAAAAGGCAATCCAGGAATTCCCAGAAGCTAAAGCTGTTTTCGTGACAAATCCAACTTACAACGGCATTTGCACTGATATTAAAAAAATCGCTGAAATAGTACATTCACATGGGAAACTGCTCTTAGTTGATGAAGCACACGGTGCACACCTAAAGTTTCATAATGATTTACCGATTTCAGCAATTGAAGCAGGTGCTGACCTAGTAGTTCAAAGCACTCACAAAACCTTATCATGTTTGGCTCAAGGATCTGTTTTGCATTACAATACAGATGCAATAGATTTTCATAGAGTAGAAAAAGTTGTATCAATCCTACAGAGTACAAGTCCAAATTATTTAATACTTTCAAGCCTTGATTTAGCCAGAAGACAGATGGCTCTGAAAGGTGAGAATTTAGTAAATAAAATGGTTCGAAATGCTGAGTTTGCCCAAAATAGTATCTCAAAATTTGAAAAATTCTTTTCATTTAAACGCAAAGATATAAAAAAGCGCGGCTATGATCTGGATGTTACTAAGTTGACTATAAATGTTACAAAAACAGGTCTTGATGGTCAAAAAGTTGCAGAAATACTCGCAAAAGACTATTTTGTACAAGTTGACTGCGCTGATATTTTTAATTTAATTGCAATTTTGGGTATTGGAACTTCCAGAAAAGATATAAAAGCATTAGTTGAAGCATTGAGTGATGTTGAAGAAAATCATTCGGGTGAATTAAAAAATTGGGAGTTTATGTTGCCATCCTTAACAACTGAAATGGTATTGGCACCAAGAGAAATATTTCTTTCGGATAAAACTAAAAATATTCCAATTTCAAAGGCCACGGGCTATATCAGTGCGCAAACACTAACACCATATCCACCCGGTATACCAATAATTATACCCGGTGAACGTATCACACAAGAAATCTGTGATTATCTGAAAAGTTTAAGTGCAAAAAGTATACGTATAAGCGGGCAAGAAACAAAATATTTAAATACTATAAAAGTTGTAAAATTTGATTGAATTTTTCTAGAAATATGTTTATTTATTAGAGGTACTAATAACTTGTTTTTGTATCGTAAAAACGGTTATAATAAAGCTAGTTTGAAAGGAGGAAATTATGAATCAAAAAGAAATCGCAAAAATCCAAAAAAAACTTTTAGAAAAAAAAGAGGACTTAATGTCTCTTGTAAATAAAAGTCACAAAAAAGGTGAACATCCTGAAGCTGAAGTTGGGGATGTGATTGATATTGCTACAAATTCATTTGAAAAAGAAATTTTATTTGAACTCAATGATAATGAGCGTCAAATGCTTTATGATATTGAAGAAGCAATTCAAAAAATTGATGCAGGCAAATTTGGCACATGTGAAACATGTACAAAAAAGATTTCTAAGCCAAGATTACAAGCAATGCCATTTGCAAGACACTGCATAGAATGCCAATCAAAGTTGGAATCAAAAAAGTAAGCAAATTATGAAAATTATTATTACACATGCGCATTATGATTTTGATGCGTTGGCTTCTGCATTATGCGCAAAAAAACTCTTTCCAAATGCAGCAATTTTACTATCCAAAAAGAGTGAAAAAAGTACCAAAGATTTTCTAAAAAAATTTCCAGATATATTAGATTACAAAATCATTGAAGATCAAAAGAATAAACGATTACAAAACCTAACAAAGTTAGTTTTAGTGGACACTACAACAATTGATAGAAATGCTCATTTTATTTATCAATATATAACCGACAAAACTGAGATTATTATTTTTGATCATCATACAGACTCACCAATACTTTTAAACACAACAAAAACATATCTAAAAAAACAGGGTTCAACAACTAGCATAATTTTAGAAAAAATATTTAAAAAACCTTCTATTACTTTCACAAAAAATGAAATTTTACTACTTATGCTAGGTATTTACGAAGATACAGGCATGCTTAAATACCCATCAACAACAAAAAACGATATTCAAACTATCCAAAAATTAAAAAAAATCACCAAAATCCCGAAAGCTATATTGGAAAAATATGTATGTATAAATCTCAACCAAAAACAAAAGACTATTCTAGAAAACCTTCAACAAAACCAAGAAGTAATCAGTTTGGGTGATAAAACAATTGCATTTTCATATGTTAAATTAAAATCAGAACTACAAGAACTATCATCAATAGTACACTGCTATAGAGATTGCAATAATTTTACTGCATGCTTTGTGTTTTTTGAACATAGAGAAAAAATATTTGTAATCTCACGAAGTCAGCATAAAATGTTCCCTATTATAGATACCATTCATCATTTTGGTGGAGGAGGACACAAAACAGCTGGTTCAACAATTGTACGAAATTGGAATTTGTTTGACCTGATTTCAGAGTTAAAAAAGCATTATTTAAATAAGGTTGTAGCTAATATAAATTTAGAATATTTTAATTTTCCTGTAATAAAAGTTAGAACAAAATTACCAGTAAAATTGAATTTATCTGAAAAGTTGTTTATTACAAAAATCAATAATAAATTCACATTGTTTAGTAAAAATGAGCTAGAATATTTAAAACTTCATAAAATCAAAATTTCATTAGACTTACTTCCAAACAAAACAAAGGTTTTAAGTTCCAATAATACTTTTCATAATGCTTATCAATATATTTACAATAAAAATCTTCATAACCCTTTTATTGTTAAAAATTCTAAAAAAAACACTTACCATTTATTGCTGCAAAAAGATGTTTATAAAGTCATTGGAGAACAAGTAAAGTTCTATGGCAAAATCAATTTGGATAAAGCTCTTCATGGAGTTTTCAATAAGAGAATTATTAATATCCTAAAACATATATCTATGATCGCAGAGAGTGAACATTTCAGCCCCTATCTTGTTGGTGGTCCAGTGCGCGACATATTGCTTCAAAATCCTGTTTTTGACTTGGACATTGTTATCGATAAAGGCGATGGAATAGAATTTGCTAAAAAATTGGCAAAAAAAATTAATGCAGACTTAAAAATATTCCCACGTTTCAGAACAGCCAAGCTCACAATAGATTCAAAAATAGAAATTGATATAGCAACAACGAGAATCGAAACATATCCATTTCCAGGGTCATTACCGGAAATCCAAGAAGGGAATATTATGACAGATTTAAAGAGACGTGATTTCACTATTAATGCTATGGCAATCGCACTTAGTAAAAAGCATTATGGCTGCATTGTAGATCCTTTTGGTGGACGCAGCGATTTGGTAAATAAAAAAGTTGAGGTTTTGCATAACTTAAGTTTTTTAGATGATCCTACCCGCATTTATAGAGCCCTAAGATTTGCCACAAGATTTGGTTTCACATACAAAACTCACACAAAAAAACTCTTATATAATGCGTTAGATAATAATATACAGAAAACAATAAGTCCAAAAAGGCTAAAAAATGAAATTGAGATACTATTTGGCGAAATAAATATTTTAAAAATCATAAAAACTATGGATAAGTATAAGATTCTTAAGCATATTCATAACAAAATTGAATTAACTCCAAAGATAATAAAATATTTGCATAAAATAAATCACATCATTTTTATTTCTTATATATACATCTCTGAACATACATATAACTTGTGGCTAATATACCTTCTCATAATTTGTGAAGATTTGTCAGTAAAAGAACGAGAAAAAGTTTCCCATGAGCTTGTTTTAACAAAAAATGAGAAGAAATTTTTTATTAAGGCCAAATCTATTAGTAAATCAATTGTGGAAAAACTTAGTAAAAAGAATCTAACACCCAGTGAAATCTACTCAATTGCAAGTACTATTCAAATAGAAATACTTATATATGCAGCCTCATTAACTGACAACACAACTTACTTAAAGAATATATTTTCATATATCACTAAATATAAATCTATAAAAGTCCACATTGATGGACACGCACTAAAAAAATTAGGAATTGAACAAGGCAAAATATTCAAGAAAATATTGCGTGAAATTTTGCATAATAAAATAGATGGGAAAATCATAACCAAACAGGACGAGATATCCTATGTAATTGACAAGTATTTGAAAAACTAATATATTACGAATTCCCTTCGAAATTCTTTATTAATATATGAGAAAATAAATATGACAAGCGATATAATTTTAATCATACCAATAGTTTTTTTATCTGTTGTAATACATGAAATAGCTCATGGTTTTGCTGCGTTAAAAAACGGTGATCATACAGCACGTTTAATGGGTAGACTAACCTTAAACCCATTGGTACATATCGATATTATAGGAACAATTCTAATACCTTTAGTTCTTATTGTCACAAAAGCTGGTTTCATTTTTGCTTGGGCAAAACCTGTTCCAATAAATCCAAATAATTTCAGAAACAGAAAAAAAGGCCTTATTATAGTATCACTTGCAGGACCATTATCAAATATATGTTTTGCATTTATTAGCGCATTATTTTTTGCTATAATTAATAAATTTACCAAAGATATATATTTAAGTAAGATCCTTATTTACATGGTTCAAATAAATATTGTTTTTTTTATATTCAATCTTTTGCCTTTGCCACCGCTTGATGGTTCTCAGTTTTTGTATGTCTTTTTACCCATTCAGCTAAAAAGAATGTATGAAAAAATACGACCATTTAGCTTTATAATTTTAATTGTGATCATTAACACTCATTTTTTTAGAGTAATTTTTAGCTTTCTTGTTGAAAATATTTATTTTTCAATTTTCAAAATAGTTTCCTTAATCTTATAGGAGTAAAAAATGAAAAAACGTGTTTTATCAGGCATGAGACCTAGTGGAAAATTGCATTTAGGTCACTGGCTTGGTGCGTTAAATAACTGGGTAAGACTTCAAAAAGTTCATGACTGTTTTTATTTTGTAGCTGACTGGCACGCTCTTACAACTGAATATGAAAAAACTGAAAATATTAAAGAATATACATATGGAATGATATGTGATTGGCTTGCATGTGGTGTTGATCCTGAAAAAGCTACAATTTTTGTTCAGTCAGATATTAAACCCCATGCTGAGTTGTATCTACTTTTAAGCATGATAACTCCTATCGGTTGGCTAGAAAGGTGTCCAACCTATAAAGAGATGTTACAGGAAATTCAGAATCGTAACATATCAACACATGGTTTTCTGGGATATCCCGTACTCCAAACAGCTGACATTATTATGTACAAAGCTAACTTTGTCCCGGTTGGAGATGACCAATTAGCGCACCTAGAACTTACACGCGAAATCATTCGTAGATTTCACCATATATACAAAACAGATATATTTCCCGAACCACAGGCTGTACTTACAAATACACCAAAATTAATAGGCATAGATGGTCGTAAAATGAGTAAAAGTTATGATAATAGTATCTACATTTCCGATGATAAAGACACTACCGCTTCAAAAATTTCACAAATGATAACAGACCCTGATCGCATAAAAAAAAGTGATCCGGGCAATCCAAAAATTTGTAGTGTTTATAACCTATACATATCAATATTCGGAAAAGATACTGATCTTGTAAGAAAATGCACCACTGCTCAAATAGGTTGTGTGGAATGTAAAAGAAATATTTCGGAAGAAATTAATGATACCCTTGCACCTATTAGAAAAAAACGTGTGGAGCTATGCAAAAATTCTGACCATGTATGGGAAATCGTAAAAAATGGCGAAGAAAAAGCGAGCGAAATTGCAGAAAAAACTATCAAAGAAGTCCGCGAAGCAATAAAAATTAATTATTAGATAATTTGGAGAATTTTATGAAATACCAGGTTAAATTAGATATTTTTGAAGGACCGCTTGACCTGCTTTTATATTTAATAAAAAAGAATGATCTAAACATTCATGATATAAAAATTTCTGATATAACAAATGAATATTTAGAATATATTAATCTTATAAAACTTATGAATATTGAACTTGCCGGTGACTTTATAGTTATGGCTGCAACTCTTATGCGAATAAAATCAAAGTCCCTTTTACCTGACCATGGAATTGTTGAGGAGGATGAGCAAGAAGAATATAACGAAGATACGCTTAAAATGCGCTTGATTGAATATCAAAAATTTAAAGAAGCTGCAAATGATCTTAAAGTATATGAGCAGAATCAAAGTGATTATTTTTACAGAGAGACTGTTTCATTTGATAAAGAAAATATGGATTATGAAGTAACTAGTACGATCTTTGATCTTGTTGAAGCGTTTAAGTTTGCATGCTCCAAATTTCAAGAGAAAACTGAAAAGGAAATTTTTGCCGAAACTGTTACAGTCGAAGAAAAAATGGAATTTATAATGAATACTTTGAGTGAACAAGATTATATAAATGTTTCAGAACTTTTTGACACCTTCACAAAAATAGAACTTATCGTAACGTTTTTAGCACTGCTTGAACTTATTAAATTGAAAAAAGTAAGTGTAATGCAAACCGGTTCGTATCAAAATATTAGAATTTATAAAGTTCAATATGAAAGTGAACAAATTATTGATGAAAATAAAGAATTTGTAAAAGTTTAGGAGCAATAAAATGGATAGAGAAAAAATTTTGAGAATTATTGAATCATTACTTTTTGTATCAATCAAACCTTTATCAGTGGAAAAAATTACAGAGCTTATAAACACTGATCTAACTGAAGAAAACAAACTCATAAAAGAAAGTGTCGAAGAATTGTTGAGTATACTTGATGCAAAATATTCACAAGCTGAATACGTCTGGCAGCTTTTAAAAGTAGCCGGCGGTTATCAGTTTGTTACTAAACGAGAATTTTCGAAGTGGGTAAAAAAACTCTATAAAGCAAAATTTACTATACGTTTAAGTATACCTGCTCTAGAAACGGTTTCTATAATCGCTTATAAGCAACCTATAACCAAAGTAGAGGTCGACACTATACGAGGAGTTGATTCATCTGGTGTACTGAACACATTATTAACAAGGAAACTAATAAAAATATCCGGTCGCAGAGAAGGTGTACGCACTCCACTCGAATACTCAACAACAACTGAATTTTTAAAGTATTTCGGACTAAATTCTTTGGAAGAATTACCACTTACTGAAGAAATAGAACAACTTTTAAAAGAAAACAAAGAACCAGTCCAGGCTGAAATTGCAAAAAATATCGAAAATGAAGATAGTGATGAAACTTCAATAGAGAATGAATTGTTAGATAATGAAGCAGAAGAAAATGATGAAAAGTCTCTAGAACATGAACTTCAAGATGCCTTTGATTCAATTGATGAACAAGATGACTCAGAACTCAATACTCAAGTGTCCGAAGAAGAAGTTCCTAAGGATAACAATATCCAATAATTATTAGTTGGAGGATTTTATATGAATATTACTGATGTTAGAAAAGAAATCGATAAGATAGATCAAAAAATCTTGAAAGATTTAAATGTTCGCGCAAAACTTGCAAAAAAAATTGGGGAAATTAAGTCAAAAAGCAACAATAATATTTATGATCCCGCACGAGAAAATCAAATTATTGAAGCACTTACTAAAAAAAACAAGGGTCCATTAACAGATGATTTCATAAAATCTATTTTTAAGGAAATTTTTAGTACATGCATTGCTATGCAGAAGAAAATTAAAATTGCATATCTTGGACCTGAAGCTACATATACAAATATCGCTGCTATTCAAACATTCGGAAAAGGATTTGACTATTATCCGTGTCAAACAATACAGGACGTATTTAATGAAATCGATAAAAACAATGCGGAATTCGGTGTTGTACCAATTGAAAACTCGACTGAAGGCATGGTAAATTACACTTTAGATGTGTTTATGGACTCAAACGCAAAAATATACTCTGAAATGCTTATGGAAATCCATCATAACCTAATCTCAAAAGCATATGATATATCACAAATAAAAAAAATCTATACACATCCTCAAACACATGGACAGTGTAGGAAGTGGATTGAAAGCAACCTGCCTAAGGCAAAAATTTTAGAAGTAGATTCGAACCTGCATGCAGTTAACGAAATTGAAAAAGACATAACTACTGCTGCAATTGCTTCCAAAGAAGCTGCAAAACTCTATGGATTCAATGTACTTGCACAAAATATTGAAGACATGCAAAACAATGTCACAAGATTTTTAATAATTACAAATCATGCTCTAATAAAAGCCAAAAATTGTAAAACCTCAATTTTGTTCTCGATAAAAGACAAAACAGGCGCTTTGTATGAAATGCTTTCACCATTTAGAAAGGAAAATATAAATCTAACAAAAATAGAATCCCGCCCAACAAAAAAACGTGCATGGGAATATGTATTTTTCGTAGATTTTCTCGGTAGTATGGACGATCCAAAAATCCAAAAAGCATTAAAAGAACTAGAACACAAATGCTTATTCTTAAAAATACTAGGTTCATACCCATCTGCAAAATAAAATAAAAAAGGATATAAAATCATGAGCACAAAAAAAAATCTCGTTACATTCTTATATAAATACAGAGTTACATTTGGTTTTATTTATGGCTTTATGTTTCTTGTGTTCTCGAAGCCAACTTCAATTAAATTTATCTATATAGGACTTACCATAGCACTGTTTGGTGAATTCATTAGGCTGTTATCGTCGGGTTATCTAATAAAAACTGACCGCCTAACAACAAACGGTCCATATTCATTTGTCAGACATCCTCTGTACTTTGGTAGTTTTCTAATGGGACTGGGCTTATGTGTTAGTATTTTTTCCATACAGTATTTAACATCAAGTACAATTTTCATGATAAGTTTTTTATTATTATTTTTATCAGTATATATACCTGTTCTTCGCAGAGAAGAATCAGTACTTATTGAAAAATATTCTGACCTTTATAAGCAATATAAAAATCATGTACCAATGCTATTGCCTAGACTTTTTCCATATTCTTCAAAAGACAATGAAGAAGTAAAATTTGATAAAAAAGTATTCATGCGGAATAGGGAGTATAGAGCTTTACTGGGATTATTGTTTATTATTATAATAATTTTCCTAAAATTTAAATTTATATAGTTTTGGAGGCTGTTTTGCAAAAATCTAAACTACTTAAAATTGTAGATAAATTTCCAAATACAAATATTCTAGTTATTGGTGATATTATGCTCGATAAATTCATATGGGGCAAAGTGAAACGCATATCACCCGAAGCACCTGTTCCTGTTGTTGAGATCACAAAAGAAACTCATATGCCCGGTGGAGCAGGCAATGTTGTTAGTAATATTTCCGAGCTAGGCGGTACCTGTTATATCGTAGGAATCATTGGCAATGATGAGACAGGGAAAACATTTTTAAGTGATATGAATGGACATACTATCAAGACTGAAGGTATATTAAAAGTTTCAGAACGTCCAACAATCATTAAAACCCGAATAATTGCGGATCACCAGCAAGTTGTTCGCGTTGATAAAGAAGTTAATATGCCTATACACTCTTCTCATACTGACAAATTAATAAATTCAATTAAAAACATATTGCCTTCTGTGTCGCTTGTAGTTATTTCTGACTATGGAAAAGGTGTTATATCAAAAAAATTATTAAATGCTCTTGTTCGAAATGCAAAAAGATTAAAAAAACCTATATTAGTGGACCCAAAGATTGAACATTTTAAAAACTACAAAAAAGTTACATGCATAACTCCAAATCTTAATGAAGCTTTGCAAGGCATGCATCATTTAAAAGCTGACACCCAAAAAGATGTGGAAAAATTAGGCGATCAAATTATGAAAAAATTGGAACTTGAATCACTCATAATTACTCAAGGTGAAAAGGGAATGACAATTTTTGAAAAGAAAAATAAAACTCATATACCAACACTTGCAAAAGAAGTATTTGATGTAACAGGTGCAGGTGACACTGTAATAAGCACACTAGCCTTAAGCCTTGCAAATAAGGCAAACATACTTGAAAGTGCATACATTGCAAACTGTGCAGCCGGAATTGTTGTAGGTAAACTAGGAACAGCTTGTATAACTCGAGAAGAAATTAAAGACAAACTAAATTCCATCTAACTAAAAGAGGCTACATTGGCAAAGATACTTAAAAGAGACCATATAAAAAAAGAAATCGCAAAAATAAAAAAACAAGACAAAACAATTGTATTTGCAAATGGCTGTTTTGATGTAATTCACGTTGGACACATACGTTATCTGCGTGGTGCAAAAGCTGAAGGTGATGTGCTTATACTTGGTATCAATAGCAACAAATCTATCCAAAAACTTAAAGGGAAAAACAGACCGGTTATTAGTGAAAAAGATAGAACATATATTTTGTCATCATTTGAAATGGTTGATTACATCACAATCTTTGGCGAACATACAGCAGAAACGTTGTTAAAACTAATCAAACCCGATGTTCATGCAAAAGGAACTGATTACACAGCTGAAAATGTACCTGAAAAACATCTTTTGGGTAAATACATTAAACGAATCGCTATTGTAGGCGATAAAAAAACACACTCAACTAAATATGTCATACAAGATATAAAGAACAAGAGGCAAATCTCATGAAGAAAAAATTCGAGAAACTGGTGCGCAAAGAAATTTCACAATTTGAGCCATACATGCCTGGCAAACCTATAAATGAACTTAAGCGTGAACTTGGTCTTAAAAGAATCGTTAAACTGGCATCAAATGAAAACTCATACGGAACATCGTCAAATGTGCTCAAAAAACTTGCAAAAATACATGACCTATATCGATATCCGGAAAGTAGTTGTTATGACCTACGACAAATAATTGCTAAAAAAAATAAAATTAATCAAAGTTTACTTTTATTTGGTAATGGATCAGATGAAATTATTGAACTATTGGGTAAAACATTCTTAAATAAAGAAGATAATATAATAGCCTCAAAGCATTCATTCATTCGATATAAAATGGCCTCTGACCTTATGGGCGCAAAAACTAAAGAAATCAAGATGACAAAAGATTTAAATTATGATGTAAATAAAATCATAAACTCTATTGATAAAAATACTAAAATGATATTTATTGCAAATCCTAATAATCCAACAGGGACTTATATTGCGAAAAAGGAATTCGAGTTACTTTTAAAAAGTATTCCAAAAAATGTTTTACTGATTATGGATGAAGCTTACTATGAATACATTGATTTAAAAGATTATCCACAGACTATTAATTATTTAAAAAAATATCCAAATCTTGTGATCCTTAGAACATTTTCAAAACTTTATGGTTTAGCTGGTATGAGAATTGGTTATATGATTGCAAATGAAGAAATTATTTCATATATAGACCGAATAAGACCACCGTTTAATGTGAATTTAATAGCTCAAAAAATAGCAGTGGAAGCATTGAAAGATAATAAAACTTTGGCACGTGTGAAAAATAAAATTCAAAAACAAAAAGAATATCTTTATAAAGAATTCAATAAACTTAATATAAAGTATGTTTCGTCAGCAGCAAATTTCATCTTGTTTAAATGCAGCCTTAAAGGTAAAGCAATATTCAAAAAGCTTTTAAAAGAAGGTGTAATCATACGTGCTGTAGATGAATATGAATTGCCGGATTATGCACGAGTAACAATCGGCACAGAAAATGAAAATAGATACTTTATTTCGAAATTGAAGAAAGTTTTGGAGGAAACAAAATGATATTAACTTTGAAAAAGGGAACTACTCAAGAAGGAGTAAAACATGTTCTTGATAAGATAAAAGCGCTTGGATTCGCGCCACACATATCGCAAGGCGCAGAACAAACTGTTATTGGAGTTGTGGGTGGAAATGCAATACAAGCACGAGATATTTTTGAAGCAATGTTTATGGTTGAATCCATTACACCTATTTCCAAACCTTATAAACTTGTTAGTCGTGAATTTAAAAAAACATCATCAATAATCAAAGTTAGAAAGAATTTATCAATTGGGGGAAACAAAATCATTGTGATGGCAGGTCCTTGCTCAATTGAAACCAAGGATATTTTGATGTCAACGGGTAAAACTGTGAAAAAATCAGGTGCAAAAATGCTTCGAGGCGGTGCATTTAAGCCTAGAACTTCTCCTTATGCATTTCAAGGACATGGGTTAAAAGGCTTAAAATATTTAAAAGAAGTGAGTGAAAAACTAAATATTCCGACTATAACAGAAGCTATGACAATCGAGCAGGCAAAACTTGTTGCAAAATATGCGGACATTATTCAAATAGGTGCACGAAATGTCCAAAATTTTGACCTGCTTAAAGCTGTAGGAAAACTTGATAAACCTGTTTTTCTAAAACGCGGGATCGCAACCACAATCAAAGAATTTCTAATGAGTGCAGAATATATTGCAGCACAAGGAAACTATAACATTATCCTCTGTGAACGCGGTATACGCACATTTGAAACTGCAACACGATTCACACTTGACCTTAATGCAGTGCCTGTACTAAAAAGGGAAACACATTTGCCGGTAATAATCGATGCAAGCCATGGAACCGGTGTACGTGACTATGTGCTTCCTATGGCAAGAGCAGGCATAGCAGCAGGCGCAGACGGACTAATGATCGAAGTACATCCAAAGCCCGAAGAAGCATACTCTGACGGTCCACAGTCACTATTACCGAAACAGTTTGACACTCTAATGAAAGAAGTTAAAAAAATCGCAATCGCAGTGGACAGAACAATATGATTCTCTAATAAATTTTAACGACGCAGGAGCGAATAGCGCGCCTTGTATTAAAGAGAAATATTAAGGAACATAAAGCGAAGTATCCGGGGTGTGGCGCAGTTGGTAGCGCGCTCGCATGGGGTGCGAGAGGTCGCCCGTTCAAGTCGGGCCATCCCGAATTTAGCCCACTTTCCCAATCCCCGACAAGCTGCTTCGAGGATGACAGGGAGAGGGGGAATTAGATTGAGGAATATTTTAACGAAAGATTAATACTTATGAAACATATAAAATTATCAGATCCGGTTATAACTAAAGACGAAAAAAATGCTGTAATGAAAGTTTTGAATTCCGGCTATCTTGCTTCCGGCAAAGATGTCTCAGAGTTCGAAACAAATTTTGCAAAATATATTGGAACAAAACATGCTATTGCAGTTTCAAATGGCACTACTGCATTGCATGCAGCCCTTATTTCCAAAGGAATTGCCTCGGGCGACAAAGTCCTCACAACACCTTTTACATTTATTGCATCAAGCAATGTTATACTTCATACAAACGCAAAACCTGTTTTTTGCGATATTGATGAAAAAACTTATGATTTAGATCCAAATAAAGTGGAAACAATTCTCAAAAAACAAAAAAATATTAAAGCTATTCTTCTTGTTCATTTATATGGGCAAGTTTGTGATATGGATGCATTTAAATTTCTTGCAAAGAAATACAAGGTGAGTCTAATCGAAGACTGCGCTCAATCAATAGGGAGCCAATATAAAAACAAGCATACAGGATCAATCGGTGATCTTGGTTGTTTCAGTTTCTATGCTACCAAGAATATGATGACCGGTGAAGGTGGAATGATCACAACAAACAACACTAGTTTAAATAATAAACTAAGACAAATTATTAATCATGGCAGACTTGATCGTTTCAAACATAATGTCTTGGGATACAATTTCCGGATGACTAATATTGCTGCTTCTATTGGAAATGTTCAGCTAAAAAAACTCGAAGAATTTACAACCAAAAGAATCAAAAACGCCGAACTATATAACAAACTTTTTGCAGAAAATAAGAATATTATTACTCCTTATGTTCCCAGCAACACAAAGCATTCTTTTCACCAATACGCAATATTGGTTAATCCAAAACGTAGGAATTCAATCATTGAGCACTTAAAGAAACATAACGTAGATTCAGCTGCCATATATGCACTCACAATACCTGCTCAGCCCCTTTATAAGAAGATGGGATATAAAGAGCTTTCAATAGCTAAAAAGGTATCAAATAGCGTTATATGCATTCCGGTACATCCAAAACTCACAAAATCTGATATCATACAAGTAGCTAAACTAATAAAACAGGTTTAATTATGAAAAAATTAAAATTAGGTGTAATAGGAACAGGAAAACTCGGACAGCATCATGCACGTATTTATAGTCAAATGGAAAATGTTGATCTAATAGGGATCGTTGATATTGATGAAGATCATGCAAAAAATATAGCTGAAAAATACAATACTAAGTATTTCATAGATTACAAAGAACTTTTGGATAAAGTTGATGCAGTAAATATTGCAGCACCAACACCATTACATTATGAAATCGGAAAGTTTTTTCTAGAAAATAAAGTTCACTGCTTTATTGAAAAACCTATAACCGTTGAATTACACGAGGCTGAGGAGCTCGTCGATATAGCACACAAGAATAATATGCTTCTACAGATTGGACATATCGAACGATTCAACTCAGCAGTTATAGCAGCTCATAGATTTTTGCATAATCCGAAGTTTATTGAAGTAAATAGATTGGGACCATACGATCCAAGAGTATCGCAAGTTGGAGTGGTTCTTGATTTAATGATACATGATTTAGACATTGTACTGTACTTAACTGATTCCAGAGTCACACAAGTAGATGTCGTTGGGTCAAAAGTCTTTTCCAAATATGAGGATATTGCAAATGTCCGACTAGAATTTGAAAATGGATGTGTTGCAAATATTTCAGCAAGCAGAATCTCCGTATCCAAATTTCGAAAGATAAGGATATTTCAGAATGATTCGTATATGTCGCTTGACTATGAAAAACAGAAGCTCAAAATTTATAAAAAACGCAAAGAAGTAATTGAATCAATGAAAGATATACAACTTTTGAAACCAAGATTTGAAAAGAATGAACCACTTTTATTAGAACTGAAAGATTTTGTTCGATGTGTTGAAAGAGGGGAAAATCCAATTGTTAATGGACAACATGGACGCAATGCACTAGAACTTGCGCTTGAGATTGTTAACAAAATTAAGTTATAATCTTTTACAGGAGATCATTTTTATGGAAAAAAGTAATTCAAACAGAAAAAAAATATTAAATAAAACCCTAAATTCTGTTATTGAAGATATTAAAAAATATTCACCAGAAAAAATCATCATATTCGGATCAATTGTGTCTGGTAAAATTACAGAAACTAGCGATATAGATATATTAATAGTCAAAAATACTCGTAAGCGCTATTTTGAAAGAATAAAAGATGTTATTAACTTATGCAACTATGATATAGGAATCGATTTTTTTGTATACACACCAAAAGAACTTGAAGAAGAAATAAAAAATAACATCTTTGTAAGAGAAGAAATTATTAAAAAAGGTAAAATAGTTTATGATAAAGCAGTATGAAAAATGGCTCTTAAAAGCATCTGATGATTTACAATTTGCAAAATTAGGATTAGAAAATAGTTTTTATTCACAGGTATGTTTTCTCTCTCAACAATGTGTTGAAAAAAGCATAAAAGCTTTAATTATTTCAGAGGAAAAGTTATACCCCAAAACACATAAAATTGTTGATTTATTTAACCAGTCTAAACATGCAAAAAATTTACTAAAGAACTTTAAAAATAAAATTAAAATTCTTGATGAGTTTTATATTCCAACCAGATATCCTGATAGCATACCTGGTAATTATAAGGATTCCTTAGCAACTGAAAAAGATGCCAATGAAGTCTTTGAGATTGCATCCCAAATCTATTCAACTGTATACAATTTTTTAACTTATTAAAGGAATTAATTATGTCGAAAAAAATATTTATTTCATGTGGTGATGTATCAGGTGATATGCATGCTAGCTGTTTGTGTAAACAGCTAAAAAATGATTCTAAAGATATAGAAATCACAGGCATTGGCGGTGAAAATTTAAATAATACAGATATAAACTTCCTATCAAACACTATAAAAGCCGAAGGCTTTGGTTTTAACTCATTAATTAAAAAATATTTATTTTTCAAAAAACTTTTAAAAAAACGAATCATTCCTTTTTTCCATAAAAATAAACCTGATCTGGTTATACTTGTCGATTTTTATGGTTTCAACATACATATAGCAAAACATGCAAAACAATTTGGGATACCTGTAATTTATTACATTAGTCCGCAGGTATGGGCATCTCGAAAGAATCGTATCAAAAAATTAGAAAAGTATGTTGATCAAATGCTTTTATTTTTTCCATTTGAAAAACAAGTTTATGCAGCCTCAAAACTTTTAACAACATTTATCGGACATCCTAGCCTCGATATTCTTGAAACTGACAGTAAACAAAAACTAAAAAAAGATAATAGATATTATATAGGGCTTTTACCGGGTAGTAGAAAACAAGAAATAACACGATTATTACCGATTATGCTCGATGTTTTCAAGAATATCGGCTTAGATAAAATTACTTTATATGTTTTTATTTCTTCGGAAAAAGACAAAAGAAAAATAAAAAGAATTCTTAAAAATTATCCCTTTTCCAATGTCGTACGAATTGCTAATGGAAAAGACTATGAACTTCGAAAGCTCATGGATTTTTGTTTAGTAAGTTCCGGAACAGTTACTATCGAAACAATGATCTTTGAAACACCTATGATAGTTTTATATAAACTACCTTTAATCTCATACTTAATCGCAAAAATGATTATAAAAGTAAATTATATAGCTATGCCAAATATTTTAGCTGATAGTGAGATTATTCCAGAATTCGTACAAAACATTAACATTGAAAAAGTTCGAAATTCAGTTAACAAATGGTTGTTAGCTGACACTGATTTCCAGAAGGTAAAATCCGATTTATTAAAAGTTAAAAATCTCTTAGGATCAAAAGGTGCATTAAAAAGAGCGTCTTCAATAATATTAAAATTTCTAAAATAAAATTCATGAAAAAAAACATATTTACTAACCTTATCATTGCAATTTTTATACTAACAACATTTCAATATATTCATGCACGAGAAAGTTCACCGCTTCGTGATTTTTGGTATTCATTTGACGGAAGCGCAGTTGGCGCTAGAGCTATTGGTATGGGTGGTGCATTTTCAGCTATAGCAAGTTCACCGGAAGCTGTTTATTGGAATCCTGCTGGTTTGTATTACATACAGAATCGTTTAGCATACTTTGAGTACAATGAATATGTCTTTGAAAAAAATGAACATAAAGATATAGCATTTCAAAATGATCCACTTAAAGGTAAAAACTTTACATTTTTTGCATTTTGTAATGAAAAAGGAGCTGTGTCGTACAGACCTTTATCCGACTATTCTGCAACAGACGAAAATGGCAATAGAGCAAAATTAAAACTTGGACAATATAGTTTATCAACTGCAGGAATAACAGAAGATGATTCGATCTTTGGAGTGAATGTAAATTATTTTCATGGATTTTTGGGATATGTAAGCAAAACATCAACCGGTAATGATTTAGATATTTCAAGTGCAAATGGGTGGGGACTTGACTGGGGATTTTTGTTTCCAAGTTCCAGTAACAATTTGGTTTTAGGACTTATGCTGCAAAACGCACCTGCATTCCTATACTGGGAAAATTTCAAGAAAGATGTATTGCCATTTATTTTACGTGCCGGACTAGCGATAAATTCCAGCAACAAACATATCTTTGCATTTGACTATGAAAGACGTTACTACAGAGATCGCGGCAATTTGATTATTTATCACACAGGTTATGAAGAAGTTATAAATAATGTTATTGTCCGAATCGGTGCATACGGAGAGGATTTATCAAAATCAAACGAAACAACTTATACAACAGGTATCACATATCTAATAAATAAATTTAAAGTAGACCTATCAGTTGAAAGACAGAACATCCTCGACAATCAGAATGAGAATCAGCCAATCCACAGAATAAAAAATTCAATATCAATAATAATTTAATTAATAATTTAATAGTGTATTGAGCTAAACATCAGTTAAAATGAATTTCTCATATTTCTCACGATTTTTCATATCCCAAGTGTATTCAGTTATCTTTTTTTTCGGATTTCTGACATATTCCAACCAAAAATCCTTGAACTTGCCTACAGTGTTGCTTTTGTACTTTTTTATGACGCTATATAGTCGGCTCTGAAAAACCCAATATATCGACGATAAAATACGAAATAAAGGTGTAAAAAACTGCAAGTATTTGATAAAATACGTTTAAAAAGTTGCAATTTAGGAGCACAAAATGAGACGAGAAAAACATAAAGATTATCAAATAGACATGTTTAGGACAAAGCTAGAAAACATAATAGATTTGAATCATCCATTATGCAAAATGATGAAAAAAATAAAATTAAGACAAAGTTATGAACGAGTAAGTCCACAAGCAGTAATAAAAGCAGGAAGGTATGTTTATGCGCGTCAAATGAAACGAGCAAAGAAAGCGAAGCGAGTAGTAAAAAATTGTTTGGGACGAGTGATAAGAGACATCGAGCGAAAATGGAAAAAAGTTAAAACAGAAAAGAAAAAGAAAGTTAAAGAAGAATATGAAAAATTAATAAAAATAGGCAAAACATTATTTTCTCAGACGAGAAACAGCAAAAATAAAATATACAGTATACATGAGCCTCACGTTGAATGTATAGGAAAAGGCAAAAGACATAAACCATATGAATTTGGAGTAAAAGCAAAAATTGGAGTAACACACAAAGAAGGATTCGCAGTAACAGTAGAAGCCTTACATGGCAATCCTTACGATGGACATACGTTAAATGGTAGTTTAAAAAACATCGAAGAAAATACAGGCACGATGCCGGAAGAATGTTATGTTGATAAAGGATACAAGGGACACAAAGTAGAAAACGTAACTGTTTATACGTCGGGTCAGAGACGAAGTGTAACAAAAAGAATAAAGCGAGACATAAAACGACGAAGTATGATAGAAGCAATGATTGGGCATATGAAAACAGATGGACGATTGGGGGTAAATTATTTGCGTGGAAAAGAAGGCGATAAATTCAATGCAATACTGAGCGGTATAGGACATAATTTACGCTTAATAAGCAATAATTTATCTATGGCATAGATAAAAAATAACAAAGAAATTCGAAAAAGATATAGATTTAAAATTTTAAAGATGATAAAAATCTCACATGAAAAATCTTTGAATTTAATAGATTTTTAAAAAGGGTTTTTCAGAGTCGACTATATATAATAAAGCGGTTGGAGGGTAACATCCGGAACCCATTTCTAAACCAACTTGCGGCGTTTCACCGAATACACATCATGTTCTCTAAAAAAAATGCTGAAAAATAAAGCGAAATCAGCTTAATTTATTAAATTGTCATACCACCTCAAAAGAAAATCAGAACGTCCTATAAGATATATTATGTTAACTTAGGTATATTCTTGTTTAGGTTTTTGCAGCTAGAAATCGCTTTAAGAATCTTGTTTTTTCTATTAATATCAATGGTTTTTGCATACATATCTAACAATATACTTGAAGTATATTTGATTAGCACTCTATTTATGTGATTTTTTACCTATTTTTTTGCAAAAAAATTTATACTTTTTTCTTGTCTCTAGATTTTATTAATACTTTATTAACAATTAACACGTTGTAATATATGTTTACATTGTGTTAAAAATGGGGGGGGTCCAGGTGTTTGTTGGTACTCATGAAATCTTAAATCCGTGATTCAGACAATAACGATAGGTAGAGTATTTTTATCTAACTTTACTCTTTCATTAGCGAACCAACTAAGGTCATCATGGAAACGGAAAACGAAAAAAAATTGTAGGTTAAGGATTTGAAAATGATTTTTGCCAAAGATGATTTGGATACTGCGGCAATATAGGGTTTTATCCTAAAGCTTTAGACCCTCTGCCCTAGAAGCAAAAGCATTCTAAGGTAGTAAAAATCAGCGTGATTTACACAATTTTGAAGAGAAGTATCATAGAATTTCTTCCGGTTCAACAGCCTAAAAACCAGAAAGTATAAATGCAAATTGTAATGCATATATACTCCCGTGGGAAATGCAAAAGCTTTCTTAAGACAATTAACTAGTTACGCAGCACGTTCCACTCTCCTCACATTTTGCACATCCGCCCATTCCAAATCCTTTTCCACAGCTTCATATTGCCGCATGATAGCTCGCAAGCCTCCTAATGAAGCAGCTGTTGTCATAAACGGCAGGTATACTTCCCGCACAAACTCCATACTTTTGCCTAGCTGCTTACATGCTTTGCGCATAGCTCGTACAATGGGATTTGTACCGAGTGCTGCTTCCAGGATTTCTATGTCTATTACAGGTGCTTCAAGGATTTGAATATCGATAGGTTCTTGTTTTTCTGGTAATAAATTAGCCATTCCTGATTTTTTTTCATATTTTTTTAAAAATATCATCCCATCTGCACGCTTTATTTCTTCGTATTCATACGCACCATGTTCCCATATACGTATGACCTCTTCTTGTAAGCTTGTGGTTGAGAGTCTTTTACGTAGTTTTCTGAATGCAGGTTGAGCAAGAAGCCCCTTATTAGTATCCCCTGATCTTCTTCTGACACTTTCAACATTTTTAACACTATCTATGTCTTGTTGTATTTGCCTCAAGCCCTCAGGTGTCTGTGAATAAGTTGCTCTTTTGAGGCGCTCTAGGACTGGAATATTATTTATGCCAACACGAAAAGTAGTCCTTCTCTCTTTACGCTTACGAACTTCATCAGCACACTTTTTTGCCAGTTCATTGTCAGCTTTGGCTTTATACGCTTTTTGCAAATTTTCATAATTACTCACTACATCAGGATGGTTTTTTGCTAGTTTTGATTGCCTTATTCCTAAAGTTTTATTATAAACCTTTATTGTGTCGTCATTATTACCATTAGCTGAATAGGCCTTTCCCAAATTATCATAAATTTTCAGCAAAGATATATCATTTTCTCCCAGTTTTTTCTGTTTTATTTGTAAAACTATATTATAAGAACCTATTGCATCGTCATACTCACCTTTGGTTAAATATGCATTCCCCAACTTCTCATAAATTCTTGCTAACGAAGAACTGTTTTTTTCTATTTTCTGCTCTTTAATTTTACTAACTCGATAATAAGATTTTATTGCACGGTCATAATTATGTTTGGCAAAATATGCATCCCCCAATTTCTCATAAATTTGAGCAAAAGAAAGATCATATTCTTGTACTTTTATCTCTCCCATTTCTAACGCCTTGATATAAAACAGTATTGCATAATTATAGTTGCCTTCAACTAAATACATATTTCCCTTGTCCCCAAAAACTTTCCAGTTGCCTCTGGCTTTATTTACACAATCTAAATCACGCTGATTTTTCACTACCATAGGATGCTTTGCTTCAAGGGTGATACTCCTTATTTCTAAAGCTTTATTATAAAACCTTATTGCACTATCCAAATCACCTTTGGCAAAATATGCTATTCCCAAGCTGTCATAAATTTTTGCTATATCCAAATGAGATACTCCCAGTTGTTTCGACATTATCCTTAATACATCCTTTGTGTATTCGATTGCACTGTCCAAATCGCTTTTCTCTAAAAACATTAATGCCAAACACTTATACGTTGTCGCATGTTCAAGCGCTAATTCCTTTGATTTTTCGCGTAATAATACTTTCTGATGTTCCTCATCGGTTTTATATTTATCAAACCAGTAATTATTTCTAAAAGCAGACCAAATCGTTTTATCCGGAACCACAATATCAAAGTATTGATCAAATTTTTTCTGTAAGAGCTTTTTGTATTCTTTTGCTTCTTTTGGTTCCTTGCTGTGTGGCACTTGTAGATATTTAGTTGAGAGATCACTTGCGCATATACCACCATTTACGATTCCTTTTGCTAAAGTATGCAACTTCTCTATAAGAGGCAAAATTTCTTGTTCGAACAATTTTAATTCTAGATTCTTTGCTTTCATTATCCTGTCCGCTTCCTCTATGCTTTTGCCTTGACCTATCAGAGCTCTTTCTCCTATTCCATTTGCCACATTCCACGTAAATTCTTTGCCAGCAAGTTTATCCAGGATAGCCATCATCCTCAAAAGCCGCCTGCTGACAACAAAAGTTTGTTTTTCCTTATTTCTTGCCCATTGCTCATCTCCTTCTATAGTTGCATATGCTACAGTTGCATATGCTACTTTCAATTTTTGCACACGAAAACTCAAGCCATATTTACTTGCAAAGGTTCTGAACATGTCTGCTGCATCCTTTATCTCAGGTTTTTTTTTAATGGATTCTTCTAATTTGTTGCCCAACTCTTGCATGAATAATTCAACAGATTGCTTATGCGGATTAAATGTTCTATATAGATTTTGAATAAGATTTATCAGAGCTTTTCCCTGCATACTCCAACCCAAAAAACCTGGTTTTGGCATTTCAATTTTTTCATATATACCATTTTTTTTCTCATACGCATGTACAATCTTGATACCACAATCTAACTCATACTCAATTTCAAATCCCTGGTTTGTATCTTGTATTTGTACGTCCCGTATACTACCGTACTGTGTTTCTACATTTGAAATACTTTTTAGAAATCCATCTAGTGCGCCTATACCATAGCGACTTGCAAGCTCTAACTGGCTGTAAGCCTTAGGCTGTAAGCAGTAAGCTTTTTTCTTTTTAAATCCGTGTAATCTGTGTAATCTTTTTAATCTGTGATTCTGACAATATTCGTACTGTTCTTTCAGTCTCGCCTCATATATTCCTCTATCGTATTCTCCCTCCACTTTCGGCATAATCACCTCGTACGATATGCCTTTGGTACGCAGGATATCGGTGACTCCTCGTGTATGGTAACCGCCAATGATCATGACAGCTATAGAGCTGTAAGCCGTAAGCTGTAAGCCGTAAGCTTTTTTCTTTCTTTCATTAGTCATTAGTAATTCGTCATTAGTCATTCGCAAATGCCCCAGTATTTGCATAACCATTATTTCATTCCTTTTATTAGCTGTCTTGTAAAACTCCCTCATGTTTCGTTCCGCTTCTTTCAGATCATTTTCTATATCTGTAAACATATCATTGTGCGTCAATTTGGAGCTCATCAGTTTTGTGGTTCTGTAATATTCATCATGAACTGTTTCCCATTTTTCCCTTGATGCTATACTTACAGAGTTGTTTAAATAGTCATTCAAAAGTTTTGTATTGTGGTCCATAAAAATAAGATTCTTTGGATGCTTTCCTCGGCCTAAACTCTTTGCAATCTCATACTCCAGCTCATTTAGTCCGCTCAAAAGTGCTTCGTGATTTACTTCTGCTTTGTATTTCAAATATTTCATGTACGTATTAAGCATCGGATAGCCTCGATAGTGGATATTCTTTGATTTAAGGAGTTGTTCTATATACCCGTAATAATCTTCGCCTTGCTTTGATCCAAGTTCAGCTTTTTCTTCATCTGTTAAATATGGAATTAAGCGTCTTAATAATACGCCCATCTGTAGCTGAACTTCGCGCTGCCTGATTTGCCTGGAGAGTTCACCCATTTTGCGTACTTTATCGATATTCGGATATTTCTTTGCAAATTGTGTGTCATTTCGAAGGAGCGTAAGCGACTGAGAAATCTTATCGTTAGGTTCACTTTGATCACTTACGGTTTTAAGATTTCTCACTTCGAAGCTGCGCTTCTCAGCTCGAAATGACACGGAAGAATGAGAAACATATCTCACCAACTCCTCAATAAATGTATTCGTATCCAAATTCCCGTTTTGATAATCTTCTCGCACATCTTCGAACTTTCGTAAGCTGTCTGTATACAATACGGTTTTTCCACGTCTGACCATCTTATTTATCTTTTCAAAAAGTTTCTGTATTTCATCTTTGTAAGTTAGGGATTTATATAGTTGCCTAAAATTCTGCATGTACACATCTTTATCCTCAAGTCCATAGACTTTTACACTTCCGGGATTTATTGCTGCATAAACTTCTGCACCAAAGAGTTCTCCTTTGGTTGCCAAAAATTCCAATACCTTTCTCCTCACCACCTCACTTTTGATATTTTGTAAGCTATCGAGCTTTATCTCACCCACACTTCCTTCGATTCCAATAGTTTGTAGGGTATCGCCATGTTTCGCCTTTAACTTTTCGATAATTTGTTTGATACTGGTTTGTGTGTTTGGGTGGCAGTGGATTGTTGGGATTATATACAGTTTTGCATCTTTCTTGCCCTGGAATGTTTCAATAGATTTCGTAAGATTTGTCTGCACAGACAGTTGAACCATATTTGCGCTCACTGCGTACGAGAAGTCATGACAGCATACTGTGATAAATGCTGCTAGGACTAGACTTGAGATTTGTTTAAGAAATAATACTTTAAACCATTTTGAGAAGCTTTGCATAGAGAACCTCCTATAGCCATCCTAAGAAAAAGTAGGAGAACCTTTTATGTAGTGGTCTAAGTAAATGATTAAAGAACTTTTTTTTATTCCTTTTACTTGCTTTTGTTCCATAATTGCTTTCAATCGAAGAAACTCATTAATAAGTTATTATAGTTTAATACTTTTACTTTTAATAAAAAATCTATTTTTTAGTCTTGTCTTAACTAACAATTTCACATCAATGTAGGCATATACAATATTTACTTGCAATACTTTCCCTTTTCCACGGGAAGATCAGGGGAAGATCACTTTCGCAACTTCGCATACCATTCGTAATAATTTCACTTGTAAATATTTTTTTATGAGGTTTATTTTTAGTGATTTCAAATAATTATATATTTACTGAAAATGATCAAAGGATTAAGCTCATGAAGATAAAAAAATTTTTGGTCACCATTATAATAATGATTTCCTTGCTCGGAACAAGTGTCTATGCAATATTTTTGCAAGGTGGTTTATTAAATTTAACATTTAAACTTTTTAGTCAAAACACTAAAAGTGGAGCAAAGCTAACAGGTGGAAACTTTAAAAACGGATTTAATCTCGGACAAGCAGTTGGCAATATCAGAACAAGCGGCGGACCTTATAGGCTTACACACAACCAACTCGAAAGTTCAAGTTTGCGTGGTCAAATTGCGTCTACAGACGTACATAGAGCCTTTGCATACCCAAATCCTTATAAGGCATACAAAAACCACACACATATAACATTTGCAGGTCTAACAATAGGTGCAAAAATCTATATATATACGATTTCCGGTGAACTCATTAAGAAATTGCAAAAAGATAACGATACAACAACTGACGAATTGCGCTGGAATGTACGAAAAGACAATGGCAAAAAGGTTTTTAGCGGCTTGTACATATATATAATCAAAAATGGCGATCAGTTGAAAAAAGGTAAGTTAATTATAATAAGGTAAAGAAATATAAGAACCCCCCTCTAACGCAACAAAGAAGCAAAGCTTTAAACAGCTGTAAAAATACCTTTGAATGTTTGTATATGATGAGAGTATATTATTATAGAATTAGTTCGCCTATTTCTATATGGTTCTAATAAACTTATAATGTCTGTACCTAATGTACAAATAGGTATATAAATGGTTCTTAGATATTCCATATAATCTTGTATTTTTAATTTTGCTTCTTTCACTATTTTTATTATTGGATTTGTTCCTATTATATCTTCTATTTCTTCCATAACAATAACTGCTCTTTCTACCATTTGAATATCTATAAGTTTTTTCTCTGCTTTTTCAAACTTCATAACAACCACAACATCCAGATATTGTCTTTTCTCGTAGGAAAAATCACCTTGTTCCCATACCTGAACTCTACCTTCACATTTCTCTAATAATTTTTTATTTATCACAAAATCCTTACAGTTATTTGGATACTTATTTATTATTTTTATATCCTGTTGCAGCATTTCAAAACCTTTTCTAGTTATAATCTTATTTTTTTTATCATATTTTTCGGATTTCAGACGATTTTTCGCACCTTTTATTATAGAATCAAATGCGTTTTTAGCTTCTTTTGATTCAGGATTTATTTCAAGCGCTGACTGGTAATTTATTATTGCATAAATTAAGTTTCCTTCTTTCTCGAATTTTTTTGCCACATCTTTGTAACTATGGGCTCTCGCCTTGCATCTTGCGTTAATATCATCTATTTCTTTTTTTTCTATTGAAGAATTTTCCAATCCATTAAACATAGTTGTAGTACCTACCGCGCCTAATATCTCTAATACTGCTTTCTTAATGTGTTTATTTTGTTGAAGTTCTCCTTTAAGAAACATTTTTATCAATGCGTCAGTAACTTCTTTTCCACCGATATTTATTAACGCATCCTTTGCCTTATCTCTCAGTTCGTCAGAATACAACATATTTATACACTGATTAATATCTGTAATATCTTTAGGTTCAAGTACTTCGTTTAATTTACGCATCAAAATATCATCCTTTTTTACAACAGTATGATATTTGCATAAATAAGTAATAAACTCTATAGCGCCCTTATTTCCTATTTTGGCTAATGCTTCAATAATATTTTTGAGAAAAATACCTTTGCCTTCAAAATTTCTAAGACGATACAATTCGTTTCTTAAATGTAGGCTCGCCAACTCAGCTACTGCTTTTTGTGCACGCAAATCTCCCAATGTAATTATAAGTTTTGGTATTATATCCAAGCCATATTTTCCACGTAAACCACCAATAAAAAAGTCTATATTCTTTGAGCCTTGTATATCAACTAATATATCTACAATATTACCTTGTATACGTTTATCAGTATTAGGATTCATCAATTCGTTTTTTAATATATCTACAACCAAATTTTGCCTATTCTTGAGTTCCTTTTTTGAAAATAAATCCAAATACTCAAACTTCAGCATTGTTATTAACTTAAAATTATCTATGCCTTTAAATACGTCTTCAACATCAATTTCAGCAATTTTTTTTGTTAATTTAATTAACGCTTTTACTAAACTAACTTGGTTACTAAAATCTAAACACCTAATAATTGACGATACCGCTAAGGTACCTAATTCGCTTAAAGCATTCATATAAATAACTCTATGTCCATTTGGCGCTTTTACATACGCTTTAAGTAAAGGTAGTGCAGCTTCCTGAACTTGTGCATTAGCTAAAAATTTTGATAATGCTTTAATTAAATCTACATGCAAATTCTTTTCTGAATTATTTTTTGATTCTTTTTTGCTTTTTTCCATTATTTCTTGTAAAAAATTTAGTACTGGCTCTATTTGTTGTTTCGTAAGATTTACTTTATCACTTACTTTATTAATAATCCTCTTATTTAATATATTTGCTGCGATAATTTTAACTTCTATATTTTCTAATTCCTGCGAAGTAGTTATTATTTCAAGCAACTTGTCTATAGGGACATTAGTCATTTTCTCTAATCCGATTTGCGCTAACTGTTTTAAATCTTCTTTTCCTTGCATCAATAAATCGATAAAAATACCTGATGCAAAAGCATCATCTCTTCTTCCTAAAAGACTTGCAATTTCTTTTCTCAGCTGAAATTCTTCCTTATTATCTTTCAATAAGTTTATTAAATAATCAATACCTTTTCTTTCTCCTGCGCAACCGGTCCAACTTAAACAATAGCTTATGGCTTTTTCTGTAATGAGGGGATCTGTATCTTTTAAAGCAATACCCAAATAATCTTCTGAATAATCATTTATCCTCATCAACAATTTCAGTGTAAGAAGTCTCACATACGGACTTGAGTGTCTATGCTTTTTTCCTAGTAATTCACTTAACTCTTTTTTAATACTAGCTTTTACTTTTTCTTCAAGAATAATACTATTAGGTAATGTTTGTATAATTGCAAGTCTTAGATATAAATCATGTTCTTGGTTCTTTTTCGCAAATAACATTTCAACAAGTTTCGTATTTATTTTTTTATCTGTGCGTATTTTTGCGTATGCTTGTACACTGGATAATCTTATCTCTACATTTCGATGTGAGAACAAATCATACAAAACATTTTTAATATTTTGAATTAATCTCTCATTCTCTTCATCATGTTGACTCGATACCCAATTCTGTTCGGTAATATGTCTTATTATTTTACTCAATGCTTCTATTATTGCTTTATTATAATAGAGCCAATATGGTTGCTCAATTCCGGGCAATTGTAACTGTTGGAGAAAAAAGTCTAGAGTTTTTTTTCCGCCTACTTTAGCCAATATATCTATACATACAATTTTCTGACTTAAATCTAAATACGGACATTGTATTTGCTTGAGCATTAAAATCTCTAAATCAATTTCCCTATCCTTCCACATCTTCATAAGTCTGGATATCACCTGTTCTCTACACATATCTGAATCTAACAATTTAATTAGAGCATTTATATCATTGATTCCCTCAAATCCGTCCGCCAATAGGATATTTTCTATTTTTCTTTTCAAATATTCATCCTCTTCTAACTCACTATATTTTTGCATTAAATCAGACCATATAGATTCATCCGTTAACTCCATTTTTGACAGCAACAAAACAGCTTTATCCCTTACAACAATATCTTCTGTTACCTCAAACATTAACCTTTCAAATATAAATGGGATTTTTTTATTCCCTGAAAACTTTTGAGCTAACATGTCCATAATAGTGCATTTTAATAAAGGATTATTATTTTTCTGGTTTAGAAAATCAATAAAAGCATCTATTACCTTCTTATCATCCCCTTTAATTATCTTTTTCAACCCCTCTAACGCCATAGATGCTTCTTCGTCTATCATTAATAAGCCCAGCAAAATAGGTATAGCATCTTGATTCTCTAATCTAACCAGCAGTTTTGCCGCAGTTTTGTCATCTATAAGCTTTCTCACATGTAAAGTAAGCACAGTCAATGCAATTTCACTTTTTCGATGGGCTGGTATGATTATAGTTTCTTTTGCTAATTCCTCTACTACAGCTGCTTTTACTTTATCATCCATATCCTTTTTTAACCTACATAATAAATTATCCAGAACTTTTTGGTTATTTCCATCTATTGCGCTCAATGCTTTTACTGCTGCTATTCTTACAGTTGCATCTCTATGAGTTAGTAATTTAATTAAACATTTTACAGAATCATTATAATCTTCACCTATTGAACCCAAAGCTTCTACAACTGTTGTCTTAATATCATCCTTTTCATTTTGGTTATTTTTGCCACACAGTAATTTCATTAGTGGTTTAATTACTGTTTTGTCTCCTATTTTGCCTAATGCTCTTATCGCAGCTAATTTTATGTCTGTATCATTATCCGTTAAAAAAAGTATTAAAGGATTTCCTTCACTGCTAAGTTTCTTATTCTTCAATATAACTTCCAATGCCTGCATAGTTGCTATTTTTATATTCTTATTTTTATTTTTCAACAAATCAAACAATATATATATAACTTTCTCGCCAATGTTTGGTTTTTCATTAAATTTTTCAATCAAATGAATCAAGACAGGTTGACTTGTATCAGATGTTAAAATTGACTCTTTTTGTTCATTTTCTCCATCTTGACATAATTTTATTACATTTGAAATTATGTCATTTTCATCACACATAAACAATTCATCTATTCCTGCTTTCCTTATATTTATCGAATAATTTTTATTTAAAATAATTTTTTTAAAATCTTCAGCCAACTTTTCACTATAATTCATTGATCTACCTATTGTAGAAAATAAACTTATAGCTGTTCTTTTAATATCTTCATCTTTGGACTCATCAAATAATTTTTTTACTTCATTCATAGCATGTTCACTACACATCCTTTTTAATGCTTCCATTGCAGTTTTTCTTGGTTCATGTCTTATATTTTGCTGCAATAATTGTATCAAATATTTTATAACCTCTTTATCTTCATCACTAAGAGCTAATCTTATTGCTGCTCGCTTTCTGATATTTTCATCCCTATTATGAAGCAACCCTAACAATTTATCTTTCTCAATAAATTTATCTAATATTGTTAATATCTTTACTCTGTTACTCACTTCTTCCTTTTCATCTTCAAGCTTTGCTATTAAATATTCCCTTACTCCTTTTACGTTTTTAGATAACATATTATTTAATGAGTACATTACTGCTTGTCTTAGTTCATGCTCTTCATCATTCAATAAATTCACTAAAATCGGTAAAATCTCTAACAATATTTTTTCATCTTGCAAGTTAGCAGCTATTTTAACTAATGCATACGCTATTGATCTTTTTTGTTTTTCAGATTCTTTTTTTATCTGTTCAGTAGATTGATGCATATGTTGTATACTCAACAAATAATTAATCAAAGGTTTCACACCCATTTTTTCACCAAGTTCACCTATTGCTTCTATTGCAATCATAGTTAAATCAGAATTTTTATAATTAAAATTTAAAAAATTAACCAAATTTTTAAAAATATTTTTATCTCCAATTTTACCCAATGCCTTTAAAGCAGCCTTTTTTACCTCATCATTTTGACAATCTAATAATTTCACCAAACTATTTTTTAACTTTTTGTCACCTTTAACAGCTATCTTCGCTAATGTATCTATACATGCTAACCTTACATAAACGCTTTCATCACTTAATAGACGCATTACATCCCATACAGCTTCTTTTGCATCCAATTCACCCAATGACTTTATACCGGCTGCTCTTACATGTTCATTAGTATCAGTAAGTAATTCTATAATGTATATAACTGCCTTTGCAGCTTCGCCTCCCATTTTCCCCAAAGTTTGTGCTGCTCTAATCTTTTCATAGATATTATTAGAGCTAAGTAAGGCAATCAGTTGTTCATATTGTTTTGATGAATTATCCTCACAAACATTACTTATTTTTACTACGCCTTTAGTACTAGACCAATCCATTTTTAGCTTTTTGCCAGTTTTATTATTTACATATTTAATTACAGCTTTTAGTTCTGATTTTGTAATTTTCATTTTTCTATAAGAATCAATAGAATATTCCATTATTTTTTTGTCTTTTGCATTACTAAAAAAACTTATCAAAGAAAGTTTAGAATTGTCATTACTTATTGGAGAGGCTGTTTTGCAGAATGCAAACTGCTGAAATAAGATTGAAATGATCAAGAAATTGATCAATATTTTTTTCATTTTGGATATCCTGATTAATTATTTGGGGGACTTAATGTTAACATATTTATAGTTTTTTCGCAATATGTTGTTTTGGGTGGATTGATAATGAAATGAATTACACAAATTCGTTATAGATTTCGCCTAGATTTTGACCTGCAATTTTAAATGATTTGTATTTTGTAATGAGTGATTCTTTGGCATCTTTGAATTCATTGTTGCGTGCACCGTTTTTTATAGCAAGATGCGCCTCTACAAATGCTGCCAGTTTGTCACTGAATTCCACAAGCCGACCGTCTCGTGGATTGAATTTATTTGAATTGTATTTTTTGCACAAATCTTCGGAACTTACTCTTTTTAATCTTGAATTACTAATAATGAGGTTTGTGAACTCAATCTCTGTAAATACTCGCATTTCACGATGCCAGGTCTTTGGTATAAGACTATAAATTTTCTTCATCTCTTCCTTCTCATATATCTTTATAATGCGATCTAAGCCCGGTATTGAGCTTTTCAGAGGATTTATAATGTCACGGGTCAAAACCTCCGGCAAATCATGAAATAAGCCGGAATAGAAGTTGTTTATGCATCGCCTCTTACAAGCTTTTAGTTCAAGTGAATATAAATATGTCAGAACTGCAACAATAAGCATATGCCCCAGCACAGAAGTCCTCGGTATTCGATGTAGATGACTCCATCTATTCTGAAACCTCAGCTCACCGCACAAATCAACAAAATTCTTAAGCTTATTCGAAAGTGTAAGCTTTTGCATGCCTATCAAATCATAATTCAGTTCCTGTTTTTTTATTAGATCTTTTTCTATTTCATTTATTTCATAACCATCAGGATTAGTTTGCTTGATTATACGAAATTCCCAACTGGACGTATAAAAATGAGCTGCATTTAAAATTTTGTTGTTTATGTTATCTGACTTTCTGAATAAATAGTCCTTAAATCTTTCCAAAAATATACCATCTTCAATAGGTAAAAGTATTTGTTTAAACTGCTTAATTACAAAATTATTTAACTCTCGATATTTAGATTTATCAGATTTGATTTTATAGAAAAGCTGAGGTCTGAGATCAGTAACAACAATTCTTTGCAAAAGTTCGAAAATACCACCTTCTATAAGTTGTATCCAGTCAAAGTCAGGATTCCCGCTTTCTTCTTCGAACTTTCCAAACACATATGCAATTATCATTTTATGAGCTTGTTTATCGAGTTCACGCAATTCAACAGGTGAAATCTTATCATTCCAACGCTGCATGTATGCTGCATTAAATATTTCGTAAATAAAACTTTTTTTTATCATTATAATCCTTTTTCGTGATCAATTATGAGTTTTCCATTTAAATGATCGATCTCGTGTAATAATGCACGTGCCAAAAGCCCTTCTGCACTTATACGGATTGTTTTGCTATGCTCATCCATTGCTTCAACAACTACCTTGTCAGGTCTCATCACTTTCACTTGTTCACCAGGCAAGCTCAAGCAGCCTTCCTCAAAAAATGATCCACCATTGCAACTTATGACCTTTGGATTTGCAAGCTTAACAGCTCCATTCCCAACATCAACAACAATAAGTTTCAAAGAAATCCCAACCTGAGGCGCCGCAAGTCCAATGCCTTTGTTTGCATACATTGTGTGCAGCATATTCTCAAAAAGTTTCTTTTCCTTTTGAGTAATCTTTTCCACATTCGAAGCTTCTAATCTCAAAACTTCATCCGGATAAAACTTTATTTCTAAAATTGTTTTCATTATTTCTCTCCAATTGCTCATTTACCGGGTACTACGTCAATTTTTTTGTTTAGTTTAGCGTCAAACAGTTAACGAGTTCTATATTCATATACCGTCAATTTTAAATTTTTAATTAATTTCTTTGCCTCTTCTCGCAGCAGTATTGGGTTCACTTATTGGCTTAATATGTTTCTGCTGCTCGTCATAAACAGTTCGTATCTTTATATCCTGCAAATTTTCAAATTGCTCAACAATTTTTTTGATTTCATCAATTGTTAATGGCTTTACAGCACATGGTCTCAGTGGTGTGTTTATATGTAATTCATCAGGTTGTATAAGCTTAACCGCGTCTATGATTTTTTTTACTGAGTTTTTATTATCATCCAAAAACATCAACTGCAAATCCAATTTACCTTTGAATATTTTTCGAAAGCTAATAAAATTTTCTATTATTTTGCCGAACTTTACATTTTTCGCCGGCCTATTAATTGTTTGAAGCATTTCTTCACTTGCAACATCAAATTTTGCCAAAACAACATCAGCTTGCGTAAGCGCACGAACAACATCCGGTTGGTCTAATAATGTACCATTTGTTATTACGGCAATTTTATGTTTCCCAATTTTTTTAATCTCAACAATGACCTCTTCAAGATTTAAAGCAAGTGTGGGCTCACCTCGTCCCGAAAATGTTATAAAGTCAAATTCTAAGTCAATCACCTGATTAATTTCACCTAATAAATTTTTCGTTGAAACATAGACTTTACGTTCTGTAGTGAATTCATTAGTTTTACCTATTTGACAATAAGTGCAATCAAAATTACATTTCTTATCTTTTTGCGACAAAAGATCAATACCCAAAGAATTTCCTAACCGCCAAGAATAAACAGGTCCATAAATATATTTAAATGCTTTCTTGTTAGACATAATTAACCCTTTACAACCTTCGACGTCTGACAGGTTTATCTTTTTTATACTGTGGTTTCTTTTTTTTCTTACCATTATCTCTAATAGTTTCTCTTCTTACAGGATTAGCTTCTTCAATTTGTCTAAATATTTTTATCTCTTCGGTTTTACTTTTTCTAAAGGTGCCGACTTTTTCTATAATTCTGTTTTTAATTAATTCTTTTTTTACTTCTTCCATCTTATTACTGTATTTTTTTAATTTTGAACGCATCCTGCTCGGCGGTGTTGGTTTATTCCAACCTAAAACCACAGCTTCTTGCTCGCGTTTTAATATGGTTTTGTTTTCATAGTCCCCTTTATCATTTTTGTTGGAAAGCTCCACCTTTCCCTCGAAAACAACAATTAAAGTTGTTTTTCCATTAATAAATTCAACCATAAATTGTGTATTTTTAGAAACAACCAAAGCATTTTTTGTTTTTATATTAAAATTATAAATTTTATCATTAAATCCCGTATCAAAAATAAATCTACCATTCTCAATTGTCAAATCAACCTGTGTCCTTCCTTTTGAATCACTAATTTCAATTTTATCAAGCGTAAATTCAGCTTTTTCATCCATATAACAAACAGTTTTATCATCAAACACAACTACAGAATGTGACTCAACACCTGTTTTTAGTTTACATCCAACACTTATTCGATCCGTTTGAAATACAGTTTGCCAATCATCTTTATATTTTTTTAATTCACCCTCAACATATACAACTGATCCACCTAAATCTTGCCCAACCATAAAATCTATAATTGCATAGTTACCGGACTCTTGAGCAAAAACTGCACTAACTAAAATACTTAAAATTAACAACACACAAATTTTTAATTTCATTTTTTTACCTCTATCTATTCTTCTTTTTTGTCTTGAACTATGATTT
>JBHPKP010000030.1:0-10409 GCA_042566505.1 bacterium | reverse complement strand
CCAAAAATTGTATTACTAAAAGGTACGGATGCACCCAAATGCACTAACGTATTTTCATACTCAATATCTCCTTGTTCATTATAGCTAGAGTCAACATATGGAAATCTATCATTCAAAAAAACTAGATTTGCGCCAAAACTTATACCATCTAACAACTTCGGCAACGCAAGCCCAACATAATTACCATTTATCTCATCAAGCCAAGTTACATGCGAAAATGAGGCAGTATTGGTTGGGATCAAAGAATAGCCAGCTGGATTGTACCTACTCATTGCAATATCATTTGCAACTGCAGTTCCCAATTGCCCACATGCACTTGATCTAGGACTATAGTCAATCAGCAAAAACGGCATTGCATTCCGCCCACCCTTGCCCTCGAACGCATAACCTAAATTGAAAACAAAAGACACCAGCAATAAAGCTGAAATTATCCTGCTTAATCTAATTTTTAAAAACATATATAACTCCATAATTATTTTATCACCATAATTTTTTTCGTACTTGTTTTACCATCAACATTCAAACTTGCAATATATACACCACTCACAACATCTTCACCAATATCATTTTTGCCATCCCATTTATTCAAATATGTACCTTGACCTAAGCTTTGTTTACGATAAAAAGTTTTAACCAGATTTCCTATCATATCAAACAAAAGCAGAGTCACATCCGTAGTTGAATCTTTTTGAATAATAAACATTAGTTTAGGCTGTTGACTTATAGATGCCCTTCTTGGGTTAAATATATTATTTGCTATATATAATGTATCACTTTCTATTTTAGACGAACTAGATGTTCCTTCTGAAATTCTTAAAGTATAAAAATTTGTATAAAAATTTCCTGAATCAAGTGATACTAAAACATAATATTTATTTGCAGCTGCTAGTTTAATAGAATTATTTTGATTTTCACTATATGTTATATCTTGGCTGGAATTAGGTGAAACAAATTCATGTTTGAGCTGACTATTAAAATCGTCAGAAATTTGGACACGCATTGGATCATTATAAGGATTTTCGATATTTATCGTAAACTCAGATTCATTCACTTCAAATTTGAAAAAATCTTGATCACGGGAAGAGTTTATACAACCCTTAATATTTATATCTTTGTTAACTTCTGTCGCTTGACTTGCTGAATCATCCGGTTCATTAATTTTCGGATCCAGAACCGCATCAATTGAAGATGCATTAATTTTAAGCTTATAACGCTGACTAAAATTAATATCACTTGGTGTCGAAGGTCCAATTTTTAAATAATATTCTGCATTTGGATCATTTAATATTTTAGAAATATACTCATCTTCTGTACCACTATTATTCGATCTTGCAACTTCAATAATTGATTCGTTAAATCTCTTAATAAAAAATACTAAATCATAATTAGCTGGTAGTTCGGTCAATTCAAATGTATAGCTTTTACCAACATCATTTCCCGGACTAATTTTATATATATCAACATCATTGCTATTAGGAATTATCCCGGAAATTATATACCAACCGCTTTGCCACACTACATTATTCAAATGGGTAGCAGAGGTGAAAATATCATTAGGTTCATATTGATCGACCTCTGACTGAGTATTATTCTGCAGTGTGATTTCCAATGTAAATTGTTGCTGAGTATTAAAATCCCACGAATTTTTCCCAACTACCTGAATATAATACCAACGATCAAGACTCCCTAAATGACTTATATATTCTTCAGAATTATTAGTAACCGAAGAATCATAAGTTGTCTCTACAGTATCATATGGATCATTATAATGCTTTAAATACAAATCATAATCTTGAAATCCAAAATCTTTTAATTTAACATTTACTAAAAAATCTCTATCTGTTAAATAAAATTTATAGTACTTAGTATCTCCACTATAATTAATTGAATCATGTATAATAAAATCAGCAAATGGAAAAGCTTCATTATTAAACTCTTTTGCAGTATCAATTGTATTGTGCTCTTGTGCACTTAGCATCCCGCAAAATAAGCTGCAAGATAAAAACAGAAAAAAGATTCTTTTAAATAATTTCATTTAATCACCTTTTACTTTTTATTGTTCAAGCACAACTTTTAACTTCTTTAAAGCTAAAATTGCATCTGTACCTGTTACGATTTTTGCTGCACCGAATGTTCCATCACCTTTTGATTCCATTATATTTCTGGATGTTACGACCATTATTGCATTGAATGCAAAGTGTGTGTTCGGAACATCGCTGTATGGCGAAACACTACCAACAAACTTCGTTGCCAAATCTTCTTCACCTGTTGCTTTAATAATAAGCTTCTCTAGCAGCATTGCAAATTCCACGCGTGTGATTTTCTCATCGGGCTTGAAGCTCCTGTCTGAGTACTCTTCCATAGCACCAACTGCCAAAACTTTCTCAATATAACCCTTTGCCCAGTGCATCTCACTATCTGTTGGAAGCATTACTTTATCTGTTTTACGCAAGTATTTTTCGACCTTAAAATCCTCGACAAGAAGAGCTGCACAATCTGCTCTTGTTACTGCATCTTTATTAGCAATTGCAACATATTCACTATCCATACCGGTCATTGCAATTTCACGTTTTTGCAGCTTTTCCAAAGCTTTGATTGCATCATTATAATATGCATCAATTTCAATTGCACTTTTATACTGCTTCTTTGCCTCATCATTTTCTTCAGCCATCTCAAATGTCTCTCCCATGTAAAAGTAAGCTTCCTTTGTCTCAGTATCCAGGTCCAATGCCTTTTCAAACATATTGAGCGCTTTGTTCAATTCACCCTTTGCATTATTCACCCGTCCATATGCAACATAACCCTGTGGATTTTTCTTATCAAGGCTTATCATTTTTTTTACATTTTTTTCGGCTTTTTTATAATCCCCTATATGCAAGTATGCTATCCCTTTACCCAGATAAGCATATGCAAATTTTTTATCTAAACCAATGCTGCGATCAAACATTGATACAGCCTTTAAATAATCACCCTTGTTTAACAATTCCATACCTTGATTATAAGCATTTTGAGGAGTATCAAGTTCAGCTTGTGAAATGATTTTTTTGCCGGCACAACCAGTGAAGAAAGTTAAGAAGATTATTGAGGAAAGAACCAGAGATAACACTTTGATTTTTTTCATAGAACCTCCATAAGAATCAAAAATTATTTTAATACGATATTTATTTTGCATTCACTGAAGAGATTGTCTTTGTTTTTTAGTTTTTTGATTTTTTTAGCATCTTTTGATGAAATTATTATGTCAGTTGCAACAGAGCCGTCAACCTCGATTGCTTGGATCACTAATGGATTATCACCTGTTCGAGTATCACTTTCGATATTATCTACACCTTTCACGTATCCGGCTACTCCTTTTTCGATTGCAAATCTTCTGGTTACGAATTGTGTTCCATACACTTCTTTGCCATTTTCATCGTATACATGCGGGCTCATTGCAGGTTTTAGGTCAAATTCCGAAGCATCAAAAACTATACCGGTTACAGCACCTGGTTTTAGCTTACGAACCTTTTTCATTTTTTTAGGTTCATCAACACCCTCTGACTCCATAACTTCAGGCATAACAAATTCTGCCAAACTATCGTTTCCATTTATTGGTACACGCAGTTTAACACGTATACTGCCATCGGAAAGATATGTGTAATTCTCTCCGGTTTTTTCATTTGGGATAATGGCTGCACCCTGCACAAAGCCTTCAATCCCTGTTTTAATTTTGTCACTTTCTACAACATAATTATTAATCGTACTTTCTGAATTTACACGCACTCCATTCACAGCTTCTACTAAATTTCTGTAAGCTACAACTAGTGCTGCACGTTCTGCCATAAGACGAGCCTGTGCTTTATTGTTGACATCCAAAGGTGGAGCGCCATTTCCCAGCACTTCAATATAACCTTCTGACCAATTTACAACACCTTCACCTAAACGTTCCGTTACGTCATCTGCAAAACAAAAACTTGTAATAAGAAAAAAGAAAATGAAAAGTGATTTTAAATATCGCATTTTATACTCCATAAAATTAGTTTATAGTTGATTGAGTTTCACTATCATCATTGCTGTTAATTTCGTGTGCATAGTTAAGCTGAAGATCTGCAACTGTTTCATTTAACAGTTTAACTTCTTCCTGAGAAAGATTCCCTATTGTTTTATCTTTAATCATCTCAAGCATATCAATGCTTACCTTTGCTTGATTAAGATTTTTTTCAGCTTTCCCATTCATAGGGTTCGCAATTTTACCCATCTGCATAAGTGCAGCCTGTGAAAGTGAAAACACTAAACTAATTAATAATGGATTTGTAGACGCAGTTTGATCTGACATAATCCCTCCTTGAAAATGATTTATTATTCACAAAGCTTTCTTGCTTTTTCAATACGTTGAAGCACCTTTGATTTACCTAATAGTTCCATATAATCAAAAAGACTAGGTCCTTGTGTCCTACCTGAAGTAGCAACCCTTAGAGGATGAAAAATTTTACCGGTTTTAATATCATGCTTACGAGAATAATCCCTAACACATTCTTCTATGGTCTGACTTTTAAAGTCTTTGAGTTTCTCGAGCTCTTCTTGCATATCATTTAATATATCGGCTGCACCTTCTTTTTTCAACACTTTATTGACAGCTTTTTCATCCCATTCTATTTCATCTGTAAGCATAAAATCTACAAGACCCGGAATTTCAGTTAAAAGCTTCACCTTTTCTTGTTCAAGTGCAACTATTTTTTTGAGATACTCGTCCTTGTCTGATGTAGATATATCGTCTATAAGATCTGCTTTTTTTAGCTGTGCCAATACTAAATTAAAAAAATCTGTCTCTGACTTTGATCGAATATATTCGCCATTCATCCACAAAAGTTTTTGTGAATCAAATATTGAAGCACTTGAACTACAACGTTCCAGCGTAAATTTATTAATTAGATCATCAAGTTCAAAAAGCTGTTGACTATCTTCAGTTGACCAACCTAATAACGACAAGTAATTTATCAATGCCTCTGGCAAATAACCTTGGTCTCGATATGCAGTTACAGAGGTTGCACCATGCCGTTTCGAAAGCCTGCCGCCATCTGAACCTAAAATCATTGGTATATGTGCAAACTTTGGAATTTGCCAACCCAATGCCTGATATATCATAATCTGCCTGGGAGTATTTGAAATGTGATCATCACCCCGAATGCAATGCGAGATTTTCATTAAATAATCATCAACTGTATTTGCAAAATTATAAAGTGGAGTTCCATTCGGTTTCACAATAACAAAGTCATCAAGCAGCTTGTTCTCAAAGGACATTTTACCCTTTACTATATCGTCAACTTCAGTTACGCCATCTTGTAAGCTTCTAAATCTAACAACCGGCTTGCGGCCTTCTTTTTTATAGCTATTCTTTTGTTCGATAGTTAACTCTCTACAGCGACCATCATACTTGGGAGGTCTGCCTTCTTTTCTTGCCAGTTCTCTACGTTCTTTTAATTCCTCTGTAGAACAATAGCAATAATATGCCCTTTCATTTTTAATGAGTTCATCAATATACTTTTTATATAATGACATTCTTTGCATTTGAAAATACGGACCATATACACCTTTACTTGAAAGCGCACCTTCTTCCAGTTCCGGTCCTTCATCCCAATCAAGTCCTAACCATTTCATGCTGTCTAAAATTGCATTCACTGCACTCGATGAAGAACGAATCTCGTCAGTATCCTCTATACGCAAAATAAATTTACCATTGTTGTGTTTTGCGAATAGCCAATTATACAGAGCTGTTCTGGCACCACCAATATGCAAAAAACCCGTAGGCGAAGGAGCAAATCGTACTCTTACCGAATCATTTTCTGTTTTCTTTTGAGCCATGTTTCACCTAATAAATCACCTTATTTAATGGATATTCAATAATATCTTGCGCACCTAATCTTTTTAGTTCAGGTAATATTTTTTTTACTATGGATTCTTCGATAATAACTTCGAGAGCCAGCCAACCAGGTTCTAAAAGTTTTGAAATGGTAGGTTTTTTCATTGCAGGTAAAACTTTTATCAGATCATTTAATTTATATTCTTCAATATTTAATTTCAATCCGACCATGCCTTCAGCTTGTAAACCGCCCTTTAAAAGAATTGATAAACTTTCGATTTTATTTTTCTTCCACTCATCTTTGTATGCATCTTTATTTACGATAAATCTGGTTGTTGATTGTAATATTTCTTCCACAATTTTAAGTTTATTTGCCCGAAGCGAACTACCTGTTTCAGTCAACTCTACAATCGCATCAACTAATGCCGGTGTTTTTGCTTCTGTAGCACCCCATGAAAATTCCACATCTGCAGCAACCTTTTGTTTCTTTAAATATTTTTTTACAACATTAACCAATTCTGTTGCGATCCTTTTTCCTTCCAAATCTTTTATGCTTTTGATTTTTGAATCTTCAGGTACTGCCAAAACCCATCTAACGGGTCTAAACCCACTTTTGGCATAAATAAGTTCACATATCTCTTTTACATCTGCACCTGATTCGCATATCCAGTCATGACCTGTCAAACCCGCATCAAATACTCCATCTTCAACATAACCTGCCATTTCCTGACTACGAACAAGCATAATTTCAAGTTCATCGTCATCACAATATGGAAAATATGATCTACTCGAAGAATTTATCCTTATCCCGGCTTTTTTGAATAGTTCAATTGTTGATCCTTGCAAACTCCCTTTTGGAAGTCCTAACTTTAATTTTCTGCTATTTTTTTTCATGATATTGCCTCAACTTCTTTTAAAATATGTCGGATTATACAAATTAGGTTTTCTTATGTCAAAAAATTTTACCTCCATAATCACTGTAATTTTCAGTCGAAATTTGCAAACAAAAAATTGAAAATTTCACCCAAAAAGTGTAAAATAATAAGATTCATTTGGAGGAATTTAATTATGGAATTATTATATGTTGGATTTGGCGGTGCACTTGGAAGCATACTCAGATATTTTGTTACATCATTTATTGCAAATGGTAGTAATTACGGAACATTTTTAGTTAACGCAGCAGGTTCTATTACAATAGGCTTACTCTGGGCTCTATTTCAAAATAATTTGCACGATAAATTGATTTCACATTTCATATTCATTGGTATACTGGGTGGATTCACAACATTTTCGTGGTACATGCTTGACGCCATGAAACTCCTTCACACCGGCAGGTCATATTCCGCTTTTTTCTATTTAATTATAAGCAACTTAGTAAGTTTATCATTAGCTCTTGCAGGATTTTTTACATTAAGGAATTTTTTTAAATAAATGAATACATACTCATTTTGCACTTCAACATATATAGAAGGATCAAATACCTTAATCAAACTTTCCCAAATCCTAAAAAGTTGGGGCAAGTGTGGCTGCATTCTAATGGAATCAACTCTACTTGAAAAATTTAAAAAACAGTTTGGTCCTTTTATAAAAAAAGGGTTATCGCATATCCCATTCAATGGTGAATGTACACTCGAAGAAATTAATCGTGTAAACAAAATTGTTTTAAAAACAAAATCACAATATATTATTGCAGTTGGAGGCGGAAAAGCGCTCGACACCGGAAAAGCTGCAGCAAATAAAACTAACCTGCGATGTATAACAGTCCCAACCAGTGCTGCAACAAGTGCAGCATCAACTGCACTGTCTGCAATCTACAAACAGTCAGGTATCTCATCGCATTATATGCTTTTTGATAAAAGTCCTGATATAGTAATAGTTGATTTTTCACTCCTTATAAGTGCGCCTATCAGGCTGCTTGCTAGTGGAATGGCAGATAGCTTGGCAAAGTATTACGAATCAATGGCATTCTCGCAAGGCAGGTCAGATAGTTCGTTCGTGAACATGGCTCTAAAGACAACGAAAATAATCTACAACAATATCTTCAATCTTGGTTTCAAAGCTTATGAAGACAATAAACAAAAATATATTTCGCATGAATTCAAGGAAATTGTACGTACAAACATTATGCTTGCAGGACTTGTTGGTGGAATCGGAGGTGAAGGTTGTAGAGCATGCGCTAGCCACAGTATCAATAATGCATTCACACGTTTAGTTGATACCAAGAAATTCCTGCATGGAGAAATGGTAGGCTATGGAAACCTCGTTCAACTTGCACTCGACCATAAACTAAAAGAAATTATTAAACTAAAACAGTTTTACAAAAAACTAAACTTACCATACAGTTTTAAATTTTTTAATATCGCACCAACTAAACATCAAAAAGAAATAGTTTTAAAACATGCTTTATCAAAAAAAGAAACACTAAAAAATATGCCAAAAAAAATTTCAAAACAAGAACTTGCGAAAATAATTTTCAGTTTTTAAATTAGGAGCAAAAAATGAACCACCACGAAATACGAAAAAAGTTTATTGAATTCTTCAAAAACAAAAAACACACAGTAAAAGATTCAACTTCACTTATTCCGGCAAATGATCCGTCGATATTGTTCAACAGTGCTGGCATGGTTCCATTCAAAGACATGTTTCTTGGCAAGATTCCACTCGAATATACACGCACAGTTTCAATACAAAAATGTGTACGTACAAACGACATTGAAAACGTGGGTTATACTACCAGACATTTAACTTTTTTTGAAATGATGGGAAATTTTTCGTTCGGTGATTATTTTAAAGAAGATGCAATTAAATGGGCATGGGAATTTTTGACAAAAGAACTTAAAATTTCAAAAGATCGACTATATATCACCATCTATAAAGACGATAATGAATCTCTTGAAATTTGGAAAAAAATTGTTCCTGAGAATAAAATCTATCAACTTGGCAAAGATTCAAATTTCTGGAGCATTGGTGAGACCGGACCTTGCGGTCCCTGCTCTGAAATACTGTACGATTTCGGCGAACACAAAAGCTGCGGAGAAAAAGATTGTAAGCCCGGATGCGATTGTGATCGATATATGGAAATATGGAACCTCGTATTTACTCAATTTGATAAGCAAAAAGATGGTTCCATGAAACCATTGCCTCAAAAAAATATAGATACAGGCATGGGACTAGAGCGGCTTACAGCTGTTTGTCAAAATGCAGATACTATTTTTGACACTGACCTTTTTCTTCCTGCAAAAAAAACATTCGAACAACTCAAAAAGGATGCAGGCATCAAGAAGCTTCAAAATGACAAAACCATATTTCATATACTTGCAGATCATGCACGTTCATCTGTATTCTTGTTGTCCGACGGAATCACCCCCTCAAATGAAGGACGTGGATATGTACTCAAACGAATCATTCGACGAGCATTAAGATATGGACACAAAATTGGACTCAAAGATTTCTTTTCCAAAATCACAACTGAAATGATTGATATTATGAAAGATATTTATCCTGTACTTTCCGAAAAACAACAATATATTGAAGATATTATTAATAATGAAGAAAATAAATTTCACGAAACAATTGAATCCGGACTTAAACTTTTTGACAAACTAAAGGAAAAATATGCGCAAACAAAAGTTATTCCGGGTAATGAGATTTTTATATTGTTTGACACCTATGGTTTCCCATTTGATTTTGCAAAGGAAACTGCAGCTGAGGATGGCTACACTATTGATGAAAACGGATTTAATAAAGCATTGGACGAACAAAAGAAAAGAGCTCGCAAGAATGTTGCAGGCTGGGACGAAGAAAGCGAAATATTCATAAACCTAATAGACAAGCATGGTAAAACAGATTTTGTAGGTTATGATACAATCGAAACCAAAAGCACCATCCTATCTATAATAAAAATCATTAGTGATAATACATTCGAAGAAATTAAAAATATTAAAAATGAGAAGAATGATGTCATTGTTGTGCTCGATAAAACTCCATTTTATGCAGAATCCGGTGGACAGATAGGCGACAAAGGATTTTTATCTAAAGACAACAACACTATCGAAATCTATGACACAAAAAAAACTGCATCAAACCTAGTCCTTCATTATGGAAAAGCCACTGGTTCTTTCACAATAAATGAAACAATTACAGCATCCATAGATCAAGATTTCCGACAAAATATCAAACGCAATCACACTGCAACACATCTTTTGCAAGCTGTACTTCGCAATAATCTAGGTGCGCATATCGGACAATCCGGTTCGCTAGTCACAAACACTGGCTTTCGATTTGATTTTACTCACCCAAAAGCACTTTCTGATGAAGAAATTGTTCGAATTGAATCAAATGTAAATAATGCAATCATGAATAACTATTCCATTGACACTCAAGAATTGGGTATTGAAGAAGCAAAAAAATCAGGTGCACTTGCATTTTTTGGTGAAAAATATGGAGAGAAAGTTCGTGTTGTAAAAATATCGAATGAGGTTAGCATTGAATTCTGCGGTGGAACACATTGTTCCCAAACAGGTGAGATTGGGCTATTCGTAATAACGTCCGAAACAAGCATTGCAAGTGG
>JBHPKP010000028.1:0-10632 GCA_042566505.1 bacterium | reverse complement strand
GTTTGGTTCATTTTTTACCTCATGCACCCCAAAAAAAAAAGGGGGCACAAGTGCCCCCAAACTCCCCCCTCGCATAAGTGAAAATAAGTCGAAAATTCGTCAATTGATTCCATGCCGGACATGACCGAATGTGGTGGATTTTTTATTCAACTCCGCTAACTCCTAACCTCTAAACCTCTCTAACCTCACCCCTTACCCCTCTCCTGAGTTTAGGAGAGGGGCTGGGGGTGAGGTTACACCACAAACTAGAAGTAAGGTTAAAATTTAAAATTACTTAAGCTGCCAAATAGACACTATCTACCATTTTTTGACGTCCAGACATATCTTTGACATTTGGCAAGTCATCAGCTTGCGATACCAGAATCTCCTGTGCAGCTTCCATTGAACCGATTGCTGCAAACATCAGAGGTCCGAAAGTCATTTGCTGAAGCTTTTGTCTAAACTCTAGCGAAATTTCTAATTTTACTTCACCCATCTTTGGGGACTCCAGGACTTTTGTGTCACCGCGAACCAGAGTATTTCCATCACCTACTGTATACCCAGTTTGAAATACTGCGCCTGATTCGTTTGTTAAAAGCACACGGAAAGCACTACCTTCCTTCAATTCAACACCTTTAGCATTCAACATATTTTTTAATATTGCATTTTTATCTTCATCTGATTTTGCAGCAAAATCATCTTTTACGTTCTCTTTAAATTCTTTGTTTGTTACAGGATAAAACTTGCCATCCATTTCGAACATCATGCCAAATGCACCTGCAATCACAGCATCTTTGTATACATTCCTGATACCGAGGAACACATTGATAATGTCAGCTGAAGTAACGCTCACATTAAATACACCCTGGATAGATGCCTGAATTATACTCACATTTGCATCAAGTATATCCAAACGATCCACACCAAACTTCCCTTCAAGTGCTGTAAGTTTCTCAACTGACTCTATGAGTTTTAGTGTATTTTCTTGTTTGCCACTAAGAGATATAGGTTGTTCAGACAGCGCAACTTCGAGCAGATATTCTATGCTAGTTTTTGTCAGACTCTCTAATACTTGTTTATTGTCAGGTGTTGCATTTTTTACTATCTTGTGTATCCTAGTAAATGCATCCACGATTCGGCTGTCGTATATCAACTCCTTTGAACCATCCGTTTTTGTTCTCAACTGCATAAGCGGTGTATCTGCTGTTGGTCTCTCCAAATATGTTGCTGTATATTTTTGTTCTTCAGCTCCAGTTTTAATCGCTTGCTTAACCGTATCCGTAAATGCGCTAGAGACTCTCTTGGCAAGTAGGATCGCTTGTCGCATAGGCGCTGTGAGCAAAACTCCAAGCTGTGTGAGATTGGCAATGATGTCAAGTTTAGGAGCATCTGCAGGGAGTGTGTTGGCAAGTTCTCTAACACGCTGTTCATTTAATTCGTTTAATTTAGCTTTATAATCCTGGTATTTTCTTTCACTTGCTTCATATTTTTCAGACATTGTGATATCCTTGTCTAGTTCTCTTTTACGATTTGCCAGTCTAGTTTTTAATGCTTTTTCTTCCACTCCACTTGTTATATGTGGTTGTATCCTGTTTGTGTAAAAGTATTTAAAATGGTTGATAATATTATCCTTAGATGCACTAACTTGCCCTATAAAATTTTGATATGTATGATTTCTACCGCTTTTTAATGTCCCAGAACCTACATCAAAACAACTATTAGTTTTTAGCGCATGTACAATATCACCGTTTAATAATGCTATATTCCCATTTAATAAAGCTATATATAGTTCACCAGCATTAGTTTCATTCGTTACAATTAATTTATTTCTTTCATCAAAGTTTCTTAAACCAGGGAATACTTCATATATTATGATGTCAAATGCTTCACGCGCAATTTTATCTTTAGTAGCTGCTGACTCAACTTTGCTGTCAATATTATCTTTCAATGCAAGTTTTATTGATTTATTTGCGTTAGTAGGTTCATCAACAGTAAGCTCATACAATGCATCTACAATATTATCCTTTCCTTTAACACCGGCTAAAACTTTAGAGTGCATAGTAAGCATCTGTTCTATCCAATAGTTAATAAGTGTTTTATCAGTGTTGTCCTTTTTCTTAGTTTTCATTTCATGAATCAATTTATACACAGCAACTTTCTGCTCTCTTTTTGTAAAATACTCATTATACTTTACATAGAATGTATCCTTGAATGCTTTCAACTCTCTTTCTGTAAATTGCTTATCATCTGTTTCAGCATAAATCTCATTTTTCTTTAGAGCATATTCTGCGTACACAGTGTTTAATATATTAATGAGATCAGCTTGCATATTTTGGATACTCTTATCTTGCTCCTTTGACTCAATAGTAGTCCTGATCTCCTCTTTTAGAGAATGCAATGCATCCATATAAATCCTTCGTTTTATCTCTAATTCTTTATTCTTAATGAATTCTTGAGTATCAATATTATCCGATTTATACTGTCTGGCGCTTGCTTCTATTTCAGATAAGAACTTAGCAATCTTCTTTCTGGCTGCAATATAAGTTATCTCTTTCCCTTCTTCTGTTATCATTATAGTTTCCAATCCAATATCCTCATGCAAATTAGTTTCCAATCTCTTAGCTTGCTGCATCAGAGACGTGATTTCTTGCCCAAAAATCGGAAATACAAAACTAGTCTGATTTTCACCAATCTTCGCAAGGTTAAGTGCTGCCTCAGTCATAAATTTAATTTTTGCCGGATTTATTAATGATTCATCTATTGTCTGTACCAAGGCGTTAAAATTATCTTGCATTTCATCGCTTTTTGATTTCCGTTTTAATTCTAATTCATCAGAAATACCACTATTTTTAGCGATTTCAGATTCTAAGTCATTTAATTTTTCCTGAAGTGTTCCTAAACTATCACTTAACTCAGTTGTACTTTTAACTTCTACTTTCTGCTGCTCAGAAAGTTTACTCTTTAATCTATCATATTCATTTTGATTAATTTTTAATCTCGTATTTTTCCTAACCAAACCTACATTTAGAGCTTTGATATCGCTTTGTATGCTTTTTTTAGACTGAGCATCAGCGTTATTTCCAAGTTCACTTAGTGTTTTATTCTTTGTTTCCATTGCTTTTTCATCTTTCATAATATCCTTTTTCATAACATCTAAACTCTGTTTTGCAGATTTCATACTCCTTTCCAAAGTTACAATTTTGCTTTTCCTTGCTGCATTACCAGTTTCAATTGATTTAATTTCTCCTTCTATCCTACTAATTTCACTTTGTTTATCTGTTTTTGATTTTTGCAAATCAGATAAAGTATCTCCCGCTTCTACTTTTGCCGTATCTTCTACTACAAAAGTTTGTATATAATCCTTCAGTACACTTGCAAATCCTCGTGTTAATTCTCGAATTTCAAGTTTTATGGAAGGATATTTTTGTCCCAGTAGATTGCCTAAATCAATAATAGTTTGTACTAACTGCTTATTGTCTGCATCAAGATTTGCTTCCACTTTATGTTCTGCCTTCAATGGTACTGTTTCATCAGTTATAAAATGCTTCAAGTCATCAGCTTCTTGTACCTCTTCAGCTTTCTCCTCAACATAAATTTTCATTGCTAGTACTATTCTTTGCTTCAAACTCTCAAAATGTTTAAAAACATCATTCCCTTCTTTTTTTCGCAATTCATCTAATTTGGTCAAAGCTTCGTCTATTGCTGTCTTTTTTGCTTTATGCTCAGTTTTATCCTTAATTTTATCGAAACTTGAAGCAAATTGAGTTTGAATTTTTTTAATGTCTCCAGATAATACTCCACTAACCCTTTTCCTGATTCTGTAGATACGTATAGGACAATTTTTTTCACCTCTTTTTCTAGCAATCTCTTGATATCTTTCATTTGATGCAAACTTATCTTCAATATATATATCCTGATGTACTGCCCTGCCTTCACTAAACTTAATAAAATCTCCACCAGCACTGTCTGTAGTATAAACCAACATTGCGTATTCCTGATAAAGATCATTCTCCTCAAACTCTTTAAATGTAATCCTTTTCCATGTCGTCAATAATACCCCTTCGTTATCTTTATCAACATTAGTAAACCCTTCCTTGTGTCCTTCGGCATTTTTATACATATATGTAAACGGTCTTTTAATACTTCTACTTTTCAATTCCTCAAGTATGGTATCTGTATAAGCAACACCCTGTGAAGGCAGCTCAACAAGATAGGATCCGGGTACTTTATCGTGCATTGCATCAAGCGTATTATCCACAACAAAACGTACCTGCAGCCCCTCTGGATTCACAACAGTTTCATAAGTAGAGTCATCATGCCTTAAATAACCGTTACTTACTTGTCGTTTTTTATCTTCAATAAGTCTAAACATGGCTATTCTCATTCCATATATTTTTTTTACTATTCTAATTACTTTACCTTTATTAAGTAACGCTGCCTCTTTTATTAAATTTAAAACTTCAGTATACTTTGTAGTAAGTAACTGTTCATTGTTAATATCTTCTTCAAGCATTGCTTCTACTTCCTTATACAATTGTTTAAATCCAGGTTGTGCTTTTTGCAAGTCAAGTTTTGCCAATTCAATTCTTGCTTGATAATAATCCATATTAAAAGTCGCAGACATCTCAATCTGTTTCACAACACCTAAATTATATAATTCTCTAAAGTAATATACTTCCTCACTTGTTCCTTTTTTCTCTAATTTATAGTATTTGGAATCACCCTCATCAAGAACAGAATAGCCTTCAGCAAGAAGCTTTATTTCAGCATTCGAAACTATTCTTCCTACATCAACAATTTGCAACAATCCCGGCAATTTATCTGCCTCAACCCAATAGTGAAGCTTGTTATTTTTTTGTGCAGTTTCTATTCGGCTCACTTCAGCACGCTGTGTCTCAACTTGTTCACGTTTTACTTTAACACCGGGATTATTTGTTTTTTCAAGTTCTATAAGCTCATCTTGAAGTTGTTTTAATTTTGTACGAGCATCCTCAAGTGTTTTACGATCATCTCTAAGTTTTCCTAGTTGTACGCTAATGTTTGTCAATTTTTCCCAACCTTTTTCATTGCCTTGCGCAAAAGGCGCAACATGCAAGTAAAATAATGGTTGTTTTATTCCTTCTGCAAAAAGACTTGCTCTGATTACATTACTAAGGAAGGCTAATGTTCTTGTTTTTCCTGAACCTGCCCTATAATTTATAGGTAACGGTATTTCGTCTGCTGCAAAACCATCACTAAATTCAATACCAAAATCAACTTGATAATCCGAAAGGATAAAAGGTTGGTCTTTCTTTTCATCTTCTTCCATTGCTTCGATTATAAATTGTAATAACTTTACCTGTTTTTGTTGTCTTATTTTCGGATCAGTATGTCCGAATGCATCTGCAATAGTTATTATTTTTTCAGGTACAGCAGCTTGTGTCAAAAAGTCCAGTATTTTATCTCCATCCTTATAGTTTAGCGCATGTTTTTGAATCATATCATAGTAAATATACGGATATACAAACTTAGAAATCAATGCCATTCCATTATCATCAAATTGCTCTAAAAATGCATCGGATATTTTCTTTTTCTTAAACTCTTCTACAATCACTGCAAGACTAGGCCAACTTTTACGTTTATCTTCTCCATAATAAACTCGAAATGTATGAGCTAATTTATTTATTTTTTGTCTCGCTATTGCTGCAAATTTTGATCTCTGATCTACAGTCAAATCTTTAATCTTTATATCCTGTTTGAATATATTCTCTGTTGTGAATACAGTCATTGCACCGGGATCACTCACACTAATCGGATATTGTTGTATTTCAAAACCATGATCTTCGGCTTTAGCTTTTGCTTCAGCGATATATTTTTTTTCAATTTCAAATGTAGAAATACCACTAATAATCTTACTAATTTGATCAGTAACCTCAGAATGCGAGAATTTATTACTAACATAATATTTATACAATCTTTTGAAAAGTCTTTGAGGTATAGTCATTGCAGCTGGATTTATTACATTATTTATTATTTTCAATTTCTTCTTTACAATATTAAACACTCCCTGATTACTACTAATATATGAATTCTTTGATAACATAAACAATATTATTGTGATGTAGTTACTGATCTGATCTGGATTGAATTTAAAATTCTCATCAGTTAGTTTAGTTTCGTTGACTAAATTATCAACTATACTTTTATACGCATCTCTAGTTGTTTTAGTCGTATCCAATGATTGAATATATTTTGTAACATTTCCTTGTGTCATTTTTTTATCGACCAGTAGTTGGTTTTTGTACTTTCTTAAATGATCACCTATTGAATCCGAATATATAGAAGATTGGTTATATATTATTTCGAAATTTGCAGTTGATCTATTTTCCAATCCTGTAATTGTGTTATAAAAATAATCAGCCGAGTTTTTAATTTTACTTCCCAGTCCGGTTAGTGTTGTATACAAAATTTGAAAAGATTCATTAGTACCTAGCTCAATATTTTTCTTAAGCAGGTATGTTTCATACATTAAACAGAACTTTTCTGACAAAGTAAGTCTTTCTCTTATATCTTGTTTTGACTCAATATATGGATTTAGCACTACACCAACAACTTCAGATGCTATTTTCCATTCGTCATCACTCTGTTTTTGTTCAGATTCAAAATATTTGATTAATTGTTCAACATCCAAACCATCAAGTAATTCCTGCTTATATTCATATCCCAAAACCTTCCAGTTTGCATAGTCAGTACTCTTAATAAACTTTTTAAATCTGCTGTAATGGCTTTCCTGCGATGTATATGTGTCCGATACTACAGGTTTAAATTCTTGTATTTGTTTTTCTTGTAATTGTTCTGTTTTCTGTTCTGGTGGCGATATTTTTTGTTCCTCTGCCAATACAGCCTGTCCTAATACTACGTCCGCATCTTTTATCTTACACTTAATTATTATACTTCTGCCAGTTTTAATAAATTCAGTACCATTTTTTAGAAAATTGTATTGATATATGATACTTTGAATCGCTTTTACTTTCTTTGCCTTATTCTGCTCTTTAATCACAGCTATGTTCTTACTACCCCCTCCATTTGGTAATAGTATAGTTATAGCTCTGGCTTCTTTAAATGACGTACTCGAAAAAATCTTTTTTAACTCAGTTTCAAAAACAGCTTTTTTCAATAGTCCTCCGGTTATTTTCAATTCATAGTTCATATATTCCTCTATCGTTTTACGACTATCTATATTAAGATATTCTTGTTTGTTTTCTTTCTTCTCTAACTTTACCTTTGCCTCATCCAGCAGCACACTCAGCTGTGCTTTTTGCTCAGCAGTTACTTTTGCATCATCTAACGCATTTATCGAATCCACAAGCTCCTGTTTCACAGTTTTAGCATCATCTCCATCTCCATTGATTTTCGCAGTCAGGTCCGCATCTGCCAAACGCAGCACCTTCACCATCTCAACTCTTCTATCAAAATCACCTTTAAAATCATTACCCAAAGCCACATGCAGCGCTGTCTTTTTGCTGCCTTGTGCACCATAGGTTACATTTACATCTGCAGCACTTTTAATCATATGCTTAACAAGCGCAATATTCCCCAGTTTAACCATAGAACAAAACATAGTAATACCAGTTTCATCATCCACTACCGTATCAGATGTGACTAATTTAGTATCAAACTTTTCTTGTATTCTAGCACTCAATATATCATAATTTTTTGCATCCTCACTATCTACATTAGATACTTTACTCAGGTCTAGTTTCAATAATTCACCTATACTTTTTTTCACCTGCTCTCTACTTGCACTCTTCTTCGCATTCATTGCGCTCTGACCAGCCTTCGTAAACTTCAATTGTATTACTCCATCTTTACTTTCCAACTTACTAGTACTCAATAACTTAACCAACTCTGTGTTTGAGTAATAGTTGCCAACCTTTTCTTCTTCTCCTTCTTCTTCTTTTTCATCTTTTCTAAAAGGATCATCATCTTTCGCAATTATCCACCAGCCCTCTTTACCTTCGATTTTGTGCTTATTAATTGCATTGAGCAGCCGCAGCCATTCTTTCAGATTACTCATTTGAGCAGCTAATAGGTTTGGGTTCTCTACGTTGTCAGGTTTTAGTATTATCATCGTGATACCTGTAATCTGTTCTTTGCTGTCAGTAATGTTTTCAATATCTATGCTATATGGAACAGCAACGACAGCATCTTCGCCTACTTTTGCAAGCAGTCCGTTTGAGATTTTGACTCGCTTGTTCTGAGCATCTTCAGAAAACACATAGCCTTCAATTCCGTAGGTTTCATAACGGGTTAACCTTAGACTTTGTGCTGTGGAATTATTTTCTAGGTTGATGGTGCTCTTCTTAGTTGTATGCTCCTTGGTTTCTAAGGCTCCTTTTACTTCTTCAAATTCCATTACAAAATCTTTATTCTGTGCTGCAGCCTCTCTCAGAGCAGCCGCATTCTTTGTCTTTTCAATCAATTCCTGGAAATTATCCCACTTAGCTAAGCCAGTCCACTGAACCTGCTTCTTAGCAACATCTAAATTCAGACCACTTGTGACATACCGATGAGTTAGTGCACCTTGATTGATAAATACCACAAGTTCCAGAGATGTTTCATCCTCATTACCGGTTGGAACATCCACGAACATTGTTTTTGGATTTTTTTCAAGACCTTTGCCTCTATATACTGTCTGGGTATCGGAAATTTTGTATTCTTCTTTGCCCATGTTATAAGCGCTGTTAAAAGCTACTTTTGGATCACCGTCTTTTAATTCCAAACAGCTAAATGCTTCTTTTGCGGTTTTTGTTAGGTGTAGGTGTATGTTAGCAGCAGCCTCCGCAAGTTTAGTGTCAAGCGCTTTGGATATGGAAAATGTTTGAGCAACAGCGTCTTTCTCAACTGTTTTCTTCTCCAATTCAGTAATCAAGTTATCCACTGTATAAGACTTTCCTTCAAAAAATGCATTTGTATATCCAGTAAAGAAATTTCGTATTTCTGCTTTCTGGCTATCAGTTAGTTTCACAAATTGTGTAGAGTAATCGCTTTCACTAGCTGTATTATCGTAGTTCAATGTAACTTTCAAAGAACTTTTAGATTTTTTGGTATCTATTGTTACAGTTGCATTTTTCCTATTCAGAACTTTCACACCTATCTTGAGTTGTCCCTCTGCGTTAGGTGTGTAATCTTTCAAGAAACTCACAACTTCATCCTGAGTATCATATGTTGTTTCCTTACCCTCAATGTTAACCACAAGAATTTGTTGTGTCGTATCAAAACCAGTCAAACTATTTTTTATATCCTCTACAAGCGCATTCCATCTTGTAACACCTATGGTTGTATCTTCCGAGGTTGAGTGGATTTTTTTATTTTTCTTAGCCATCACAGTCAATGTACCACCTTTTGCAGCACCTTTATATGCTTCAAAATTGTGAGGAGAAGTAAAGAAAGTAATGGTATAGTTGCCTTTTTTTAGTGTCGCGTTCGATAGGTTAATCATCGTTTTACGGTCACCCTTGCCATCTACTTTGTATGTAACATTAAGACGACCTGCTGCGTTTGTATTTAACCGTTTTATTGCTTCCGGTGCAAACAATCCCAATGAGATAGAAGTAGGTGGAGGAAGTGTAGCGCCTACTCCAGAACTAATTAATAATCTTACTGTTACTTTCAATTGACCTATATCAGTGCTGTAATCTACTTCAGAGTCATCAACCAAAAACAACCTGTCTTGGATATCTTTTATTCTTTTTTGTACAGCAAATTTACCGGTATTTGCGGACAGTTCAGAAGTAACTTTAAACTTTTCATTGTCACCTGTTAGTTTTTCATCAACCTTTCCCATAAGCTTATTGAGGTTATTTACTAAGTTTTTAGCATTTCCATCAGTCACTTTTCCACTTATCAGCTCCAAATCCGAGCGCGCAATATCCGCTGGTCGTACAGTTATGGAAATTTCTGCTTTATAGTTTTCTACTTTGGTAAAGTCAACACCTGTATATCCGGTACCGGACGCCATAAGCGGAACCGCATCGCCATAGATCATTGTAAACTGTTTAGCCTCAATGGCTTTATTTAAATCCGCTAGTAAGGATGATACTTCTTGGGAGTCTGCTATTGGGGCTTTTTCTTCTGCATCTACTTGTGCTGTATCTACAATTCTTATTGTTTGATCCGCGTCATTTTCATTCACCTGTCCAACCAGTGAGCTAATAGCATGTTGCCATGCAGATTTTGCACCCATTTGTGAGTAACTTTTAGAGGTTTCACCAATAAGAACAGTAATACTTTGCATATTTTTAAAGTTATCCATTACATCTTTTAATGCTGTGTTCAGATTATTTTCCGTAATCATACCTTTACCAGCAGTTACAGTAATGCCTCCATTAGTAAAAGCACTCGAGGTTAACGTTGCATACGTGAGAAGTACCAGTAGTTTATTTCTAGCATTATTTTTAGCAACAAGATTGGGACGGTGATACTTGTGTTTTTGTATTGAACTTTTCAATTCATCTTTCACATTGGCCCCTGCTTTTCTTAGAACATGAACTAGTTTATATATATCGCCATCACGGGCACGCTCTTTTCGATCTTTCGAAAACACATAGTCCAGCGCTGTCATTCCTTTTTCCTTGCCCTCTTTTTCATTTGTCTTATTGACGTTTGCGCCAT
>JBHPKP010000027.1:0-11059 GCA_042566505.1 bacterium | reverse complement strand
TGAGCCATTTGTTCAATCAGTGAATGATTTGGAGCCTGAGATAAAAAAGCTTACAGACGAAGAATTGAAATTTAAGACTGAAGAATTCAAGAATCGTCTAGCAAACGGTGAAACATTAGACAATATCGCGAAGGAAGCATTTGCAGTTGTACGTGAGGTAAGTTGGCGTACAATTGGAATGAGACATTTTGATGTGCAGATTTTGGGTGGAATGGTATTACATCAAGGTAAAATTGTAGAAATGCGTACAGGTGAGGGTAAAACACTAGTTGCAACATTGCCAATATATCTTAATGCACTCACAGGAAAGGGAAGTCATGTTGTAACTGTAAATGATTATCTCGCAAAACGTGATAGCGAATGGATGGGACCTATATATAAATTTCTAGGACTTACGGTTGGGTATGTTGGTACTGATATGGATCATGAGGAGAGACAGAGCTCCTATGGTTGTGACGTAACATATATTACGAATAACGAACTGGGATTTGATTACTTACGTGATAATATGGTTGTTAATAAAGATGAACGTGTGTTGAGAGAATTGAATTTTGCTATTGTTGACGAAGTCGATAGTATTCTGGTTGATGAGGCAAGAACACCTCTTATCATTTCAGGACCCGCAGAATCTTCAACTGAAAAATATTATGAAATTAATAAGATTATTCCGCAACTGAAAGGTCGTTTTGTTACTGAAGCTGAGGAAATTGATGCAAAGTATAAGAGTATTGATTTGTCTGAGGGGTATGATTACACAATTGATGAAAAAGCCGGGAACGCAACTCTAACTCCACAAGGAGTTATGAACTGTGAACGTATTTTAGGAATCAAAAATTTGTATGATGATATCCAGTCTGAATGGGTTCATCATATTAACCAGGCGCTTAGAGCGCATAATTTATTCAAAAAAGATGTTGATTATGTTGTAAAAGGCGGAGAGGTTGTTATTGTCGATGAATTCACCGGTCGATTGATGCCGGGTAGACGATGGAGTGATGGACTTCATCAAGCTGTTGAAGCAAAAGAAGGCGTGAAAATAGCGCAAGAGAATCAAACACTTGCAACTGTTACATTCCAAAACTTTTTTAGAATGTACAATAAACTGGCTGGTATGACAGGGACAGCATTAACTGAAGCGGAAGAGTTTTGGCATATTTATAAGCTTGAAGTAATGGAAATCCCAACGAACAAACCTATTTTAAGAAATGATTTTGCAGATGTTATTTATAGAACTGCAAAGGAAAAATATAATGCAATTATTGATGATGTTATTGAGCTTCATCATAAAGGATTGCCAGTACTTGTTGGAACAAGGTCAATTGAGAAAAGTGAACTTTTAAGTTCATTTCTCAAGCAAAAAGGTGTGCCGCATCAGGTTTTGAATGCAAAGTACCATGAGATGGAAGCGCAGATTGTTTCGCAAGCCGGAAAAAAAGGGCAGGTAACAATTGCAACAAATATGGCTGGTCGTGGAACTGACATTGTACTTGGTGGGAATCCGCCAAATGCTGACGAGGCTATACATGTCAAAGACAATGGCGGGCTTCATATTGTTGGAACTGAACGGCATGATTCCAGGCGTATCGACAATCAGCTGAGAGGTCGTACTGGTAGACAGGGTGATCCTGGTGCAAGTAAATTCTATCTGGCGCTTGATGATGAACTTATGAGACTATTTGGATCTGAACGAATTTCCATGGTTATGCAGAGACTTGGGATGAAAGAGGGTGAGGATATTCAGCATCCATGGATTTCGCGTGCAATTGAATCTGCACAACGTAAGGTCGAGGGTATGAACTTTGATGTTCGTAAACAACTGCTGCAATATGACGATGTTATGAACAAGCAAAGAGAGGTTGTTTATAATCAAAGAAATACAATACTGGAAAAAGAATCATTGAAGGAAGAATTATATGGACTAATGGCTGAAGTTGTTGAAGAAAAACTAGAAATATTTATTCCTAAAAAAGCGCATAATGAACAATCGAATTTCGTGGGATTGAATGAATGGATTAAAAAAACTACAGGTGCTGAAATTGAGGATATTGAAATTTTGCGTGAGAAACATATTCAAGAAGTAAGTGATGTTGTGAATCAAACAGTTCAAAAAATGTACAAAATGAAAGAAGAGCGACTTGGAAAAGACATAGCTGCACATCTTGAACGTATGGTTATGCTGCAGGTATTGGATTCCTGTTGGAAGGACCATTTATACAATCTTGATCAGATAAAAAAGGGAATTGGGCTTCGAGCCTATGGTCAAAAGGATCCATTGCTTGAGTATCAACATGAATCTTTTAATATGTTCATCAATATGATCCAGAGAGTAAAGGAAGAGACACTTGAGTATTTATTTAAAGCAACTGTAGTGCAAGAGATGCAGAAATCAGTATTTAATCCGGTCAATGCTATACACGACGAGGCTCAAACACCGTTGCCAAAGAGGCAGGCTCAAGGTTTTGAGCAGCAAATGCAGTCACAGGAAATACAAAGAACGGTTCAGCATACCTCGGAAAAAATCGGACGTAATGATCCGTGTCCATGCGGAAGTGGAAAGAAATATAAAAAGTGTTGTGGTAAGTAAATCACGGATTTTAGCTGTTTTTTTTGAAGAAAGATTGCTTTCTGAAAAAAAATAATTATAATATTATCCTACTTAAAAACGTTTCATCTATACGGAGAGGTGGCAGAGTGGTTGATAGCGGCGGTCTTGAAAACCGTTGAGCCGCAAGGTTCCGGGGGTTCAAATCCCTCCCTCTCCGCCATTATAACCTTCAATGTTTGCTAGAGTTTGGGAATTTTTATTAGGTAAATCATATCTTTTTGAATCAAGCGGAGCTCCCATCTGTTTTGGAAAATTATTTTACTAACAGTACATTATGTTTATTGTTTTTGATAAATTATAAAATTATCGCATTTAAACTCTGTTATATATAAGGCTTTTTAAAAAACTTAAAGAAACTAACTTTTTGAGGTGAATTATTATGTATAAAAAAATAAAAATGAAAAAATTTATAGGACTGTGTATAAGTATCATAATCCTTATAGAAAGTATCTGCACAGGAAGTGTTCCCATTGTCTCGGTTCAGCCTATAGCAAATATTTCGCAGGATTTAACAATAGCGCAAGGTATAGGGAAAGTAGTGGAAAACTATGCCGGTGATACAAATAAACCAAAAATATTTGTGATACTTGATTTGCATTGTCATACGGAAGCACAGGAAAATATAGAAAAGATTATATGTATGATAAAACGCAAAGAAAAGAACAAGAAGATATTAGTAGGGATAGAAGGAGATACCGGATACATTGACACAAGCCTTGTTGCTAATATATCGGATAAAAAATTAAAAGAGACAATTTTCAAAGAACTTTTTGATAAAGGATTGATCACAGGAGCAGAAGCGTATGACATCAAACATAGGAATCAAGCAATTTTATATGGAATAGAAGATGTTGCTGTATATGAACAAAATGTAAGAGAGTTGTATAAAGGACTTCAGAATAATGGATGGCATGAAGAAATAGCATCATTAAGAGCCGAAATAAAGCAGAGGAAAAAGATATATAACAGAAGACTGATAATGATTGAAAAGGAGCAGGAGAAGTATGAAAAAGGATATATGAATATCGCAAGATATATTCGCAATATATCCTGTAAAACAAAGATAATTCCAGACAGAAATAAATATAAAAACATCAGATTATATTTAAAAGCAGAAGAGATAATGAGAAAAATAAAAATAAATGCGGTAAACACAGAAGCATTAAATGTGAGCAGAAGAATATCAGGAAATTTGACTAAGAAAGAAATAAAAGCTTTGGAAGAAAGCAAAAAGAAAAACGGATATGAATATTATGAAATACTAAAAAACATAGTACGAGCACGGAATATATTATTGGGTAAATCATATCAAAATTTAGAAGCATATTTCAGATGGCTCGAAACAAAAGAAAAAATAGATGAGCTGATGTTAAACGAAGAGATAGGAGAATATGTATACAGCATAAAAGAATTATCAGCATCATCTGATGAAATGAAAGAAACAATATTTATGAGCCGGTATATAGAACTGGCAGAAGCATATATAACGAACAGTGCGAGTGTGCGTATGTGCGAAGAATTTGAATCAAAAGAGAAAGAGTTTTATGGTTTATTGGAAAAGAATCGTATCAGATTAAGTAAAACAAAAGAAAAAATAATGGAAATGAAACGTTTTTATGATACGGCAATGAAAAGGAATGAGATAATGGTTACAAATTTATTAGAACTCCCCCACCCCCCCTCTTTACCAAAGAGGGGAAGTAGGAAAGTTCTGCCCCATTACAGCATCATGCTTGTCGGTGGATTTCATAGAGATGGTATAACCAAGCAATTGAGGACGCAAGGGATAGGATATAGTGTAATAGTGCCGAATGTTACCAAAGGAATAGATAAAGCGCAAAGGATTTATAAGGATCGATTAGAGAAGACCATGCGTATATTAGAAGCAAAGACAGAGAATAAAGAGAATAAAACAGTAAGAAAACAAAAGCTTGATAGATTAAAGAATCCGAGCATATGTGGTCATCTGGGAAGAGCTATATGTGATGCTGAAAACGTGTATGATTTCGTACTAACAAATCTTTTGGATGCATCTTTAAAAGGAGAGATAACCAAAACCAAATTAAAAAATGAATTGATTAATTTATATGAAGAGAAAATGCAACTAAAGATAAAGGTAAACTGGAAAAAGACAAAAGAAAAGCAAATAAAAATGCCGCGTATAAGAAAAAGAGGGCTAATCTCCTGGTTCTTGAATTTATTTGGTATAAAAAAAGTATGGGGAAAACATAGAGACAAGATTAGAGAAGCAAATCAGGAAATAACAAAATGGTATACAGAAAATATCACAGGATTTGTTCCATATGATAGCTATATAGGATGGATGAATACCGAAGTTTTGCCGTATAACGATAAGAAAATCAGTTTGTATCAAATAAAAGCTAAAAAACAAAAATATGAAAATTTAAAAGAATCTTTGCTAGAAGAAGAAAATCTAGAATACACTCCTGTTATGTGGCAAAAAATATGCAAAGCTGTGCACAAGTTCAGAGGGCAACCTGCGCGAATAGACACACTAATAGAAAGGCAGTCAGGAGATGACTTTAGCGAATTAGGAGAACTTCTCTCAAATGCAATAGATGCACAAACAGGTAAACCAATTGGCAGATTCGGCAAAGGGTTTCAACAGGTGCTTGCAAGAGTTCTGGAAGGAGGCAGTGTAATTGTTCGTACAAAAGCAGCAAATAATGACTCTGGAACACAAATAGAATTCAGAAACATATACGGAAAAATATATGTCAGGTGCAGAAAACATGAAGAAGCAATAGATTATCATGGTACAGAAGTTGAAGTGGTTTTGAAAGATGGGATGGATGAAAAGACTTGTGCAAAAATGATAAAGTACCTCAAAAAATTCGAATGCATAACAAAGCTGCCTATTATTTTTCAAGATAAAGAAACAAACATTATAAATCCTGTTATAGGAGTGCTGGATATTAATGGTAAAGAAATAGGTTACGAAGAAAAAGCGCAAAACGTAAGAATAGTCACAACAAACAAAGGATATAAAGTCATAGATAATGGCATAGGCATGTTAGATGAAGTCGTGCTGGAACACTTGTTGTTGCCTGAACACAGCACAAAAAAGCAACTAGAAGGTGGAGAACATATTGAATATATTCCCAAAGACGATGAAAAGGGTGAGACAAAATGTACTATAACACTGCTCATAGGCGGAGTACTAATAAGAGAAAAAAAAGTAACTGCATTAAATATGCCTCAAGAGATTCGTTTGCATTTGCCGCTAAATACGAAACTGCCAGCTAGTCGAAATGAGATTATTGTGGATGAAATTGTGATACAAGGATTACACAGATTAGTATCCAGTATTTTGGAAATAAAACATGCAGATAGATATGAATTGATAAATGGATTAGCTGCAGGATTAGACTTTATAGAAAGCATGAGCGATTCTAATGAGATGCCAGATGAGAGTGCAAAAACAATTCACGAACTTATTTGTGATATGAAAAAGTCTATAAAAGATGCACTTATGAATGAACGTATAGATGAAAAAGAAATATTATTTTTACCCAATAGACAAGCTTTTAGAGCATTGGCTATACATGCTGTAAACCAGAGGTATATATATGTGGATCCGAGTATTGCGCAAATGGAAAATATGGAAAAAGCCGGAATAATAGAAGAAGTAACAAGAGTAATGGTAACTGACGAAACCCAATGGAAACAAACCGGCACACATAGACTTTATATAGGAGATTTTATTGATGCAAAAGAAGATATACGAAAAATAGAACTAAAAGATGAGGGAGCAATAATAGTCGATAGAGCTGTATTTGAATATTATAGAAATAAGAATCTTTTGAAGCTGCTAGAATTATGGATAAATTATTGGATAGGATATGGTCCGAAACCTGAAAAAAAGATAGTATTCGAGGAAATAGTAACCAAGAAAGAGGAAAAACAACAAGAAGAGAAATCAAATGAAGAAAAACAAGAAGAAACAACTGAAAGAGAAAAGAGAAAAAAAGAATTTTGTGCAAAACTAGGAATTGACAAGGCAAGGCAATGTAAAATTACTACGTTGGAGCAAGTTGTATATGCCAAAAATGCTTATCTTTTACACAAAGGCCATGCATATTATGCAGGTAAGGACTATGATGGTACATGGGCACTATATGACGGGAAAACAAAAATAAAAGGGGGGTTTGATATGCCAATTTACGATAATGATATCTCTGTAAAAAATGGTCAAGTGTTTTTCAAAGCTTGTAAAGATAGGGACTGGGCAGTATATAATGGAAAAGAAAGAGTAAGCGAGAGCTTTGAGGAGATAACGGAGTTCCGTATCACAGAAGAAGGTCTTGTATATGTTGTTGCTTGCGAGTTTGATAGGTCTACAGCTACCTACTTTCAATCGATCTATTCTGGTAAGCAAAAAGTGAGTGAAGATTTTGATAATATTTCTGATATCCAAACTACAAAAGATGGAAGAATATATTATAGAAGTTCTAACCAAACGAAAGATGGTAGGGTCTATGCATTGTACGATCGAAAAGAAAAAATCTCTAAGACTTTCCGTTTAATTACGAATGTGAAATACACAGAAGACGGACATATATATCATGTTGGATACTGGTATCCATCAGGTTATAAATTTGGAAATAACCTAGATGTCTGTATGCAAGCGTGGTTTGATGGCAAAGAAAAACTGAGCGATGATTTTCGTAATATTATTCTTTTGCAAACCACAAAAGACCACCATGTATATTATCTAGGTCATAAAGATACTAAGGAAGGTAAAAGCTGCGCATTGTATGATAGAAAGGTAAAAGTGAGTAGGGATTTCTGTGCGATTGGTAATCCCAAAATTAGAGAAGACGACCATATATACTATATAGGTTTTATGAAAACAAAAGATGGTATTAAATATGCCTTGTATGATAAAGAGGCAAAAGTATCCCCTGATTTTAATTATATCGGTGAGGAAAATATCGAAAACTTATCGAAGGACAAAAAGTTACATATTACAATTACAGAAAGCGGACATGTATATTATCTAGGTTGTAAAGATACTAAGGAAGGTAAAAGCTGCGCATTGTATGATGGCAACAAAAAAATTAGTGATGATTTTAGCGGAATTAGTGATTTCCTGATTACACAAGAAGGACATGTATATTATATAGCTTATAGCAATACGGAACAAAGTTCAACAGGCGCTCTCTATAAAGGAAAGGATAAATTAAGTAATGATTTTACTAATATTTATAAAGGGGGTATTTATATAACTTATGTATCTATTACAGAAGAAGGAGATGTATATTACATAGGTGCTAATACCTATCCAAATAGTGGGACACGCTCACTGTATAAAGGAAAAAAGAAATTGCAAGATAATCTTCCATCCGAGGCGGGTTTAGAGATTAGCGACGAAGGAGAACCGCGCTTAACAACAGTTGTTGTAAATATACGCAATTTCAACGAACAACAACAAGTAAAAGGATTATATGTCTCACAGGAAAATGACAGAAGAGCTTTTATAAAAAGAAGAACGGTTTTAGATGATGTATCTCCACACGGTCTACAGATGAATGAAAAAGAAATAGAAACAGCAAAAGAACATATTAAACATTTGAAGCAAAAAGGGTCTGAATATAAAAACATGAGAAACAGATATATCATAACCATAGGTAAATACGGCACAATGGGATTAGGGGATGTATTTGGATTGAAAATAACACAAACAGGCATAAGCGTATTAGGAGAAACCTTTTATGTATGGAAGGAAAAAGGCATTGTACAAGAGGATTTCTTAAAAAATATTGACAAAGAAATGGAAGCAGGATACACATTTTTGCATACATTTTGGGAGTTTTTTAAAGAGATGGAAGGAGCAATAGATAGTAAAGAAATATTTACAAGGTTTGCCGAAAGATGGATGATGTTTTGTAAGTATGATAAAGAAACAGCAGACAGCTTTTTAGAACAGCTTAAAAAAGCAAATCTGGCAAGCTTTTTTACAGAAGATGTTGACAGACACAAAGTGCCAGTCCATATCTTGCCATATATCAAGTTTTTTAGGGACGAAAAATTGAATCTTTTGGAAGAAAAAAGTGATTTTGGAAAAAGAGGAGAACTATTATTTGAGATAAAAAATCTTCCCTTGGGGCAGGTTATTCTTTGCGCTAGGCAGCATGATGTGCATAAAAGAACAGGTTATTTGGAAAAGTCTCTAAGCAAGTGCCAATGCTTTCCCTTTGGATGCAAAGAGCGAAATATAGGTATGCCAAAAGATTTTGTACTTAAAGATTTTGCACAACTTATAGATGAAATAGAAGATGTCCATACGGATCACATCACAAAAGAAGTAATAAGCACAATAGATGGGCAGTCCGGTAATGAGCTCTTGCCTATTCGCGAACTTTATCAAAATTCTCGTGCAGCAATGCGCAAAGGCAAGATATCAGGCGATATAGAAATATCGCATTATATACGCGAACACCAAGAAGAAGAAAAAACAATAGAAGTTGTTTTATCTATGCATGATAATGTGGGGATGACTCTATGGGAAGTGATAAATCTATTGCTAACACCAAAACAAGGAGACAAAGAAAAGGCAGAAATGGGATTCGGAGGAGAATTTGGAATAGGGTTTTATACGGTATTTAATCATGCGGATGCAGTAGAAGTTCGGACAGGAAAAGAAAATGGCCTATCGCATGAATTGAGACTGTCGATAATAAGAGATGCCCAAAGAAACATAACAGATATTAGAGTAGAGTACATAAAGGAATACACAGACAAATATCAGGGTACGGATATACGAATGATTACAGAGTACAGCCAAAATGAGATTATAAAAGCGCAGATTAAAAGCCTCGGCAAAATAGCAGGAATAGAAAAAGTTATAGGTGGAGCAAGCGCAAGTTATGTGCAATACAAAAATGACGAACCCAAACAAATGGATGAAAAAGCAAAAGAAAATATCGTCACAAAGTATAACGGAGAAAAAATAGAAACTAAACGAGAACTTTTGGGAGAAGTAAGGGTAGAACCTTATGGACTATTACGCATTGCAAGAGATATTGATAGTTATGACAAAATAAAAATAGAACAAGACGGATTATATGTAACAGACAGGGAAGAACTTTTGGCATTAGTGCCGGCTGTAATAAGAAGAATGATTTCTGACAAGGGACTCGTTATCGAACTACCGAAAAGATTACCGCTTGTAAGTAGTAGAAACGATATAGCATATAAAGAAAAGAATCTAGAGAAAATCCAAAAAGCGGTAGCAGGGGCAATGATCTATTCAGCAATATATTTATATACGCATAGAGGCGCTCGAATACCTGCATTACCTGCGGATTTCGGATTCAGCGCAGCAGGGCAAGATGTAGAACAAGAAATACAAAAAGATGCGGAATATATAAATAGAAAACAATGGGATAAAGTAGATTTCAGAAAATATCAAGATGAAGCAAAAGCAGTAAAACTTTTGACACGTATTGTGCGCCCTGAAGAGCAAAAGAGTTTGAAATCCATAGCAGAAGAAAAAACAGAAGCAAAAGAAAGAAGAAGACAACAACGTGAAAATAAAAGAGAAGAAGTGTCAGGCAATGATTTCCATATGCTGCAAGAAATATGTCAATGGATAAAGCATAAAACCGGTATAGGTTTTAGCAAGATACGCTTTTTTAGAGAAACTAAAAATACAGCAGGTGCTTTTCACGGCAAGCCTATTTATAATGAAAGCACAGGAAAAATAGCATGGGAACTATGGATTAATGAACAAAATGCACAGATGTGGGAAATGGCATTTTCAGGAGAAAATAGAAATGAAAAGATAGATGCGCTATATTCATTATTGGAAACATACTCACACGAGTTTACGCATACACGTGAAATAGAAAGAGGGCTCAATCAGTGTTTGAGGATAATTGAAAAGATAGCTACGAACGAAGAGACAAAAAACAAATGCAAAACACTATTGGTACAATATTTTGTTAGCTTGTTTTACGATATGGGAAGGTCTGCTGTCTGGTATGGCAATAAAAATATTCTTGACGATTTTTATAAAAAACTGTCCCAACTAAACAATGATGGTACTGAATCTGCAATACGCACAATTGTCGGCCATGGTGATTTCGGCATAAACTGTGATTGGACACATCAGAGTGATGCAGAATCAGACAAAAGTTTTAATAAAGAAATGGGAAAAATAATTTGCAAGTTAATAGAATGTCTAAAATTGGGTTCTTTTTCGCAAGAAGTAGAAATTATAAAAAGAAAGGTATTTCTCGAGAGAAAAATGAGACAACTGATGAGTGTAAATTTATTCGAAAGTATATGGAATATAGCGCGAAGTGTGTTTGACGGGCTTTGTCCCAATTATATAGCAGAGTCTATTTCAAAGCGCCGCAGAATAGATGCCCATGAGTCATACTGTCCCGACCTAGTGGAAGGCTTTTTTCACGCAGTGTGATAAGAAAA
>JBHPKP010000026.1:0-11324 GCA_042566505.1 bacterium | reverse complement strand
CGGGTATTAAAAGATGATATATTCAAAGAAAGAAAATTGGAATTAATAGAAATGGACGAAATCATGAAGAGCTTTTACGAGATAGCTATAAAAAGAGACGAAGTATTAACATCGAATATGTTGAAAGAAATCCAAAGCTTGAACTCGAGCCAGGCATCTATAATGGTATGCGGTGGATTCCATACAGACGGTATTACAAGTATACTTCGTTCAAAAGGTATAAGTTATGAAGTAATAAGGCCCAATATGCAAGGAACGTATGATAAAGAGGTATATTTGAACAGAATGAAGGAACAGGTAAGGTGGATGGGAATGAACGAAGAATTACGAATTACAGACAACATAGGAACAGGACAAGGTTTTGGTTTTGATTCTTGGTCCAATTCTGTCCCGACTTCCGATTTCAAAGATTCGCTAGCGCCTAATAGTATGTTTAACTGTCCACAAGAAAACTGTGCAGATCCTATCATTGATGCTGAAGTTTTGGCTCAGCTGTCTGCCCAAAAGAAGCAGAATCTACTAAGTATATTGGCCGTGGCCAAAAAAGAAAAAAATAATTCAAAAATAAAAAAAATCATGGAGTATGCAATTAGCGCAAAAGATATGGAAACAATTAGTTTACTACTAGAAAAAAAGATTGATCCTAATATTAAAAATGATTCTAATAGATCAATGCTGGAAATAGCAATTAATGGAAGATATCCGGAAATAGTTAAGTTACTGCTCAATGCCAGGGCTAATCCTAATGCTAAAAGTGCAGATAGCAACTCTTTATTGTCCATAGGTGCTGTATACCCAAAAGGTTCCATTAAGTTGCTGGAAATAGCAGTGGGACAATATCCCCATGCTAATGAAATAGTCAGGTTACTGCTAGAAGCCAGGGCTAATCCTAATGCTAAAGATCGTTATAATAGATCAATGCTGGGAAAGGCAATTTTCATGTTTATAAACAGTGGTTGTGAAAATCGTGAAATTTTGAAAACAGTCAGATTACTGCTTGATTTAGAGCCCCGTAACAATAGTATGCAAATTTTTAGAGGTCAAATAGAAAGCTATTCTACAGTAATGGTAAATGAGCAACGAAAAAGAAAGATACGAGAAGTAATTAAAGAAATGCTAAAAAGCTTATTGAGAAAAGGCGTAGAAATAGATAAAAAAACTAAAAAGTTTATAGAATCTGATAGTAGTAGAAAAGAATTATTTGAAGCTATCAAACAACAAGCAGAAAATGAAGCAAGAAGAGAACTTTTATTGGATTTGTCCCCAAAAATGTCTATAGAGATAGTGGATTTCTTGCTTTCATTAGTACCACTGCATGAGGGTGACCCGGACCCAGAAGCAAAAGGACCGGCATTGCATCAAGGCTCACCAAAAGCATTTGTAAAAAATATTTTGGCTGGTTTAGAAAGCATGGCTTCATTACCTAGAATATTCTTTGATTTAAAACCGGTAGTAGATAGTATTACAAGTCGTAATGTCCCTATAACAGATGAGAATATAAGAGGTATACTAGCAGCAAGTGGTCGAGAAGCGTCTGAGCAACAGAAAGAGAAAGCCAGTGAGCTGCTAGGTTATTTCATAGAGCAAAAGCAATTAGGTGAACTAAACAGGATACAAGTGTTTCATTTGCCATATGCAAGTATAAAAGGTGCGCGCATAGATTTAAAAATAATAGGTGACACAATCTATGTATCGGAAGAATTAATAGATAGCATGATAGAAGGAGATATAACAAAAGAGGAGTTATTTTCGCATGAGTTATTAGAGAGTTTATTAATGGAAAGGTTAAGAAACTTACGCCAAGGCAGTCAAGAATTCGAGATAATGGATGCTAAGGATGATCATGAGATGCATTTATTATCAGGAAATGAGAGGGATAAGTGGAGCAGAAAAGCAGATGATATAGAGGGATTTTTTGAAGGTGAAGATATAAAACGATACATAGAAACTGACGTAAAAATTAGTAAAGCGGATATTAAAGAAATATTTAAAGCAGTAGAAGTTATGCGTTTGGATGAGGAACAAGGACAATCTGAGTTGGCTCATCAGCTAGCGCTACTCGCTCAACCAAGTTTTGATAAAAGATATAATAGATTTGTATACGGGCAGGAAGGATTCGTTGAAAATAAGAGAAGCATAATATATAAAAGAATACACAGGATAGTACTGTGGCTGGGAATAATAGGACTTGTATTTGTAGAGTCTTGCTGCATTGCAATGCTGCTAAATGTGACTTTTCCATTTGCGTTTCAGGTTGTGCTTATTTGTGTAGGTTCTCTGCTTTTACTTGCTCTGATTTACTTTCTTTATCTTTATGTGTGTATAGATAGAATAAAAAATGCTTTTTTTAGAAGGTTCGGAGATATGCCTGATTTTAGTATTTTTATATACCACGATTATAATAATCATTATGATTATAATTATTCTTATAGTGCTTTGACGATGTATTTGGAGCTTGATAACCTTAGTGCTGTAAAAGAAATTATGAAAAGAAGACCAGATGTTTTGTTAGGAAAGTCCCAGTTAGTTTATTTAACAGTATCTAGAGGGCTAAATTTTCTCGAAGGATTCAGAGACGAAAAAGAGATAAATACAGATATTTTGGATAAAAAAATGGATGAATATAAGGCAATAATCCTAATTTTGCTCGAAAAAGGACTTGATCCTAATATTGGCTTGCCTAATCACCACTTTGTAAATATAAGACCTTTACGCTTGGTGCTTAATCACTATCTTGATACAGAAAACGAAATCCTTAGAGATTATTATAAGAGATGGGCATATTTTTTAGTAGAAAATGGAGCGAAACTGAGTAAGGTGAGGAAATCATTACTAAAAAACTTAAAAGACAATCATAAAAGCTTCTATGATGAGCTTAAACAAAAGGAAGCAGAAATTAAGGACGAGGTAGAGCAAGCACCTTTTAGGGTTGCCCTAAGAAATACAAGGGGTTTGTTCCCTAAGGATTTACAGGAGACAGTAGTATCTTTTATTGGTTCCGCAGAAACTAAACGTCCAGCTTTAGCAAAAGGCCCCGCATTGCATAGAGGAACATTAATGGAAGTATTTAATAATGTCTATATTGCTTTGTCGAGTTTGATGAAAGTAGTTCCCCTAAGATTTGCTGGTTTAAAAGTACTGATGAGCCGATTAGTAGATATAAAAAATATAAGCGATGAAGATATGGAGAACATACTAATAGAAGCAGCAAATGGAGTAGAACTATCTGAAGAAGAAAAAGAAGAGGCAAGAGGAGTATTAGGATATTTTAAAGAAGCTGAGCAATTTAAGCATCTAACCAATATAGTAGTGTTTCACTTGCCGTATGAAAATTCAGCTGGAGCACGCATGGATTTAAAGATAGTGAATGATAGAATGTATATATCGCAAGAATTATTACAAAGTATTATGAAACGCGAAATAACAAAAGAAGAATTAAGGATGCATGAGATAGCAGAGACTGGATTAATTGAGATATTGCAAAATCCACAATCGATAGTTAATACAGAAACAAACGATCGGAGTACAGCTTTGTTAAAAAAACACAACCCTGAACACAATGATATAAATAACATAAAAAGTTTTTTTTCTGAGTTGAGCACAAAAGAATTAATGGACCCGGAAGCAAAAATAAAGGAAGCAACGATAGAGAAAATATATAAAAAAGTGCAGGCTTTAAAATTGAACCCGCAAGAACAAGATGCTGAGCTAGCGCACCAAATAGCGCTGCTTAGGCAGCCAGATTTGGGCAAAAAATACACTAGATTTCCATATATGGATGAAAAATTTGGCAAAGATAAGAGAAGAATAATATTAAAAAAAATAAATAAAATAGCAAATGGGATAACTGTGCTAACACTATTATTGTTTGTTTGTGGCGGCACAATGGTCCTTTTGGGTCTGAGTATTCCAGGGACTTTATGGATTTGTATAGGTTCGCTATTTTGTCTTGCCATGGTTTATAAATATTTCTATGAAAGATTTATGAATAGTAACAACATAGATAATATAAGAAGGATAAACAGGAAGTATGGTTTAAATGTTGATTTTAAGCAGCAGGGGTCTATAGAGGGTGATTATAAAGATTTACTTGATAAAGCTTGCAGAGCTGGATGTATAAGTGCAGTAAAAGAAATTTTACAAACAAAACAATGTTTCTTACTTGCAACTTCCGCGCCATTGACTTCAACTGTACAAGGATGCATAGATGTTGTCTCAAGAGTAAAAGAAGAAACAGAAGACGAAAAAAATCTAGATCGATCAAGGGAAAAAATAAAGCCCTATGAGAATATAATTAAGCTTTTGATTGAAGCAGGAGTTGATCCTCGCGTGTTTCCTTGTTCTTTTGATAGTAAACTGCCATTACAGTTGGTTCTTGAAGCGTATATTTGTGAACCAGATGAATTTTTTAAAGAATATTATAAGAGACTAGTATTTTTCTTAATGGAAAATGGAGCGAGGCTAGACAATATTAGCGAAGGGATACTGGAAGGTTTAAATTCTAGGGGCGCTATGGATGTTGTTTACGCTAAACAACGTGAAATTGATAGTGTGAAAGAAGCAGCACACCAGAAGGTGAGCTTAAAATATATGTTAGGTGATGATAGGAAATTGCCTGCAGGGATAGTCGATGCTGTGCTATCTTTTTTGGGAGATCCAAGCAATCCTAGCCCTGTTGGGCTAACGCATAGACTGCCTTCTGGTTCAACACCTACTGGTATACTAGGCATAAAAAATGGCAGGTTTTTGGTTATAGGCGCGCCTGATGGATTTGTACATGAGGTGGATATGCAAACAGGTGAGACAAGAATCTCACCTTATTCAGCTCTTGATTTTCAAAGCATAGAGGAAAGCGATTTAATCGGATGTGTGCAAGTAGCAGTATCGAACTTATTTACGACTGAAGATGGGAAGAAATTACCGGTAGGTGCAATCGGAAGGTTGTTTAAGATAGAAAATCTTTTGAATAAGAAACAAGTAAGCCAAAATAAAATTCAAGAACTGCAAACCATACGTTTTGCACAATTAGCTGTCTAACATACTTCGTTTGTTCCGTGAGATAATTTCATATCTAACGGGCTTGTTGTTCTTTAATACGTACTCATTGTACGAGGCTATAAAGTTGCAACTTATAACTTACAACTGTTTTAAGCTGCCATCAGAATGCTTCGGATTTTTTCCGGTAACACTTCGTTATCCTGTCGCAACATTTGTAACATAGTATCGATTTTTATAGATTTATCAAGTGTGAGATTAAGGAATTTCGATAATCCAGACTCGTGATTGCCAAAAAATAAGTCTTGGAAACTGGAAACGTTTATTACTTTAAGTACAAGCTTAAGAAGAGTGGATAAACCCAATCCAATATTATAATCACGTAATTCCTCACTAGTATAAATATCCGTTGGTAGTTGTTGTTTTGATACAATATAGATTTGCCCGTTATTTCTCATTCCAAACACTGCTCCGCCAGGGGCCGTGATACGAGCAGCTACTGTCAATTCTGGATTCGATATCACTTTTATTTCAACACTTTTTTCTAACCCTTTAAGAATTTTCTTCAGTTGCTCCAAAGGTTGCTTAGCTTCACTTAAGTTGCTACTATCATATCGAATTTCTATGCTAGTCTTTGAAATAGCTCGTATGTATTTATCTTTGGCATTTTGGAATTTATCTAAAATGTCTGACAGTTTGCATGGCTCTTTATATTCGCTGACTGCATACAGAGTTTGTTGTATTGTCTCCAAGGCTTGCATGAAACGTTCTTGGTTTAATGGATCACTAAGATCCCCTGGTTTGATGTTTTTAAAATAACTATTGATAGTGTCTTCGACTAGTTTTTTTAGCTTTGCTACATTTGTCTCAATATTTTTATCTTTTAGTAATTCACTTACTATTATTTTTCTCTTTTCTATGAAAGAGTCTCTTTGGTTTTTTGCCCCATACAGTTCCATACTCCATTCAAGAATCGTCAAATACAATGCCCACAGATCAGCTCGTCCTAAAATATTTGATGCATCAGGTTTTAAGCACTTTTGTAATGGCCAAAGTTCAGGTGCCAAATATATAGGTGTTCCGACATCTGAGTAAAGGTATTCTTGAAAGGTACTTTCCAAATTTGTGCTATAACCAAAATCAATGTATATTGGATCGCCATTATCATCAAACATAATATTCTCCGGTTTTAGATCCCGATGAAAAATGTCCTTATCATGCATTACTCTTAGTCCTTTAAATAGCTCGAAAACAATCTTTTGAAAGTCTATCTTTCCTTTAGATTCATCAAGAACTTCTTGAAAAGTCCTATATTTTGGCATGAGGATATATGCTATGCCCGCTTTCTCATCAAAATGATACCCTTCAATTTGGGCAATATAAGGACACTGTTGGTCTTTTAGTCTTTGCATGATCGTGATTTCGTTTTCGATTTTGATTTTTGCCTTGTCTCTTTCTTTAGGGGCACAAGGAAGTTTAATTTTTTTCACCGCATATTTAGTTGAATCATTGGTTATGAAAGCGTTGTAGACAATACCATTTGAACCATTAGCTATCGGTTTTCCTAGTTTCACTTCGTTACCTTGAATGGTGACTGTTTCACAATAAAGAGAGCTTGAATCCGGTTCGGTAACCACTGTTCCCCAAGAATCCTGTCTCGATAAACTTGGAAATGCATGTTTTAATGAGCTGTAATGTGGAACTTTATTTTTCGTCAATCGTAGGCATTGTATTCTTGTTGATGGATCTGATGAATCTAGTCTCTCTTTTTCTTCATCACTTATGCTTGGGCTGCTCGATAAACTTAAACCCGAGAGGAATCTTGACCTTGCGTTTGATGGCGACCCTGATATTGGGGGCCATTGAGCCATCTTTACCTGGGAGGATCCTTTAGAGGGGCCTAATAGTACCGTGTCTGATTGTGTTCTCCGTCCCAATTGTCTAGCGTTTATTTGTGGTGATTGTGGCTTTAGCGAGCAAGCACATCGTCTTCTTTTAGCACTAGTATTGCTCCCATCCTCTTTCCCCTCATCCGCCCCGGCAGAAGCAAAAACCGGATCATTTATTATCTCATCTATGCTTTTAATGCTTTGCGGATGATATGGCTTTTCAAATGCCATCCAGCAGCGGACTATTAGGGAAAGCAGGGGATCTTGTATAGGCTTAGTGAGTTGTTTGGTTATCAGTGAATCTACACAATAGTATATATTCTCACCATCATGTAGATTTTTACCACTTTGTTTCAATATTCTTTGTGCTGCTTCTCTTGCCTTCGTGGAACATTCCCAAAGCAAAGTTCCAAAACTATATATATCGCTTCGCTGTAGGGTTTGTGAATCAAAATCACCACCTGATAAAAGTGTTTCCGGTTGATTTAGTCTTGTCCTTGGGAAGTATTCACCATCCTTTGTTTTTTGTCTCACACTAGCCATATCTGCGAGTTTTGCTTGACCATTGTGAAGCAAAATATTTTCTTTTTTTAAATCTACATACGCGAAACCTTTTTGATGAATAATATTGAGACCATGGAGTACCTGGAATAAAATTTTTAATGGAACATTATAATTGTTTCTATTAAAATCGAACAAGTCTCCACCATCACACCATTCCATTACAATAAAAGGACAATTTCTGCTTTTATTTCGATAAGTTCCTTCATCTATATATTCAACTATATGGTCACTATTAAACTTTTGCATATTTTTACTCTCAATATCTCTGTCTGACTTCTTGTAAAATACCTTTACTGCGATATTTTCACCCGTATCCAATGCCTGTGCTTTATAAACTATTCCTTGACTACCTTCTTGTGCTTTTTTCAATATTTTATACTTTCTAGGTTCTTTTGCATCTCCATCACCAGTGCCCTCTATTATAGCGCCTTCCGGTAGCTCCATGGCTTTTTTAATGATCATATTTTTTGTCTCTTGTGAATTCGCTAAATCAGATGCGCTTGCATCTTCTTTGTTTACCAAAGTCATATCTGCGCCATAATCCAAAAGGATTTGAATAATCTCAGGGTTTCCGAGACTTGCTGCATAGTGCATCGCTGTGTTACCGTTACTATCTTGCATGTTTATAATCGCATTTCTTTCTTTTTCATCAACGCTTTGCAAAAAACTTAATACTATGTCTTTTCTATCATTTATAACTGCCCATTTTAAGGCTAAAGGTTTTAAGGGGGGCTCTACGTTTTTTTCTTCGGCATCAAAAGGTTTTAAAGCTCCCTGCTCGTATCTGTCTAATAGGCTCTTTTGCATAAGCAAGCTTTTTATATCCGAACGCCACTCATAATCAACCGTAAGCATACTTAAAAGCAGTTTCTTTAAAACCCTACCATTTCGTATCTTTTGCCATTCAACACTTTCAAGAAAAGCACTGACATTCTCTTTTAAAAGATTCGTGTTTACAGTTATATCCTTACTCCTTTGCACGAGACTAGGCTCCTCTTCGAATTTAACGAAACGCTTCTCTTCATTTTCATAAAGCATATCTGTAGCGCACAAACATGATGGTGGCGTTTGGTTGGTTAAATCTAAACTTTGCAAAACGTAACATATTGTTATACCCAATGACCACACATCAGCTTTTGGTAGAAGTTCCGCAGCATCCTCTTGGCTTAGATCTCTTGCCGGGATAAGCTCAGGTGCGATAGTCTCAGGCGTACCTTGGAATGAATATATTTCACAATTTTGAGTCTTTTCAGGATCTCGAGTGTCTTCAGTTATACCCAGATCAATATAAATCAGATCACCATTCTGTTTGAACATATTATTCCCTACTTTTATATCTCTGTGAAAAATGCCGCTAGCATGTAATGAAGCTAAACCTTCTAACAGCCTAGAAACAAAATCCCAAATAAAAGCATATCCTTTGTTATTTTCTTTATTAGCTAACTTCCATAATACTTCTCCCAATTCAAGATACTTTGGCATGAGAATATAAATATCAATCTCTTCATCATCAGAAGCATTCTTAATATAAAAAGTGCTTATAATTTTGCTAATAAATGGATTAGCGGCTTGTTTTCGCAATAATTTTATTTCATTGATTACCTTGTCTATCTCATCATCATCTGTTGCTTTGATTCTTTTAAGCACATATTCTTTGGGATCTCCATCTATTGAAGCTTTAAATACAAAGCCATATGTACCTTGGTTTAGTTCCTTTTTTGTTGTTATTTGCATTGTGCTTTTGTCATCAATTTCGACTTCTATTTTGTTTTTGCCTCTGATTCTCCCTTCGGGTATTTTTGCGTTTTCTAGAGCGGATAAATTCAGTCCCTCATCTTCTGAGTCAGAACTTGAACTTGCGTCTGATAGTGATGACACCCGCGGTCCTGGAGCTATTCGGCGCTTCGGTGGTCCTGGGTCTTGGCTTACTGATGACTCTGTATTACTTGCGTATGAACTATCCAAAAGACTTAAAGTTGGGACTAAACTTGAACTTGCACTTGATAGTGAAGGTGCACTTGAATTGCTAGCATTGCTCCCATCCTCTTTCCTCTCATCCGCCCCGTCAGTAGCAAAAACCGGATCATTCATTATCTCATCTATGCTTTTAATGCTTTGCGGATGCTCAGGCTCTATGAAAGCCATAAAGCAGCGGATTATGAGGGATATCTCGAGGCTCATTTGACGAGATCCTTCTTTGAAAGCCTCGATTAAATCGGTCACTATTTGACGTCTCACATTCATATCTCCACGTATAAAATAGGATAGTTTTTGATCGTTTATTAATAAAGTGTTCAGCTCATTCTGCACCTGTGGTAATGGAAAAAGCCACTCAAGTAATATCATCCCAACGCTGTATATGTCGCTTTGTTGTAATCTTTCTAAATTCTTATCTTTATCTCCTATTTGTGGTTGGAATTCTTTTGAGGTATTAAGGATATCTTCTGGGTTTATTTCTTTTCTCAAACTAGCCATGTTACTAAGTTTTACTACGCCATTGCTTAGTATCATATTCTCTGGCTTTAAATCTATATACGCGAAACCTTTTTGATGAATAATATTGAGACCATGGAGTACCTGGAATAAAATTTTTAATGGAACATTATAATTGTTTCTATTAAAATCGAACAAGTCTCCACCATTACACCATTCCATTACAACAAAAGACATTTCTTCATTTTTATTTCGATAAGTTCCTTCATCTATATATTTGACTATATAATCACTATTAAACGCTTGCATATTTTTGCTCTCAATATCTCTCTCCGCTTCATTATAAAATACCTTTACTGCTACAATTTCACCTGTATCTAATGCCTGTGCTTTATAAACTATTCCTGAACTACCTTGTTCCACCCTTTCGAGTAATTGATATTGTTTATTATTTTTCCCGGTTAACATCTTTGAAAAATCTCTTTCTATAGGATTTACATCCAGCATCATACCCATACCCTTTACCATATTCTTTAAAGTAGGGTTTTGGTTGTTTTTAAAAATCTTTTCAACAAGGTTGTTGACAAAAGTCTGCAAAGCTTGAGAAAGACCATACTGTCTAACTTGATAAGGTAACGTTTCAAAGTCATTCTTTATTTGCGCATTATTACTTAATAATGATTGGTTTTTTTCATAAAATAAATTAAGAATTGTCATACCCAATGACCAAATATCAGCTTTTTTTAGTATATCCAATCCATGTTTTTGTATCAGATCGTCATAAATACATTCCGGAGCCATGAAGCCAGGTGACCCCGCTGTTGCAAGAACTAATCCAAAATCCGTTTTTAAATATTCGCTTATACCAAAATCAATAAAAATAGGTTTATAGTTTATTGTTCCGTTAGGCTCTGTTATTCTTTCAAACATAATATTACTCGGCTTTATATCCCGGTGAACAATGCCCTTAGCATGTATTTGTTTCAGCCCATCCACTAGTTCATCAACTATTTTTTGAAAGTCTATGTTTCCTTTAGATTCATCAAGAACTTCTTTAAAAGTCATATATTTTGGCATGTGGATGAATGTTTCTCTATCACCAACATGAGATTCTTCAATTTGGGCAGCATAAGGAGTTCCTTTTAGTTTTTTCATGATTTCGATTTCTTTACCTTCTATGTCATCTGTTATTTTAATTACACCAGCAGGAGAACCTTTACTCGTAGAAACTTCCCAAACTTTACCATAGTTGCCAAAACCCAGAGGGGCATTTCCTAATTTTTGTAGCATTTCAAAGTCTTTTATTTTTTCTTCTAGTGTTGGCGGTTCAAACAGTATTTCTATTTCTTTTGTTTTGTTGTCTTCACAAACAAAAAATCTATTCTTATGTTCTTTATAACGAGTGCCTATTATTTCATTTAATACATCGACAATCTCTTCTTG
>JBHPKP010000025.1:0-11565 GCA_042566505.1 bacterium | reverse complement strand
AAATTTGATGAATTAGTGGTGGCTATATCGAAAAGTCTATCTCTTATGGAGAAAACTTCTTGTCTGTATTTATCAAGAGCATAATCTTTCCATAATATATAAAAAACTATCCAAATTAAAACGAAAACCAGTAAATTTATTAATGCATTAATTGTTAACATTTCAGACATATGCATCCTCCTTTCTAGTGTTTCCTAAGGGAGTTAATTTGCTTGAAGATCGATTATTGTGTATTATTTTTTCTAATTGTTTATTGCGATCAGCAAGTTCTGCTACTTTATCTTTTCTAAGCTTTCTTTGTAGATAACCGTATAATACTCCAACAAATCCAAATGAGTAAGCAATTTTGGTTTTAATATTGATATTCCCTAATACTTTTATAAGTATGTTTGCATCTGCAGTTTTCCCGCTTAAATAGAATATCGATTTATGTATAAAATAAATGATTACTATAAGAGATGTCCATTTAATAAAATTAGAAAGTATAACAGAGAACATAGAAGTATATGCTATTACCCTGTGTATCTTATAGTCTAAAGTTTTTGTATCGTTTTTATTTTCTGTAGTATCCAAAGGAACACTCCTTTTTTAGGTTAATTTAAATAATAACTTATCTTATGTTTTTATACAATTAAAATATATAAACACTAGTATTATTATCCACTATTTTAAACAATTCGATAACATCTTTATTTTTCATTCTAATGCAGCCATGTGATGCAGGTTTTCCGATTAGTCCTTCCTCAGGTGTTCCATGAATATAAATAAATCTACTTTTTGAATTGGTGTTTTTTCCTTTTTCTGCTCCGGTAAGCCACAAGATTCTTGTAGTTACAAAGTCTTCTTCAATATCAACTGCATCTGTATAGATTTTTGCAATTTTATTTGTGTTTTTTCGTGCCTTGAAAATTGTTCCGATTGGAGCATTGTTTCCAATTTTTCTAAAGATTTTATGCATGCCAAGCGGTGTTTTATTGCTGCCGGATTCCGAACCGGTTCCATACCTTGAACTAGAGATAGGATAAGTTTTTAATATCTTAGAATTTGATTTTACGTAAAGTTTTTGAAGCTTTATATTAATCGAAATTAATAAATCTTTTGCAAATGAATTTGTGGATATGGTCAGTAAAATTATTAAGATAAAAAACTTTTTTAGATTTTTCATAATTTATTGTAACAGGAATTTGAAAAAAACATAAGAGTAATATTTGTTTAAGTGACGCAGGAACGACTGCAATTCTTCGTATGAAAGAGTTTGTGTTAGTCACATCAAGTGTTAACTTGATTCTTTTTTCCTTTTTCTTGTATTATAATTGTTAACTTAAACATTTACAGGAGCATGCAATGAAAATATTAAATAAACAAATTTTGTGTGAGTGTCAAGGCAATAAAATTGTGAACATGAAAATCGAATGTCCTCATATTGCAAAAAAAGCAAAACCCGGGCAGTTCGTTTCACTTATGGTTTCTGAAAATGGCGAACGCATTCCTTTGACAATAGTGGATCACGATAATAATTCGATAGATGTTATTTTCCAGGTTTTGGGATTGAGCACACAGCTTCTTGAAAAACTGGAAGTTGGGGATAATTTATATGCGATAGTGGGACCGCTAGGCAAAGCTACTCATATTGAGAAATTTGGGAATGTGATTTTGGTTGCAGGTGGAGTTGGGATTGCTGAAATAGATCCTGTTGCAAAAGCATTTAAAGAAATTGGTAATTATGTTGAAATAGTTATAGGTACAAAAAATAAAGAATTATTATTTTCAGATAAAGAGTTAGGGGAGATTGCAGACAAATTATTTATTTGTACAGATGATGGGTCAATCGGCGAAAAATGTTTCACAACGGATATTTTGGAAAAACAATTGAAATTGAAAAAATATGATTTGGTTTATACAGTTGGTCCTATTGTTATGATGGAAAAAGTAGTTAGCATAACCAAAAGTAGTAAAATAAAAACAATGGTTTCATTAAATAGTCTTATGCTCGATGGAACAGGAATGTGCGGCTGCTGCAGGGTATCGATTTCCGGGAAGCCAAAGTTTACTTGTATTGACGGTCCGGAGTTCGACGGTTTTGAGGTTAATTGGCAGGAACTGAAAAAGAGAAATGACATGTATTGTGATAAAGAAAATCATGTTTGTAAATTACGAGGATAATTGTGGAAAAAATAATTGAACCAAAAGAGTTAAATAAAAATGAACGAATAAATAGTTTTGATGAAGTTGTACAAAACTATACTGAGGAAGAAGCATTAAAAGAGGCTGCAAGATGTTTGCAGTGCAAAAATCCTACATGTATAAAAGGGTGTCCTGTAAATATTGATATTAAAAAATTTATTTTTGAACTTACGCAAAAAGATTATCAAGCTGCTTATAAAACACTCAAAGATAAGAATGATTTTCCATCAATTTGCGGCAGAGTTTGTCCTGCAGAGTATCAATGTAGAAAAGTGTGTGTTTTAACCCCAAAGGATGCAAACTGCTCATCTGAAAAAGCTATAAACATTGGATTTTTAGAACGTTTTGTTGGTGACAAGGCGTCGAGTTTTAATGGTGCAATGAGGAGTGAACAGAAAAAATTTGAAAATAAAAAAGTAGCTGTTGTTGGATCCGGACCTGCAGGAATTTGCACTGCAGGTGAACTTGCAAAAGCGGGTGTGAGTGTTGTCATGTTCGAGAGTTTGCATAAAACAGGTGGAGTGCTGCGTTATGGAATTCCACTGTTTAGGCTTCCAAGAAATATTTTAGATTATGAAATTGATAATTTAAAAACTTTGGGAGTTGAAATAAAAACTAATTTTATCATTGGAAAAAACTTATCAATTGAAGAACTTTTTGCAGAAGGATATTCGTTTATATTTTTGGGGCTTGGAGCAGGCGAGCCATCGTTTTTAGGAGTAGAGGGTGAAAACTTGTGCAATGTATATTCTGCAAATGAATTTTTGACAAGAATAAATTTGATGCAGGCTTACAAATTTCCACAGTATCACACGCCAATAAATATCGGCAGAAAAGTTGTTGTGATTGGTGGCGGGAATACTGCAATGGATGCTGCGCGCTGTGCTGTTAGGCTGCAAAAGTTGAATGGTTTGGAGTTGAACGTAACAGTGATTTATCGACGGAGTGAAGAATATATGCCAGCACGTCAGCTTGAGCTGCATCATGCTAAAGAAGAAGGAGTTAGGTTTAAATTTTTACTTCAGCCAAAAAAAATAAATGGAAATGAATCTGGTTATGTAAAAAGTTTAGATTTTTACAAATGCGAATTGAGTGAAAATAAAGTGAATGGTAGAAAAAAAGCAGTTGTTATCGAAGGAAGTAATGAAAGTGTACGTTCTGATCTTGTGATCATGGCAGTTGGACTAAAACCTAATAGACTTTTAACCAGTGTTACAGATAACCTTGAGATAGATAAAAATTTTGATGTGGTTGTGAATCCTGAAACAATGGAAACTTCAATAAAAAATGTTTTTGCAGGCGGAGATATCGTTGGGGGCGAAGGCACGGTTATTGAGGCTATGGGTATGGGCAAGATTGCAGCTCAAACAATTCTTGCAAAAATTATTACTCCCTAAATCCGCGACGAAAAAGTAAGTATAAACGATAAAGTTGTAATTTATTTTTTCTAAACCATATTATTCTAATTTTAGGGATTGTTTACTTTTGTTTCATTTGGAGTATAATGTAATACTCTATTTGGTGGTTCATTGTGAAAAAAATATTGCTAGAGATATTTATGAAAACTTTACAATTTTTTTACTAGCTGTATTATAATAATAGTGTATGGTATTTAATGAAATCAGAAATATATCAGGAATGACACAAAAGTTGTTAATAGCTTTCTCCCCCCATGTCTATTACTGCTTTATATTGTCATTCCTGATTTTTTTTGTCTAAATGTAAATAGTGTAAATTAGTAAGTTTATGTAATATTAGCTATTTTCTTGAAAAAAAACGCCAAAAAACTGCAAAAATCATAAAAAAACATTCTAAAAGTCTTCAAAAAATTATTTCTTCCGTATTATATTAAATAAATATATAATCCTAAAAATAGTTTTTTTCCAGAAGATTGACAATGGTGTCATCTGAATTTGACGAAGTAGTCGGATCAAACAAATAAACAAAGGAGGATTAAATATGAATTTGCAAAGACCAAATGGTAATGATGCAACGCGTACATTTAATAGGTCAAAAAGTATTGTTCCATGTTCTGGACTATGTTCACGATGCGTAGACGGGTGTCGTGGAAACTGTGAAATTTTTAAAGCGACTTTCAGAGGACGCGAAGTAATTTATCCGGGTCCATTCGGTGATGTAACAGCCGGAGGTGATAAAGATTATCCGGTAGATTATTCGCATTTGTCAATCCAAGGTTATGCGCAAGGTGCAAAAGGTTTACCTGATGGCGTAATTCCGGGTCCTGATACTTGTACTTTTCCGGACGTAAGTACTGAAACAGAATACGGTTGGGATAAAAAAGTTAAAATGAAAGTGCCGATTTTTACAGGTGCGTTAGGTTCAACTGAAATAGCTAGAAAAAATTGGGAACACTTTGCAGTTGGCGCAGCTATATCAGGTGTAACGCTTGTATGCGGCGAAAATGTTTGTGGAATTGACCCGGAACTTAAAATAAATAAAGACGGTAAAGTAATAGAATCGCCTGAAATGGATAGAAGAATTAATACATATAAAAAATTTCATGAAGGTTATGGTGAAATTCTTGTACAGATGAATGTGGAAGATACTAGACTTGGTGTAGCAGAATATTTACGCGAAAAACATGACCTTAAAACAATAGAACTTAAATGGGGTCAGGGCGCAAAATGTATTGGTGGTGAGATAAAAGTTAAAAGTTTAGATAGAGCGCTTGAACTAAAAAAGAGAGGCTATGTTGTAACACCTGATCCAACAGTACATGCAAACCAAGAAGCATTTAAAGTTCGTTCACTTAAAGAATTCGAACGTCATTCAAGACTTGGTTTTGTAACTGAAGAATCATTTATGGAAGAGGTCTCAAGATTAAGATCTTTAGGATATGAAAGAATTACTTTGAAAACTGGCGCATATTCCATGCAGGAACTTGCAATGGCTATCAGATATTCGTCTACTGCAAAGATCGATTTGTTGACAATCGATGGAGCACCTGGCGGAACAGGTATGAGTCCATGGAGAATGATGGAAGAGTGGGGTATCCCAACATTTTATATTCAATCATTAGCATATGAATTTGCGCAGAAGCTGGAAGCAAAAGGTATGAGAGTTCCGGATTTAGCAATAGCCGGCGGATTCTCATCGGAAGATCATGTGTTTAAAGTTTTGGCAATGGGCGCGCCATACACAAAAGCTGTATGTATGGGTAGAGCTCTTATGATTCCGGGTATGGTTGGAAAAAATATTCAAAGCTGGATAGATAGTAATGATTTACCAAAGAGTATTTCCGAATTTGGAACAACAACTGAAGAAATTTTTGTATGTTACGAGGAATTATTGGATAAATATGGAAAAGATATTAAAGACATCCCTCTTGGAGCGCTTGGTATTTATTCTTTTTCTCAGAAAATTCAAGTTGGTATGCAGCAGCTTATGGCTGGCAGTAGAAATTTTAGTATTCCTGTAATTTCTAGAAAGGATATTATGACACTAACTGAAGAAGCTGCGAAAGTTTCTGGTATTCCATATGTAATGGACGCATATAGAGAAGAAGCTGAAAAGATTTTGAACGGTGAAAAAGTATTAGCATAAGATTTTGACAATTTTAATTAGACAAAATAAAAACCACCCGGCACTTAATGTGTTGGGTGGTTTTTTTTGGTGCGCCCGACAATTCACTAATTTTCTACTTTGATAAAAAGAATAATGCTTGGTCTTTCCGGAGTTCCATTGATTTTTTCTATTTGGGCAGATATTTTTTTGTGCTTATGAATCCATCTTCTAAAAGCTTTGTTTTGTACTCTATTAATATTGCCAATTTTTTCATTGTTCAACATTGCTTTTACTGCTAGTTTGTCGTATTTATTAGTATCTTCAATCTCAATATTTACTGGCAAAGAAATTCGTAGTTCATCCTCATTTAGCATTTCAACTGCTTTAGGATAATGTCTGAATCCGGCAATTTCAGTAAGAAATTCAATATTTGATTCAACGTTGTCAAAAGGATTAATGATTGCGAATCCATCACTTGGAAGTTTTACTTCAGAATAACCAAGTAATGCAAAATTTGAGATATTCACATCTTTTGGAAGCCTTATTTCTTGTAAGAATTCATTATAATCTTCTCTTTGCTTAGGAGGTATCCTTCTGCTAAAAATTTCCATAACATTTACTGTATGTATTTTATTAATATCAGGAAATGCTGGAAAATATTTAAATCCATTTTCTTGAGCTTTCTTAAAATCCTCTGTTGATGCCAGATAGGTTAATTTTGCATTATCATTTTCTCGTAAAATTTCTGCAATAATAAGTAATCGGCTGTTTGCTTTATCTTTCCAAGTTAAGAGTAATCTGGTTGGTTCCATTGTATGCTTAATTAAATTCATTGCTTAGCTCCATTAGGATTTCTTTTCTTTTAATAATAAGTTTTAACATGAATTCTGCTCTTTCATTTGTTAAAGGTATTATTGTTTTGAATTGTACCAAATAATTTAAGATTTCTTCAATATTTTCTCGACTAAAAGATAAAATTTGTAAGCAAATTGATTTTGTTTGTTTTGGGTAATGTTCTAAGAGATATTTAACAAGTTCTATATGATTGATGTGTTTGTCTGAATTAAGCGATAGTTTTATGTGATGATAACCTTTATTAATATATTTTATTAAATTCTCTTTGTCATTAAACTTGTGAAGGTTATTGTTAAGTATTTCATATCCCATACTGGTACCATTATCAAAAGCTGGAGATAAGAATCGTTGATCCTTGCAATATAAAATTCCCCAATTATCTTGATGTCTATCTGTATTGCCTATCAAACTATCGAACACAAAATATTTAATCCATAATTCAAGCCAATTATCAACTTTTTCATCTTTCATAATATCAAATAGAGTTTGTAAATTATGTTTAGTTCCTTTTTTCATATCGAAATTTTCAATTTTAGCATTCATGAAGTTGTATCCGGATATATAATCATCAATAAATATAATATTTTCATTGTAGCTTAATTTTTGTTCGTTGCTAATTTTGAATGCTAGATTAAGTAAGATTCTATCGAGATAAAACCATTCTGTTAAAGCGCCATTTTTTTTATCTTTATCGATTGATAGAAAAGTTTTTGGAACCTTGATGTCGATTAGTGCTGCAAAATAATATGCAAATATTTCTATCCAAAACTGTTCTCTATGTTTTTTATCATGTATTGTGGTTGAGTACTTATTAATATAGCGATGATTTGGTTGAATATTTTGATTGAGAACATTTTTCGGAGAAAAAAGCTCTTGCTTAGGTTTTGAGCCTTCTTCATACGGTTTTATGTTTTGCCAATTCGATATATTTATTATTTCGTTAGTTTGTTGAAGAGGAATAAATTTCATGGAGATACCTTTGCTAGAAGTTGTTGATTATTTCTTGCGTTATCTCACTTGTCTTTGCATTTCCGCCAAGGTCTTTTGTATTAGCTTTTCCGGACGAAAGAGTTTTTTTGATTGCATCACGGATTTGGCTGGCTTTAGATTTCTCGTTAAGATAATCAAGCATCATACATGCTGAAAGAATCATTGCAATTGGATTGGCAAGGTTTTGACCTGCGATGTCAGGTGCGCTGCCATGGACCGGTTCAAATATTGCGCTGCTGGTTCCAATGTTTGCACCGGGCGCTAGTCCAAGGCCGCCGACGAGCCCTGCGCATAAATCAGAAACTATATCGCCATAAAGATTCGGAAGCACCATGACATCAAACTGATTTGGATTCACAACAAGCTGCATGCATAAATTATCGATAAGTTTTTCATCGTACTCAATGTCAGAATAGTTTTTTGCAACTTCTTTAGCTACTTCGAGAAATAAACCATCAGTTGCTTTCATTATATTAGCTTTTGTAACAGCTGTTACTTTTTTGCGATTATTTTTTTTTGCATGTTCAAATGCAAACTCTACAATGCGTTTTGTTCCTGATTCAGAGATAGCTTTGATGCTTATTGCAGAATCTGATTTTATTGTGTTTTCTGAAAGTTCGATAATTTTTTTTGTTTCAGTGGAATCTTTTTCAAATTCAATTCCTGCATATAAATCTTCGGTATTTTCACGTACTATTACTAGATTCAGGTTTTCATATCGAGATGGAACACCAGGCATATTTTTAGAAGGTCTTAAACATGCATATAGGTCAAATTCTTTTCTTAAGTATACATTTACACTTCGAAATCCCTTACCGATTGGTGTTGTGCAAGGTCCTTTTAATGCGATTTTGTTTTGCTTGATTGATTCGAGTGCACTTTCTGGAATGAGTTTACCGATTTTCTCAAATGCTATTTGACCGATTTCTTGCTCGTTCCAGTCAATGTCAACTCCAGCAGCTTCCAAAACTTGCTTAGCTGCATTTGTAATTTCCGGTCCTATTCCATCGCCTGGGATTAACGTAATTTTATAACTCATACTTTGAATCCTTTATTTTTTTTGAAATGATTTACAAGCCCACCGTCATTGAGAAGCTGCAGCATCAAAGGTGGGATTGGATTGACTTGGATTGTTTCATTTTTGGTAATGTTTTCGATTACACCTTTTTCCAGATCAAGTTTTAGTTTGTCCCCTGGCTCGATTTTATCAGTATCACATTCGATAAGAGGCAGACCATTGTTAAAGGCGTTTCTGAAAAATATGCGAGCAAATGATTTTGCAATAATTGCTGAGATACCTGCATAAATTATTGCAATCGGAGCTTGCTCACGAGAAGAGCCGCATCCAAAATTTCTGCCTGCAACTATGAAATCACCTTTTGTGATGTTTGAATAAAAATCTTTATCAAGGTCTTCCATTACGTGTGCTGCAAGTTCATTATAATCTTCACACTTGAATTTATAACGACCTGAAATTATGTAATCTGTATTAATGTCATTATCATTTCCGTCCGGTTTTTTAAATCTGTGTACTTTTCCTTCTAATATCATTTTTACACCTCTTTAAATATATTTTCTTGGGTCTGTGATTTTGCCTTCAATTGCGCTTGCTGCAACCGTTGCAGGTGAACCAAGATATATGAATGCATCGGGATTACCCATTCTGCCTTTAAAATTTCTGTTAGCTGTTGAGATTACATTTTCTCCGACTGAGGGTACCCCATTATGTGTTCCAACACATGGTCCGCAACCCGGCGCAACAAGTACAGCGCCTGCTTCTATTAAAGTTTGCATGATGCCTTTTTCCATAGCCTTTAATAAAATATCTTTTGATGCAGGTGCAACTACCATTCGAACATCTTTATTCACTTTTTTGCCTTTTAAAACTTTTGCAGCAACTTCCAAATCTTCAAGCCGACCATTTGTACATGTGCCAAGTACAGCTTCTGAAATTTCAGTTCCTTCTACTTCGGATATTGGACATATGTTATCTACTGTATGTGGTTTTGCGATTTGCGGTTCAAGGTTTGATACATCAAATTCATACACTTTTTCATACTCTGCATTATCATCTGAAAAAACAGGTATAAATTCTTGTGATGTATGTTTTTTTAGCCATTCTTCAGTTTTTTTGTCTGCATTCATAATTCCGAATTTTGAACCCATTTCAATTGCCATATTGCAAATTGTGAAACGTCCTTCGATCGATAGGTCATTGATTGCTTCGCCGACATATTCACATGCTTTATATGTTGCGCCATCTGCTGTAACTTGTCCGATTAGAAATAATATAAGATCTTTTGCATATACACCTTTTGAAAGTTTGCCATTACATACAAATTTTATGGTTTCAGGTACTTTGAACCAGGTTTTGCCTGCAATCATGCCTGCTGCAACATCAGTTGAACCCATACCGGTTGAGCATGCATTTAAGGCTCCATATGTGCATGTGTGCGAGTCAGCTCCAATAACCAAGTTACCGGCTGAAACATGACCTCTTTCCGGAACTAAATGGTGACATACGCCTTCTCCGCCTTCATAAAATAAAATTCCATGTTTTTTTGTGAATTCTCTAATTTTTTTGTGGATTGCAGATACTCCCATGACCGGACTGGGCGCTGAATGGTCTATAATCATAGCGCATTTTTTCGGATCAAAAACTTTGGTAGCTTCCATATTGTTGAATGCATCTATAATCATTGCGCTTGTTCCATCCTGTCCGAATGCAAAGTCTATTTCAGCTATAGCTAAATCTCCTTTTGAGACTACTTTACCTGCATGTTTGGATAGTATTTTTTCGACCATTGTTTTGCCATTGTTTGATTTTGAGAAAAAATCTTTTGTAAACATGAATAATACTCCTATATTAAAGAATGCTTAAAACTTTTGATAAATTATTTTCCATAAGTTGCAAATTTTTTATCAATATCATTAACCACATTGTCTATTGCTGAGTCAATAGATTGATAGAATAATGTATTAAATACAACACCTTTTTCACCAACACCTAATTCTGGCACACCTGCATTATATTCCTCTATAATAGTTGAATAGCTTTTTTTTCCTCTTTTGTTTATTATAGCAACATTTATTAAAACAAAAGGCTTGAGTACTCGCCAGTTTAAATGTTCTTTTGCAAGTTTGGCTAGAAAACCGCTGGTTCCACTTTTTGTAGATCTGATAACTATTCTCATTTTTGAAATTATTAACAAATCAATATCTGGTCTTTCTTCGAAAATTGCTAGGATTTGATGACTGCTATCTGGAGCTAGTGCTGTATTGTAATTATCTGGAAATACATATGCAAATTTTGTATCCCATGGAAATAGTTCTTTATATAAAACTTTATTAAATTCAAAAGATTTTGTTATAGCTTTTGCTTCATGCGGATTCTCTTCCGATGATGCTTTAAACTTATCCAAAAAACCTAGTACCTTTGGTTTTTTCTTTTTTAAATCAATGTTTTTTACAATATTCTCATCAAGTATTGTAAATGGTACGACATTTTTTAATTTATTTTGCAAAGCATTTTTATAATATTCTGCAATTGCTTTTTTTGGCCATTCGTTTATTTGATCATCCAAATAATCATTTCCTGTCATTTCAACATCCATAACAAAAGAAGCATAAGCAGCAGTGTAAGTTTCATCCAAATTCCGAATTTGCTTTGAGACACATCCATTCAGTACAAAAACTCCTAAAAACAGTACTCCTAATATTTTTTTCATTTTTTTTATAGCCTCCATAGTCTTAAAAAATGTTTATATATATAACTAAAAATTACTCGAAAAGTAAAGAATTGGGAGGCAACACGGTAACACCGCTTTAAATTTTTGCTTAATTTTTCGTCTTATTTTTTGTATCATTTTACTACTTCGTTTGGTTAATATTTTGATTTTATCGTCAACATTATACCATAAATGCGAGGTTTTTTTATAGCTTTATCGTCTATACTTACTTTTTCGTCGCGGGTTTGGGGATAAATCAAAGCAAATGGGGGGATAAATGAAA
>JBHPKP010000024.1:0-13891 GCA_042566505.1 bacterium | reverse complement strand
TTTTTCAAACAATAAATAAGTTGCTTCCAAATTTTTCAGAAAATGAAGAATTAAATAAGTGTTTAGAGGTAGTACAATCTTTTTATAATGCGGCAAATAAACGGAGTGAAATATTTTCAAAAAAAATAATGCAGAAGAATAAGGAATCACTAGTTCTTGTTGTTGGTGGATTTCATGTGGAAATTCTGGAAACGCTTTTAAGAGTAAGAGGTGTGTCTTATAAAACATTATCTCCGATTATAGATAAACTACAAGACGATGATATTTACATAAAACAGATTGTGAGACAAGCAGCGCGGGTTTTGGGTGATAGCGCTGGTTTAGAAAATGGTGAATTTGCAGAGCATTCATATGCTGTTAATACTGTGCCAATAAAAAAAGGTAAATATAACTTTTTATCTCTTGCCTCTCATATCGGTAAACCTTCTTTTAATAAAAAAGTAGTGCATGAACTCAAAAAAAAATTGATAAAAAAAGGATATGCAGCATCTGAAAGAAATAGCTTCTTTACTGAATTGAAAAAAAATGTTGCAAGCTGGCGCGAAAAGCAGATTGTTGATTCTGTTATTGATTTGGATGGAATTGACTACAAGGAATTCTTTAGACGTTCTACTGACGGCAAATATCCAGATGAGAAAAATAAAATACTTAAAAAGTTTTTTCCAAAAATTGATCACAACTTAATATCGGAAAAAAGAATTGTAACTATTATTGATAACTTTCGTATTAAATATTCTGTGATTTTGGAAAATAAAGAAAGTGATCAAAAGCAAAGCAATGAAATAAAGCAATTAAGAGAAAAACTAGAAAAAGAATATGAGGACACGTTATTCATAATGACATTTTTAGAATTGTGTAATAAATTTGTCTATAAAAATAACAGTACCGATGAGAATGTTGAGTATATCATTTATGAGTTTCTAAGAAAAATTGTGCCGGATTTGACGACTAAACTTTTTAATGGTGCCGGCAGGATAAAAGAAAAGTATAAAAATGATATAAAAAAATTCTTATTTGGAAGTTCGCGAGAAGATATTAATTCCGTTTACTACAAACTAAATAAAAATGCTAATAACCCAAACTGCAAATCAAATTTCAAAAGTATTGCAAGGGATATTCTAATAGGTAAAAGTTGTGATTTTAATGTATATGCTGCAAGTGAAGAGCATGGCGTAAAAGATTTTGTCCAGATAATATATCAAGGTAATGTTCAAAAAGAATTGTCTGAGACTTACGGCATAAAAAAATTTGAAAAAAGTGTTTTGTATCCTTATTATAAAGGGTTTCAAGACTTAATGGATCGAATTAGAGGTTTAGATTTAAAGTTAACGGACAATGATAAAAGCATTCCTAAAAAACTTATAGAGATTGCAGATTTAGTTTATGGGCAAAATAAAAACTTAAAACTTAAGCAAAAAATCATCAGCTTAACAAAATATCAAAAACATGCAACAAGTTCATTGGAGCTAAAGGATGAGATCAATTATAAAGATGTTGTTGTATTAGCAAAAGCTTTGGAAGAAGTTTTTGAGATTGAGAAAAATCTTTATGAGAAATCTACTCAATTATGTTTGAAAAGAATACGTGAGAGATTTTGTGAAAAGCCAAATGAAATATTTTTCTTTGATTATAGAGATGATGTTGATCAGGACATAAGTATTTTGGATGATGTTAAAGGTACTTGGCATGATTTTTTAAAAAAATTAGATGGTGTTGAAAGAGATGAACAATTATCTCATGAGGAAAGATTGCGTGCAAAAGAAGAGCTTTTACGTAAGAGAAGTTGGTTGATTGCGTTGCGAGAAAAACCTGTTAAGAAATTGAAGGGAAGAAATAAAGAGAAATTAAAAAAAAAAATACTTGAAGGTTTAATTAAGAATAGGGGGGGTAGTTTATATCAACAAACTAAAAAAATTAGGAATATTTTTACTCGTGATAAGATTCAAGATGCTTTATGGGCAACATTTAATGAGTACGAAGCAATCTGTAATACACAACTTAGCACATTTCTTAATTATAAAAATCCTGAAAATGGAACCCATTGGAGTGAGCAAGTATTTAATAAGGTTCTTCCTGATAAGTCGAAGACAAGATATGTTGCAACTCGTACACTTGATTATTTAGTTTGGCAGACTGTATATGAGAATGCATTAATTGAAGAAGATGTTATTCCAACTATTGGATCTGAAGAGATAATGAGATATTTTTTTCGCGAGATATCTTTACAAAAAATGAAAGGTCACAATGGAAATGATATTAGGGAAAATCTAAAGAAACAAATGGTTTTTTGGGAAGAAGTTGAGCGTACACAATCGCTTCAAAAACATCCGAATAATAATTTTACTTATACAATGAATAGGGGGAAAAAAGGGTTGTATGCAAATATTTTTTATCTCAATAATATTGAAAAAATGGATATGATGCGATTTGCGTTTGAAAACGGCATATTTTTAGAAGATAAATTTTATTTGGATGTAAGTGAAGGTGCGGGAGAATGGGGAAGAACCAGTATACGAAAAGTGATAAATCATATTTATTTTATTATTTGTGATGGGGAAAAGGAACATGAAAATAAGAATAATGAAAAAGGACGAAAACCTATTTTAAGAAGGCAAAGGCTGCAAAAATCTATACTCAGGTTGATTGATCCGGATGTGTATAAGTTGAATTCTAAGACAGTGAAAACCAGCGAATTTATAAAAATACCTAATAATAAGAAAGTAATGGGTTTTTTGATTGCATTGGCTGTTACAGGCATACTTGGTTTTTTATTGTTTAATACAATACCAGGGGTTTCTTTAATACTATTATTTAATGCTGTTAATCCTGTGATTTTAATATGTATTTTCAGTGTACTATTTTTTATTTTTACTATTAGAATATTTAAGTACTACATGATTACAAGACCAAGAAAAAAAATGGCAGTAGATCCGGGACATGAGGGGAGTATTAAACATTTTGTAAGAACAGGGCAAAAAAAACGTGACATTCCGGTACAAAATTATGGATCACGGGATGGATATATTGCAGTTTTTAGAGAAGTGATTGGTATCTCACTTTTAAATCCAAAATTTTATGGATTCAGGTCTTGGGCTCACCTCATTCCTAATTTATTTAAAAAAACAGTTGTTTTCATTGTTGTTGCTGCTGGCTTTTCTCTTTTATTTTCTCTTACGGGTATTATTACGAGTGTTATGTTTAGTATCTGTTTTTCAATATTTTGTTCTATTTGTTTTATTGAATTAATTAAATTAATAAACAATAACAGAAAAAAAAATAAAAAAAATCCAATGGAGAAGTTTAATCTAGAGCAAAAAATATTTTTAAAGAAAGTCATGTATAGTACTTTGTTGTATGCTTTTTTTTCAGTAATGTTGGTGACTGCTCTAAGTCCGCCGATTGTTTTTTTACCAATAATTGCAATTATGATTCCTTTGAATATATTAGCGGCTTATTTTATTTTTCATGGCATGTTTAGTATCTTTTACGTTAATAAAGTATATTTTGGGAAGTATGGTCGTAAATTAGAAAAGTATTTTAAAGTTTCAGATTTGTTAGGGTCTTTGATTTTTGTATTCGGACTGATTTTTATTTTTCTTTTAATCGGATCGAGCTTTTCTTTTTTGAGTTTTACGATTAGCGCTGCTTTAGGGTGGGCTATAGGAATGCCATTGCTTTTTTTATATCTCTTAATTAAAGGAATAAATATTTACATTTATTTGAAAAAAAAGAGAAAATATAATCCTGTTAAAGATAAGCAAGATATTAAGAAAGCTCTCGAAAAATATCCAAAAGAAATTCATAAACGTGAAGGAATATTAAGGAAAGCTTTAGAATTATTGAGAACAAGTGATTATATTTCTCCTGAAATATATAAAAATTTTAAAAATACATTGGATTCATATACTGAAGAGGATGGATATAACTTGGTGAACCTTCCGTACGAAGAAATAAATGAAGATACACGTGTGAGTTTGTCACAAGGATTTTTCAATTTGTTTTATTATGAAGATGCTGATTTTAATGTATTAACTGTGCCGGATTCAACTTTAGTGCATTATTTAACACATGAATTAGAATGGTATGCACTGGCTGATTCATTGAAAATTTCTGATGCTGAGCAAAAAGAAGTTAGAGTTATTACTATTTTGGGGAATTTATTAAAGGATGAATACTATGAAGATCAGTGGGCTAATTTGATAAACGGGTTAAGAAAATATATACCTAGTCAGGAATATAACGTAGATGATACAACAAAAATTACTTTAAACTTTGAGAATATTAAAGAGTTATTAACTCAAAAAGTTTATAAAACAGTAGCAGATGATGGGAGAAAAATAACAATTCCAGGTATTAAGAGTAAGAATTTTCAATATTATTTGCCATCAGCTAGTTGGTTACGAAATCTTCCATATCAAGCAAGATTTGAAATTGAGAAATGGATAAATTTGCGTTCTCCGACATGGTATAGAGCTTTTCATGATTTTACAATCAAACCTTATGTAATAAACAGAGAATTATTAACTAATTATTATTTTCCAGATAAGGATTCGTATTCTTTATTAGATGAAAAAAATCAAGAGTATATTGACAAAATAGTAAATAGAAAATCGCAGTACCTATTGAAAGTTTCCGGTGATTCATTAAAGTTGAATAATAGAATAGAAGAATTAAAAATTCAATATTTAAAAATGTTGGAAACAATCTATCCTAAAGGTATTAAAAATACAATTTTCTATCAAAGAATTAAAACTATAGATATTAAGTTAAATGGTGAATTTTATTATTCATCAAAGATGGAGGAAAGACCAATACAAGTTGCTAATATTGGGCAATTTTTTTATACCTTGGATTTGTTAAGAAGGCATAATAGAGAAATTGAAGTAAATCTGAGAACTCAAAAAATAAGTCCTGAAGATTTGCCAATTTTGGAATTTTTTGAACTATATACTAACTGTACAGATGTTTTTAAGGATAAAGGTATTGATGATCAAGAGAAACAGTCTAATATTATTAAAAACATATTTGAACTAGCGAATCGTGACCTATATAAAAAATCAGTAGCAGAAATAAGTGCTGTTTTATCTGTACATAAAGATGATTATGGCTTGAAAGATTTTTCAAAAAAAGATTTCGAAAAACTTTTTACTAGAAAGTTTAATTATGTAAGAAATATTGGCAGATCCGAAATACATAACATGGTCTATGTTATGTATAGTAGTAAAAAATATGCTATTGCCCCGGAGGATGAAAATCCAATTTATGATGATATGTTGGTGCTGAACAATTTACGAAACCTTTCAGAAATCAAATCTCCGAGATTTCAAACAGTGCATTATGTGCGCAATGAAATGATTACTACCTATTCCAAAAATACAGATAAACAAATTATATTATCTAAGGGTTCTCCGAATGAAATTGTTTTATTTTCAGATACGGATGGAGGTGCACATGAATTTTTGGCTCTCCAAATACAATTATTGTATGCATATATGAGGAGAAAGAATATAGATGTTGTAACTCCCTCATTAAATGGTTCAAATGAGCATAATACAACGATTTCAAAACTAGCGCATCTTGTTGAAAGAATCGGGAATAAAATGATAAATACAGTATTAGGATTTTCTGATACTAGTACCGGCGAAGGAGCTTCATATAATTGGGGAAAAATAGTGAGTATGAAAAACGCTTTAGGATATCATGATAATAGACTTTTAGCTGAGGATGTAGCAGAGGGATTATATTCCGAATTGTCGGGTAGAAAAATTGTATACATGCCGCACCTTATTCAATACAAGCATGGTTATGAGGTAACTTTACAACAGGTACTTAAACCTTGGGGAAAATATGCCAGAAGTACAACAGAAGTTTTAATATTTGGCAGCAATATTTATAGAAGATATTTTTCGGACCCATTGATTCATTGGACAAAAAAAATGCAGAAACTAACAGTAAGTTTTTTTTATCCGAGACAAGAAATATTTTTTTGGGTACTTGTATTGGGAATAATTAGTTTTACACTACTTCCTTTGACGAATATTTTTTCAATTCTTCCGATTTACGGAGTAATTGTACCTTATCTGTTGATTTTTATAGTGAATTTGCCAAGTTTTGAGGCGTATTTTGAAAAGAAGAAGTTTTGGGAAGCATTAAAAGGATATTTTTTAAGCATGATTAAGGGGATTTTCTTTTTCCCTGCTATTGAACCGGGTGTATATACTGAAGGTGTATCGGATTCTGCAAGGGGGCATGCTAATTTCAATGTTCATGGAATATTTCAAGAGTTTATTGAGCTTGATTGGAAAACAGTTTATGAACCGTTTGCCAAATTGCTTAAATTTACAGTGCTAATTTTACCAATTATTATACTTTTTTTGGATGTAAGTGTGTTGCCTATCTGTATTTTCTTTTGTATCCCGATTATAGGTTGGACACTAGGTCCTGCATTACATAGCAAACATACTAAGTGGTATACAAAAGTAAAACTGGTATTAAAGGTTTATAGTTATTATTTAGTAAAACTGCCGCTCATTATCATAAATATACTGGAAAATTTGTTTGTTAATCCTCTTATTGAAATAATAGGTGATTATAAAGCGAGAAATAAATATGTGGAACAAAATGAAGGAAGTAGTTTGGTAAAAATGGCGAAGAGCTTTTATAAGTGGTATCAAAATCCCAAAAAAATATATTTAAGAGAAGAAGATTATGAAAAAATGGGAGCATTTGATCCTGAAAAAATTATTCAGTGTCTAATAAATGATGGGTTTATTGATAGGTATAGCTGCGAAATAAACTTTGAAAAAATGCCTGATGATGTAGATGCTTTTGCTGTAAAAGGTTTGCCTTCGTATGTTTCAGTAAAAATATATAATTTTTTTATCTGGAAAGAGATTCAAGGTAAAAAAGGAATACACTTGGGCGAGTGCCTTAATAATAAGTTAATAAAAGGACTAAAAAGTAAGTTTATCGAACATGGAGTTATTGACCAAGATAATTTATTAAATGTAGAAAAACTACAAGAATTAGAAATTTTATCAAAACATGGGGTAGATAAAATTGAAAGAATAGAGCTTAAATATTTATTAAATAAATTAAAAAAAAGGAGAATAAAGCATTGTTTTAAACAGTATATTCTTTTTCCAATTAATTTAATTAGGTATATGGTAGATTCATTCGATTTTGCAGTGAAGCGTATTTATAAAATTGAAGGTGCAGATAAAATTAATTTTTATAAGGGAATCTTACTTGTTTTTTTACCAATAATAGTTATAGGTTTGTGGATTATACAGGTTTTTTCACGTGGATGGTTACCATCTCAGGTAAAGCTATTCCAAGGTAAATTTCTTTGGATTAGGTCATTGATTAATAATTTTTCAAAAAAATGCTCGGAATCTTTTAAAAAGTTTCCTTTACTAAATGGTGTAAAGAATCTTATTAAAAGTTTTATATATATTGGGCTAAGTATATGTATATTATTAATACTTGAATTAACTTCATTTTGGTTAATTGCTATATCTTTTATTGTAGCTTGTGTGTTGATAATAGGTGTTTTACAATTTTTCTATAGTGTTTTGCAAATTGGGGAAGAATTGGCTGATATTAAGTTAAAAAAAAGCGAAAATTTAATGAGAACTGAAGTATTATTATCTCAAATTTAGTACATTTTTCCGTTACAAAAAAATCCTTTTAAGTATTTACAAATATTAATATAATAACATCTTAAATTTATTTTGGAGGGAAAAAATGAATATTGGAATCATAACAAGCGGCGGTGATTGCGGGGGATTAAATGCAGTTGTTAAAGGTGCTGCGCAAATGGCAAACAGTAATAATTCAAAATTGTTTGTAATACCTAATGGGTATGCAGGACTGTACAATTTAGTGGAGTTTGATTCGCTTACAGAATTAACAGCTGAACGTTTAGATAAGTTTACATCTGTATTATCAGGTTCGGAAGCTGGGCATTCACGTGTAAAGATTAAAAAAATTGATGACGAGAAAAAATATGAGAGAATTAAGGAAGGGCTTAAAAAGTTTAATATTGATGCGCTTGTAATATCCGGTGGCGATGATTCGGGTAGTGTTATTGTTGATTTGTCCGAAAATGGAATTAGATGTGTGCATGCGCCAAAAACCATGGATTTGGATTTGCAAACATATTCAGTAGGTGGAGATTCAACGATAAATAGAATTTCTGATTTTGTATATGATTTAAAAACAACCGGTCAAACACATAATAGAGTAATTGTTGTCGAGGTTTTTGGACGTTATGCAGGACATACTGCATTTAGAGGCGGGATCGGAGCAGAAGCTGATGCAGTACTTATTCCGGAAATTCCAACAGATTTCGATGTATTATATGAAGACGTAAAACAGAAGTTATGCGGCAGGATTGAAAGAAGTGATGTTCATGCAGGAACATACACAGTTGTTGTTGCGGAAGGTATGACTGATGCAAGTGGTAAGGAAATTGTTGATGAGGCAGTTGGAGTTGATTCATTTGGACACAAGAAGCTCGCAGGTGCTGGTAAGTATGTATGTCAAGAGCTTTCAAAAAGATTTGAAGCGGATTCTGATATAACGGATTTTATGAAGAAAACTAAAATGTACGTAAAAGGTCTTTATGAAGCGCCGGAAGTACGTGAAGTTAGACCTGGACACCTTGTAAGATGTGGAAAAGCTTCTGCTCATGATGTTAACTTTGGAAAAGAAGCAGGTGCTGCGGCAGTAAAACTTCTTTTAGGTGGAGTTGATGGAGTAACAGTTGCTGATGTAAAGGGTAAAACAATTAGATATATGTCGACAAAAGAAGCTATCAAACCACGACATGTTGATACTGACCTTGCGGCATTTCATGAAGATTTAGGTGTATGCTTTGGGCGTAAAAAACAAGATGTGAAAAACGAATTCCAAAGCATTACAGAAGCACCGGAACGACACATGTAACAAGTTAACACTTGACGTGACTAACATAAACTCTTTCATACGAGGAGTTTCAGTTGTTCCTGCGTCACTTAAACAAATGTTACTCTTATGTTTTTTCAAATTCCTATACAATTAATTAAAAATGGAGCTGCACTAATTGGTGTAATTTGATGGTACTGCTTTACTTTATGATTTTTAGTAAAATTTGAATGTTTGGGAAGTTTCAGTTTGATTAGATTGAAAAGTTTGGGGTGATTTTGGAAATCCTGCTGTGATTGAGGTTGCAGCAGGGTTTTGTTTTTTTTTAGGAGGTGGATTGATGCCAAATGTTATGATTGATGGTCGGAAGATCGAAAGTATTGATGCGAAAAGAACTTTGGTCAAAGAAGTTACAGATGCTTTGGAAAAAGCGTATAAACTGCCGAGAAGCGCATATGTAATTTTTATTAAGGAAAGTGCAGCTGAAAATGTAGCTGTTGGCGGAGAACTTATTTCAGATAGATAATATGCTGGAGGGATTATGGATTTAAAAATATTTTTTACAACTTTTACTGCGATTTTTTTTGCAGAACTTGCGGATAAAACACAACTTGTTGGAATTAGCATGGCAGCAAAGACAAGAAAACCTATTGTTGTGCTTTTGGGGTCAGTGCTTGCTTATGTTTGCGTTACAACTATTTCAGTTTATTTAGGAACTTATTTATCAAAACATATTAAACCTGACACTATTCGATATACGGGTTCTATGGTATTTATAATAATAGGCATATTGATGTTTTTTAGGAAGGTATGATGGAAAAATTACAAGCAGCACAACAAATTAAAATAAATATTGAGACAATTGTACAAGGTGGAGAAGGTCTTGGTAAATACGAAAATATGGTTGTATTTGTGCCGTATTCTGCGCCGCAAGATGAGCTTTTAGTTGAGATTACATTAGTGAAAAAGTCATTTGCACGCGCAAAAATTGTGGAAATTATTTCACCTTCGCCACTAAGAACCGAAAAAGTTGCATGTCCATATTACTTCGAAACCGGGAAAGAAAGGCATTGCGGGGGCTGCAATTTAATGCACCTAAAATATGACGCACAATTGCAAGAAAAGGCAAAGTTGGTTCAAGGTGCTCTAAAAGGTATGGGTAAGTTAAAAGATTTTGAATGGCAAGGAATTGTGGCTAGTGATTTGATGGAATCATATCGTAATAAAGTTCAAATCCCATTTGGGAGGAATAGTAAAAGTGAATTAATTTTAGGTTTTTTTAGTCCAAAATCACATTATGTTATTGATATGGAAAATTGCCTAATACAACCAAAAATATGTAATGATATCATGAACACTTTCAAGGCTGCTGCACGGGAAAGTAAATTAAAAGCTTATAATGAAAGAAATAATTCAGGTCAATTAAGGCATCTGATAATGCGAGTTAATGATGAAGGGAATGTTATGCTGGTAGTTGTGACTCGCCATTTTCTTAACGAGAAACTTGTAAATGTTATATATGAAGCTGCAAAAAAAATTCCTCAAATTGTAAGTGTTTATCACAATGTGAATGAAAAACAAACGAATGTGATTTTAGGCTCAAAATACAATTATGTATTAGGCAAAGAATATTTAATTCAAACTGTAGGACATGTTAAATACTTAATGGCTCCGGGGTCATTTTTTCAGGTTAATACATCGCAAGTTAAGAATCTTTATGAAACTGTAAAAGAATTTGCAAACTTAAAAAGTAGTGACAGCATTCTGGATTTATATTGTGGATCAGGTGGGATAGGTATGTATCTGGCTTCTACATGTGCCAGTGTACTGGGTGTTGAAGACTTTAATGATTCTATTATCATGGCCAAAAAATCAGCAAAACTTAATAAATTAGAAAATATTAAATTTGTTAGATCTACGGTAGGAGAGATTCTGTATGATGAAGAAAGTTTAGTCTCAACAGGGAATTTTGATACTGTAATAATTAATCCTCCTAGAAGTGGTATGAATCTCGAAGTTCTAGACCGGATAATAAACTTTGGTTTCAAAAAGCTTATCTATGTATCTTGCAATCCTGTTACATTGGCAAGAGATTGCGCAGTTCTTGTTGAGTCGGGGTACAAACTGGGTCGTGTAAAATCAGTTGACATGTTTCCTCAAACGAGTAATGTTGAAACAATTGTAGAAATTCTAAAGTGAGGTTATGGATATGAAATATGATATAGCAATAATAGGATCAGGTCCTGGTGGATATTCGGCAGCTCTAAGTCTAAAAAAGAAAAACTATTCGGTTTGTCTTATTGAAAAAGAAGATATTGGTGGTGTTTGTTTGAATAGAGGGTGCATTCCAACAAAGGTCATGGCAGCAGCAGCTCGGAAAATGGATGATATTAAGGATTTTGCTGGATTTGGAATAGATGCACAGGTTAATGGATTTGATTACAAAAAACTAAAGCTAAATCAGCAGAATGTTATTAATGGATTAACTAAGGGATTAGAGTTCTCATTTAAAAAAGCAGGTGTTGATGTTATTAAAGGATTCGCAGAAATAAAAGATAGAAATACGGTTGTTGTGCATGGTGATGAAAATACTGAAATTAGAGTCCACAAAATTATTATAGCAACTGGTAGTATGCCATTTTGTCCGCCTTGCTTTGAGTCAAAAGACAATGTCGTAACTAGCGAAACATTTTGGAAATGTGACGATATTCCTGATGAGGTTGTGATTGTTGGTGGTGGTGTGATAGGGTGCGAATATGCATCAAGTTTGTCAAAGTTTGGTGTTAAAGTGACAATTGTTGAGATGCTCGATAAAATTTTATATTTGGAAGATGTTGATGTTTCGACTGCATTAACAAATGAATTGAAACGGCAGGGAATAAAAATTTTGTGTAATAAAAAAGTCGAAGAAGTTGCAAATGAAGATGAAGATGTTGTTTTGAGATTTGGTGATAATGAAACCATAAAAACAAAATTTGTAATTGTGTGTACCGGTAGAAAATTAAATTTGGAAAATATTGGGCTTGAAAATATAGGTATAATTGATTTCAAAACTATTAATAATTCATTGAAGATTGCTGATAATATCTGGATAGCGGGTGATATTGCATCCGGTCCACAGCTTGCACACAAAGCTTACCATGACGCACATTGCATAACTGAACAAATTATAGGAAATGATGTTAATCCTGATTATTCGAATATGCCTATAACTATATTTACAATACCTGAGATATCGAGAGTTGGATTAATTGAAAATGAATTGGAAAAAAATCATGAGATCAAAGTGATTAAAGTAAATTATAGAGAAATAGGAAAAGCTGTATGCGAGAATCATACGCGTGGATTTATGAAATTAATATTTGATAAAAAGACAGGTGTGATTTTGAATATTACTATAGTCGGATATTTAGCGAGCGAAATAAATGCAGCAGCAGCAGTTATTGTACAGAGTAAAATGAAAATTAATGATTTGGGAAATATTACATTTTCCCATCCAACCTTAAGTGAATTATTGCATGTGGCATCCATAAAAATTTAAATATTAAATCTGACCAAAATGGATGCCTGTCCAAAATAGTCTTGACTTTTTTGGACGCATGTATAAAATAGTCAGTAAAAAAAGGGAGCTGATTATGCAAAGGATGTATTCGTTAATTATTTTAGAACATATAGAAAAATATTCACAAATGGTTTTTATAGCAGGTCCTAGACAAGTCGGTAAAACTACTTTATCTAAAATGATCCACAAAAATCATGATAAAACAATTTATTTCAATTGGGATGATAGGGATGATAGAAAATTAATTTTAAAGGGACAAAGTTCTCTTGCAAAGTTTGCAGGTGTTGAAAAGATATCAAAAGAACGAAAAATTATAATTTTTGATGAGATCCATAAGTATCGTAAATGGAAATCTTTTTTAAAGGGTTTTTATGATGTTTATAAAAACGATTTTAAGATTATTGTTACTGGAAGCGCAAAATTAAATATTTATAAATCAGGAGGCGATAGTCTTATGGGGCGTTATTTATTATATCGTCTACATCCTTTTACAGTTAGAGAAACTATTTCCTCCAGAAGAGATATTAATGAGATTGTTTTGCCAAAAAAAATAAAATCTGAAGAATTTCAAGATTTGTTAAAATTTGGTGGATTTCCAGAGCCATTTTTAAAAAAAGATACCAGGTTTTATAATCGATGGAAAGAGCTGCGGTTTGAGCAGTTGTTTCAAGAGGATATTAGAGATTTGACCAATGTTCAAGATATTAGCAGAATGGAAATTTTAGCTCAAATACTTACAGAGCATTCTGCTCAGCTTTTGAGTTATAGTTCTCTTGCAAATAAAATAGATGTAACAAGTAAAACTGTAAAAAAATGGATTGATATTTTAGGATTGATGTATTTTTGTTTTAAGATAAAGCCGTATCGAAAAAATGTTGTACGTTCATTAATTAAAGAGCCCAAAATATATTTATGGGACTGGTCATATATAAAAGATACTGGCGCAAGACTAGAAAATTTTATTGCCTCTCATCTTTTAAAAGCTGTTCATTATTGGACTGATATAGGATTAGGTAAATATGAACTTTTTTTTATACGAGATAAAGAAAAAAGAGAGGTTGATTTTCTAGTTACAAAAGATATGGAGCCGTGGTTTTTAGTAGAAGTAAAAGCTTCTTCAAAATCATCTTTAAGTTCTAGTCTCATTAGGTTTAAGAAAGAATTGAAAGTTCCTCATGCTTTTCAGGTTGTTTTTGATATGGATTATATAAATAAAGATTGTTTTTCTGAGGCTAAACCGGTCATAGTTCCGGTTCAAACATTGTTGTCGCAATTGGTATAATTAATAAGATAATAGAAATGTTAGAAAATATAAGGGGTATAATTAAATGGATACAATAAGCACAGAAGAAAGAAGTAAAGTAGAATTACTAGTTAAAAAATTAATAATCGGTATAGTTTTTTTGCAGGTTTATGACATTG
>JBHPKP010000023.1:0-14201 GCA_042566505.1 bacterium | reverse complement strand
GATATCTCCAAATCTTTTCTTATTGTTCCCTTAACTTTTACATAAATTGGGATACTAATAACGGTTTGAACATCAATCATTTTCCGATTATCTAAAATGAATGAAATCATAGCCATTAGTTCTCCGTAAGCATTGTTTGGTACATTTATATCGAACCCTAAATCGATTTCTTTTTCTTTTTGTAAAAGATCATTTGTAATTTTATATTTCGCAAATTTTAGCCATTCATTTATTTCAACATCATAATTGTAACCATACTGAATCCATTTTTTTGGTTGTATTGTAATAGAGTCAATATTTTTATCAACATCCGAAATAACAAATTTACCAGTAAACTTTGCACCCTTTTTTAATTCAAGGTTATAACGGCTAGGATCAATTTTTATTGTCCCAAAAGCATTATAATTAATTCCAAAAATCAATAGACTAATAGTTAAAATTCTTAATAATAGTTTCATAATTTATTCAGTAAAATACTCAATTATCAATTTGTTAGTCTTGTATGTTCTCGGGTTTTTAGCATTTGTAAATTTTGCACCTAAATATAAATATATAGGTTTCCCAAAAACACCTGCAGAATATGTAGCTTCTGCATACTGTACACCTTTTGCTTTGCTCCATATCATATTAGCATCCTCTCCAGCCTGAAAAGGATCACTACCAGCGGTATTCTTGTCTTTCATCCAATGCCATGAATAATAAAGATTATCAATACCATCCGTAAGATGATGATTAAATTGAGCGTCTTCAACTTCAGAAATAGTTAATGCACTCAATGTCTTGGTGCTATCAACAACTCTCCAACACATAGGCAAAGGAGACTCTGCTGTTCTTTCAGCAGCAACTAAACCTACTGGATTTCCTGTGCCAGTATATTTTGGTGATGCATTTGCTGCTTTATTGTCCGTATAAACTTGCAGCCCCCAATTTGGATATAAACTATCTAAACTAATTTCTAAATAATTAGAAGATGCCAGCCAATCTTTTGGTAAAGTAATATCCGGCCATCTCAATGTACTTCCTGGTTCAGTAGAGTTATCTTCAACATTTTTTAAAGTTACATCAAATGTAACAGCTGTTGCTGCCTCTTTTAACCACTGAATATTATCAATCCAAAAATCTCCACTAGCTGGCGCAGAATATTTTCCATCAACAGTTATTGCAAAAAACACTGTTGTAGAACTAAAATCTAAAGTATAATCACGTTGTTTAAAGTCCTGTAAACATATCTTTACTTCCTGCCAAGTATTGTCTGTAGGGATTCCATACTCAGAAAGCCTCACTTTAGCTTTGGAAGCATATCCAGCATCTTCAATACTTTTTGATTTTAATTCGACAAACAAATCAACTGAAGTCTTTACCCAAAAGTTCAAAATTGATGTATTCGTATCATAATCTGATAAATTAATACCTGTTGTTGATGAGATATATACTCCAGCATAATGTGTACTTGTCCCTACACTATAAGTTACTTTCAATGACTCTTGTCCAACTTGTTTCGTAACTGTATCTGTACTAGCATCAATTCTATCTCTATTATCCGGCTCATCCGCTGAATACTTTAGCTCCCCTATTACTGAGGACTCATCAAAAATAGGTAATGCTGTTTGCCATGTAACATCTCTTACTGTTATATCTAGAGTTTCAGTAAAACCTTCTGTTGAAGATTCGATTGTAAACTCTCCTGTTGTTGTGGGATTATTTGTTTTAAATATTTTTGTATATGCTTGATTATATGTATTAAAATCTCCACCTGAACCGGATGTTATTGCCCAAGAAGGTGGTTGAACAGCAGATAAATCACTATCTTCATCATAAGCTTGTGTACTAAACATTTTGTAAACACCCTTGGGAACTGCAACTCTTGTTTGCCCTGCATCAGGTTGCGGTAAAATATCAATACTAGTTGGCAATTTTGAAACAAACAGAACATTATCTATGTAGTATGTTGCATTTTGCGATACTGCCCAAAAATGAAAACCGCAAATTTCTCTAACTTTTGTAAAATCCACAGAAGGTGGGACAGTAAGACCACCTGAATATGTCATTTCTTGTACCGGTATAGTAAGGCTGTGCCATTTATCTTCGTATCCTTCTGTAAAGTGTTCTTTAGTATTTAACCAATAAGCTAAATATTCACCAGTTGAATCAGTAGATACATAATGCTCTAAGAATGCTTGATGTCCAGGACTCTCAGGATACAAAGTACCTGTTACAATTTTTGTTGTAACCTTGGATTTGTCCGGACCGCTAGAAACCATATCACCCCATTTAGCTTTAAACAAAAATTTATAATACCCGGAAGAATCTGTAACAGTATATTTTGTAAAGTTTGTTTCAACACTTGGAGGATCGGTTGTTCCATCATAACCATACTGAAAAGATATTCCACCACCACCTACAGTAACATGCGAAGGGTATATTGCAGAACTAAGATGTACTGAAAATTTTAACGCCTCTTCACCTTCAAAACCTGCTATAGGGTTTGGTCCTTCAACTTTTGCTTCACCAGCACCAAAACCTACTTTAGTCCAAACTCTTAGATATCCACCATCAGAGTCACTGTCAGGGTTGTCAACTACATTTAAGGTGTCATATTTAAATCCATTGAATCTTTCTGAATAAATACCATATACTTTTGCAAATCCTGATGATACCAGAAAGATATTTAATGTAAGTGATAACATTATTAAAATGAATTGTTTATTAAAGTTCTTCAACAGTCACTCCCATATAATATTTTTGTAATACTTTTATTATTTTATTATACTTAAAAACATATAAATTGTCAATTTAAAAAAATCTATCTCAATATTTCTAATATAGTAGTTTCAGAGCGCTTTTTATTCTACATTTTGAAGCTGTTCGCGGATTTTTTCGAGCTCAACTTTTACATGTACAACAATATGTTTCCCTTTTGTGTTATTAATTTTATCGCCTAGCGTATTGAATTCTCGTATAAGTTCCTGAACTATAAAACCCATTTTTTTGCCAATTTGCCCTTTTTCCCTTATCACTTGCTTTAAATGGTTGATATGACTACTAATTCGCACTATCTCTTCCTCAAAACCACCTTTTAAAAGAAGCATAGTGATTTCTTTTTCTAGTGCAGGATTGTCACAATCAATTTTATCAACAATCTTTTTTAGTTCTGTAACTTTTTTTTGTATTCTGGTTTTTATAGTTTGAGCCTGTAGACTTGCGATTTTCATAAGTCCTTTATGGTGTTTTTCCATTCTTGCAATATACAAACTGAATTTATTCTTTAGTTTTCCACCTTCACGTTTTCTTGTTAATTCAACTTTTTTTAAACAAGGACTTAACACCTTTTCCAACTCTTTATCAGTCAATACAATCTGCTGGCTATCTTCTTTTTCCCAAATATAAGGGATATGTAGAATATCAGCAAAAGTAACTCTTTCTTTTATGCCGGATGTCTTGGCAATGTTATTTAGATGCTTATAACAATGAACCAACTTCTTCTTATTCACAAAGAACGGATTTTTTATTGGAGAGCTTTCTTCGAATGCTATACGCACCTCAACTCTCCCTCTAATTATATATTTACCAACAATTCTACTTATTCTTTCTTCCAAACTTAAATCTTTTGATGGTAAAAGAACCATAATATCGAGATATTTACTATTTACAGTTGTTACTGTAATATCCCATTTTAAATTCTTGTGCTTCGCACTTGCATGTCCGAATCCTGTCATACTAAGCATTCTAATCTCCTAAGTTTTAAATCATTTCTAAGTTTCAAAACTATTTTATAAAACTATCAATAATTTTTCAGCAAGTATTATGGCGCATAAACTGCGTAAAAATGACCGGCTGTTGTTGAACTACTTGATACTTTCAATTCATAGTCTCCTGTATCCGTTTTAATTTTACCTGTTAAAGTAGAACCTGCTATAGACAAACTAGTTACATCACTCACAGCACCTGCATTTATATCTATACCATTTATCGTCTCATCTGTATCTGCTTCTATCACATTATTAACTTGAACCTTACTTTCGAAGGTATTTGCTGTAGTTTCACTTGCATATGGAACCTGAGTAATAACACCAGCTGATATAACCACATTTCCACGTCTTACTTCTAAGTTAGCCTTATTAAAGTTTGCAGGATTACCCTTATTTACAACTGTAAATGTGGAAATAACATTGTCTTTATTGAACTCAAAGTCCATTTGAGTAGTTGCATCTTGCGTCCTTATTCTACCTCCTGGTATCTCCAATCTAGAATTAGTAATATTATAACCAATCAATTTATAATCAGCAGTTTCACTGAATGGAAATAACCAACCCTCTGCATAATATCCATTAGTATTGTCTTTTCCAACTGTAAAAACTGATGTTCCTAAATTATTCCACTTCACATCCATCAATTTAATTGTGTTGTCATTCCCACTATCAATAGTTAGTACTGTTGACGTATCGCCAGTAGCTCTCTTTATGACCGCGCCTTTTGTGGAAGTGAGAAGACCATATAGGTTCAAACCACCTTCCGCTGTAAATCCACTATTTTCTGTCCCAATGTTTATAATAACCTCATCTGACATGTCAAGATCACCATCTGATTGAAAATTCACACTCGATGAACCGATATGATAGATAGGTTGACCACCTAAACCAAGATAACCTGACATATCATCACCTGTTGATTGCAAATATCCCGTATGTGTATGACCAGATACTGCCGCACCAACATCAGCTGCAGAGAGAGCTGTGCCATTAATCTTGAATAGATTACCGGATGTAACATTTATACTTCCATCTACATTCAAAAGATAATCAGCTGATGTAACCTTAGTGCCTATACCAACACTTCCATTATTATCAACAAAAAAATCATCATTCACATCAAACAATGCACTGGGAATACCTGTAGACACACCAACATTACCACCATCACGAACAAATAAGCCATTTCCTCCATCATCATATAATTCTAGACCATTTGCATCGATAGCTGAAAGCCTTGATGAACGCACACCAAAACGATCTACTCTGGCTTGTTCGACTGAAGCTCCTATAATATCTCCTCCACCAGTTACAAAACTTAAATAAGAATTATTACCAAAATTACCTTCCGAATTCGCTACTATTGCAGAATATCTGGCTGCAGTCTCCGGATCTATATCAAATTTGATACCAATCTGATTGCTCGTGCTATTCTGTCTCAATTTTTGCAGTAATATTAAATAATCCAAAGCATCATTCTCTCGATATATGTGTAACTTACTATCCGGATTAGCTGTTCCAATACCCACACCTCCATTGTCAGTTGCCAAAAGTACCCCGCTACTAACCTTTAACCCATATCCTGTAGATGCTATATCAAGTTTTGCACCCGGACTTGCGTTACCTATACCTATACTTGTCCCATTATCAAAAACCGTACCTTGTACTAATTCACTACCATTCCAACGAGGTACATAATTAGTTACATTCGTCCCAACCTCTGGATCCGTTTCAGTTAAGCTAATATTTGTCAAGCCTGAACCATCACCTGAAAAATAATTAGCAGTTACAGTACCTACAACAACTAATTTTTGATGCGGACTAGCTGATCCAATTCCAATATTACCTTGATAGTTTATTGTAATATCATCACCCTGTGTATCCATCCTCAGCACATCCTGTACACCTAATTCCTGCACATGTATCCTTGCAGTAGGCGCATCTACGCCAATACCAATATTCCCAACACCTCTTATATTTTTACTGCTCATATTGAATGCATTCGGTGAAACAGCTGTAAAAACAAACGATGATACATCAACAAACGAATGATCCCCGGTCCATAAGAAATCTTCGCCTCTATCAACCTCTAACGTTGCGCTATTGCCACTACCGCTGAAATTCAAACCAGACCAAGCTGATGTAGTAGCAATATACAGACTAGCATCATCACCCGGATCAGAATCTGTAATACCAGGACCAGCAACCAATGCCCCTACTGCCGTTGGTCCGGAAATTGTTATACTGTCGCCATTTACCTCAAAACTAATATTTCCACCCTGGACAAGTTTTAGATTAGAATAATCTTCTATGGCCCCTATTACTCCTCCACCACTATTAATGACAGTAACAGATGAAATTACATTTGGAGATATATCTACAAGCTGAATAGTACCGTCAGAAATATCATCACTTTTTATTTCTCCATTTACTATGTTTGTGCTGTATACAATGTCTTGTGTCAACATTGGATGTGTTATTGATTCACTATCTCCTGTTTTTAAATATCCCTCATCATTAGTTAAGTCACTTATATTATCATTTAATACCAACACATCACTATGCAGCTTTGATGCTGCTATTGCTGCGCTTCCACTTATATCAGCATCCACTATCTCTCCATTTACTATGTTTGTGCTGTATACAATGTCTTGTGTCAACATTGGATGTGTTATTGATTCACTATCTCCTGTTTTTAAATATCCCTCATCATTAGTTAAGTCACTTATATTATCATTTAATACCAACACATCACTATGCAGCTTTGACGCTGCTATTGCTGCGCTTCCACTTATATCAGCGTCCACTATCTCTCCATCTAATATTGCAACTGATGTCACTGTACCGTCAGCTATATGATATGCAGTCACTGCATCCTGACCAAGTTTTGCTGATGTTACTGCTCCGGAAGCGAGTTTCGTAGCGCTTACAGCACCGCTTGCAATCTTACTATTTGTAACAGCACTCGAAGCAAGTTCTGCTACACCAATTGCACCACCTCCGATTTCACCTGATCCTAATGAATCAGCAATTATCCTGTCAGCGCTAATTGATCTTGCTTGAATTTGAGCAGCTGTAATTGTTCCGTTAATAATATGATATGAACCAATTACTCCGCTATCAGTTGACGGTGAAAAATATCCGCCTACTGCATGGTCGCCCCAGCCGTATGCTGTATCCCAATTTGCTGAGTTATTTGTGGTCGTACTATATACTCCTGCTCCGGTCCTAAGCATTATCCCATTTGCACTTATATCACCATCCATAATTGCACCTGCAGCGTCTACATTTGTTGCATCTGTAACATCTGCACTAGCTTCTATACCAGTCAACTTATTTCGTTCTACAGTTGTAATAATATTTGCACTACCTAAAGTCGCTATCTGAGACGATACATGTGCTACAAAAAGAGGATCTGTTTCATTACCAGGTGTCAAATACCCACCAAGCGCGTGATCACCCCAGCCAAATGCTGTATTCCAGTTTGCTGAATTATCATCAACACTATCAAAACTTCCTGGCGCTGCTCTCCTTACAAGTTTCCCTGTAGCAGTTGTAACATCCGCAAACATCACAGCACCTGCAGCATCCACATTTGCTGCATCTGTAACATCTGCGTTAACTTCTATACCATTTAACTTGGCTCTACCGGTAGATGTAATAATCTGAGCACTACCAAGACTTACTATTTGCGAAGATATATGTGCCGCAAAAAGAGGATCTGTTTCATTACCGGGTGTCAAATACCCACCATCTGCATGATCACCCCAACCAAATGCTGTATCCCAATTATCTATCTTTGCCTGAACCACTTGTGTTGATGCACTTGCATTATAGACAGGATCTGTTTCGGTATAACTTGTCAGATACCCTGCACCTGCATGATCACCCCAACCAACTGCTGCATCCCAACTTGCTGAACTCGTATTTACAACATTGTACGATGTACTCCACTCAGTTGTACTTGCAGATGTAATGTTATATGCCTCAGTTGCTTGGAATGCTGACTGCAGTAAATACCCGCCATCTGCATGATCACCCCAACCAAATGCAGTATCCCAGTTAGCTGAATCTTCAACTTTACTCTTGGAAATCGTTCCTACGATAGTGGCATCCTGAACTACCCCATCTGGCAAAAAGCCATCAGTTTTTGAAACATAAATAGTTTTTTCAGACACCTTACTTTCTGAAGTATCCAAACCATCTAATGAATCAGCATTGAATGCAAATGGAACCGTATATAGAGCTTCACGCGGTACTAAAGTAACCGCATTTCCACCACCAACATCAGCTATGGTTACTTCCAAATAAACCGAACTAGCATCAAAGTCATTCACCTCCAAAGGAATAACCGCACCAATTACAACATTACTGCTAAGCCCATTCACAAAATCAACATTTGCATGTGTCTCATTCCACAAAGAACTTCCACTTGTTGCTGCATCCCAAATTTCAAATTTCACTTGCTTTTGGCCAGTGTATGGTGTGCCGCCATCCTTTAAACGTGCTTGATAATTTATCTTCTTTGGCACTGTATCCGCTCCGAATACGCTCGCCAAAGAACCAACAATGAGAAACCCCATAAGCGCTAATAGTTTTATTTTATTCATCTTCATTTTATTTGCCTCCTATAGACATTTATTTGTTACTGCAAAACCAAGAGCTTTCCAGTTTTTACATCAGTGTCTGATTTTATGCAGTATATATATATTCCACTCGTTACAACATTTCCTTTTTCACTTTTCAAATCCCATTTTTCTATAAAACTATTAGCTGCATCATGATCAATTGTCTTGATCAACTCACCTGAAATCGTAAATATTTTTATCTCACATTTTTCTGCAAGCTGAACAAACTTAACCTGCTTATGATCTGCATTATCAATTCTAAACGGCACAGGGTACGCATAAGCATCCTGCAGATTTGAGTCACTTTCAACAGCTTGCGAACTTATCATATTATTGTCTGCAAACAACATTTGAAAACTACTTAATATAATAGAGGCAATTATTAAACTTCTCACCAGAATCCTCCATTACCTAATGATCATCAGCTTTCCGGTCTTTTTGTCGTGTTTTGACGTTATAAGATAAATATATAGTCCACTAAATACATCGTTGCCTGCTTCACTTTTCACGTCCCAAACAAATCGTCCGGGTGTAGTAGAAACTGAATCTGTATGCTCTAAAGTATTCACAAGTTCACCCGAAATTGTGAAAATTTTAATCTTACATTCAGATGCTAAATTCGTAAAAGTTATATCCTTATGCCTTGGTTCACGTGGTTTATATGGAACCGGATATGCATACGCATCAGTTAAGCTATAATCCGGCGCACCTGCTAATGCATATACACTAAAATGCCTAATTTCAGTTGTTATTCTTTTTGCAGCTATATCAATTTCAAAACGTGGAACCTTTACCCAAAGGCCATTTTCCTCATCCAGCCAATAAACACGCAAAGTACTGACTCTTACCGGAGGATTTGAGCCGTCAACAATCCCATCATTGTCTGCATCAGGATAAGGTATTGATAGTTTAATAAGTCCAGTAGGCGAAGCTGCAGTTGTATTATTGGTTATTTCATCAACTTTTTGCGCTAGCCTTGGAGCAAGATTTGTATCTGAAGTATCATATAAATTAAATTCTCGAATAGAACCAGGTAAAGTTGTATTAAATTCACTTGCAGATTCGCGTTTCTTATTTGCATTAATTATTTTATTTGGATCTATCTCATGTGGATCAAAAATAGGGTCAGTATTTGTTATAAGATACGCATTTTCAGGAAGGAACCCTTCCGGAATTTCAATAATTGTTTCCCCATCATCTGCAATGATTATATTTTCCTCTTCATGATTCATGATACATTGGAAAATCCATTTTTTTGCAGCCGTTATTTTATTTCTGGATATATCCTGCGCCTGATTTGTTAATGTTACTTCATAACGATGGTTATATTTAAAACCACCCGTTGGAGTAAAAGTGAGAGATTTATCTGCATCACTATAAACAATAGTTCCAAGTATAGGCAAACGTATTTCATGACTATAATTATCTCTTGTAGCTACAACACTAATTGCAGCTTCCGTATCAGATTTATACATTAGTTCATTAAACTTGATCACAATGTTTAATCCGGTTGGCTTCAGTTTAAAACTATCAGATAATGGATACTGACTCGAAATAACAGGCACACTATTATCTTTATTATAAGCATCTAATTTTGCTGCATTAGTTGGATTAATAGGATTTACAGCTTGCCCGGACAAATCCTGAATTGTTGTGCTGCTGATCGCAATAAACAAATCAGTATTTCCCCAAGATGCTACAGTTCGCCACTGAGCCTCTGTAAGCGTTAAATTAAATGTATCTGTATCTATACTCACATCAATTGAATTCTCCGAAGACAATGAGATGTAATTACTTGTATTATTTCGGTTAGCATTGTCCTGCAATGTAATTCCACCTATTGTAGAATTCGTTAGAGTATCCCTTGTCATAAGTTCCGAAAATTTTAATTTAAGAATACGTGTAAAAAAACTGTAACCTGATTGTTCTACAATAAGTGACGGATCTTCCGTATCTTTGTTCCATGTGTCTACATTCACTTTTGTTAAGGCATTATTCAAATTACCTTTAATATCCTTAATCACACCTTGAGCCAATGCAATTTTTAAAATACCATTTCCCCGCTGCCAAGCTGCAATTTGTTTAATGTGATCAATACTAATGGAGTATCTAACTGTGGTAGTGACTCCGTCTATCACAGCTGTTTCGGACGGCAAAAGCGTAAAACTTTCAATATCATTAGTCAATGTAATGCCAGTGTGTATTAAAGTATGCGCATTAATTGTTTCATCAAACTCAACTATCAATTCCCCGCCTGCATGTGTATACTCACTTCTCACATAGGCTGGATTTATATTATCAATATCAAACTGACTACTCTCAACAGGTGCATCCGAATTTGTCCCATCAAAAACCGTAAGCCTTAAATAAACCGTATCAACATCAAAACTTGGAAGATCAATAGCAGATTGCCATGTAAAATTTAAATCATTTTGACCTTGCGAAACATCAATTAATTGAGCATCTCCTATCTGATAGAAATTAGCTTGATTCACATCCGGTGGTATTCCGTATGATGAAGTCACAGAACTTTCGATATTCGCTTTTGCAAAAGGACCTGACGCACTCACTGACGAATACTCAACTCGCATTTGAAGTGTTTTATCCAAATCCAAATCACTTAATCGTGCTGAAACAGGCACTCGACCATCACCAACAATTGACTGTGCTGGCACAGCTATAAATGACACAACAGGACGTGACTCAGTACGGATAAATGACTCACCGACTGATACACTTATATGTCCATAATTATCAAATGCCCAAATTCTTGCATAATAAGTTGTACCTTCTTCCAAACCTGTTATCACTGTAGAAGTTGCAGCTGCATTCGATAGATTCGAATCTTCAGTAGTTGACCACAAGTTAACATTTGTTCCGAATCTTGCAACCCCGGTAAATGTTGCATACCATATCTCATATTTTGTGAATGAAAAATCACTGGAACCTGTCCAATCCCAAGTAATTGACGATGCAGTTAAATCCTCAACTCTTGCTGTCAAATTACCGGGAACAACCGGATCATCCGTATCAATTGTAAATGCAGTGCTGCTCACTTTTACATCACCGGCATCTTTTGCAATATCTTCAGAAATAGGAGTTAATCTTATTAAAACTTCTGTTGCGTTTGTTGAATTTGTTATTGATTCTTGTGTCAAATCCCATGTCATAGTCAAAGTATTCGGAGTAGCAATATCAGTTGATGCACCCACTTGATATTCACGATCATTATCAATCGTTGGATTCCCATTATTGCCTACAACATTTGAAATATATGCTTGTCTCCAGCTCCCACCAATTCCATTTTCAAGAGAATATTCCACCTTTAAAGCGCAATTATCATTATCAATTTCTGAAACAGTACTAACAATAAGAACATAATCCGAACCATCCTGAAGAACTGTTTCAATAGGCACACTTGCGCTCGGCACAGCTTTTATGACTATAGGTCCGAGTATTGTAGACTTACCAACATTGCCATATGAATCATAACAATCCAATCTGAAATAATACTGAGCATTTGTTATAAGTCCTGATACTTGTACATCCGATTTCCCCAAAAAGTATTGATCCCCTAAAGCAGTATCATCATTTTGATCGAAAATTGTTGGGAATGAATCTATATCGGAATTTGTCGAATACGCGATTTTATATTCAGAAAAATTTGTTTCCACTGCCGCACCTGTAAAACCCAAATAAATATACGTATTTCCAACCGGTTCAATCTTCGTAAGCCCAGAAACACTTGGTTCACTATTATCAATCACAACCGGAATTGCTGCCGAATAATCCAAAAATCCATCTGAAACAGTAACTATCAAATAAAATGTATCTTCTTGGTCAGGCAAATTCGCTCTTGAGTTCCATACAAATGTCACAGTATTTGTGCTTGTAGTTTGTATTGGTGTGACTGACCCTATTTGATAATCAGCAGTTGAAACATCCGGATCGGGTCCAACACTAGCACTTGCAGTTCCTGTCATTGTTGCCTTATATCGAGCAGCATCCACAGCAGAGGATGTTGAATACTCAACCTTCAATTTAGTTAAATCTTTATCCGGATCAGAACACTCAACTGTAATATTTATATTTCCTGTGCCTAATACTTGACTTGCAGATGTAATTGCAATATATGGAGAATCGCCTAAGACTGACAAAAAACCTGCAAAAAGTTCATACCCATCCATCCACAAAAATGGAGGATTTGTTTGTCCAACATATGAATCTAGTGTAAAGCTGCCACCACCCATAGCAGCAATCCCAGCTGCCAAAACATCCTGCGATATTTCAATATCTCCATTTGCCTTATAACCAGCACTAGAAAAAGATGCAGTTATCGCTGCTAGCCCTGCAATAACTATTAATTTTCTAAATAATGCTTTTACTCTAAGCATCTTTCTTCTCCTAGTTCACAGACTTACGGTTTGCCAGTATCCGTTCTCAAGTCTAAAATATGATCTTTATCAATAATATCCGTACCACCTGTAAGTGTCCCATAACTCCATGTTTCAGTTTCCCCAATCTCATCAAGCACACCCTTCAAATTGGTCCTAAGTTCATTCACATGCACTGCCCGAATAGCACGACCAACTGCAACACCTGTAGTGGCATCATCAAAATTCGTCCAAGCACCCTCACTCAAACCTCTAAATATTCGTAAATTCTTTATTGCAGTTTGAAGCTCTGTAAAATGAATTTCTCGTATAGGTAGACCTGTAAGATCAGCATCTTGATAATAAGCAGCAGTAGAAGAACTTACCCGAACAGTTACTGTGCTGTTATAATTTCCCCATGTAAAATCATCATATAGACGTATTTGAAAATATGTGGTTGTATTTCTCGTTAAATCAGATGTAACTGTAAAAGTCGAAGGACTATTTGTTGCTAAAGCTTCATCAATAATCCAATCTCCCCAATCAGCAGAATCAACAACCGAATGCGTTGCATAGTAAACAGCAACATCAGCATCCTCCGTAAAAGCCGTACTCGTAGAGAATCGCACTTCTGCATCTGTAAAATCTATTGCTCCAGAAGGTGCACGAAATCTAAGAAATGGTCGATTATTTAATGTAAATCCTTCAGCATCTACTATAGGTGATTCCCACGAAGCAAGTCCTGGTATTTTAACAACCCACCAATGTGTATTGGTTTCTAGGCAAGTCGGAGTTTCTCCAATAACTTCCCCGCGCACAACATCCTTATCACCATCACCTGAATAAACGTACGAATTTGTCGCATCAACATAGGACACTAGATGAGTCTCAAACAATTGCAGATACCAGAAACCTGCAGCAGTTGAAGTTGCTATTATGAGGTTGCCGTCTGTTCCTTGCAGGTTAAAATTACCGCCTGTCCGTATTGTCTGCGTACTCCCGACGGTAAATGCAATGACCTTATTAGGCAAAGTACATTCAAAACTATAAAACGTTGTATTTCCTGAAATCGTACTTGTCAATCCACTATCGATAAATGCAATATAGCCATCTGTATGATCCACGTCCCCATCATTTGCCTTTGCCCAATTTCCTCTCACTCTTACGGTCCCGCCAGTCAAAGTAAAATTACCACCTGAGTTTATTGAAACATTTTTTACAGTCACACTTCCACTCAACTGATTGTAAATACCTGAAGTTGATAAATTTTCTGTAAGAGTTATTGTCGCCCCATTTACTATAAAGTTCCCTGAAGTATTAACCGTAACATTTGAAACTGATAGTACTGTTCCATTCAGTGTCATAGTACTTTGATTTACAACCACCTCAGATGCGTGTAAAAGTGGGCACAAGAGAAAAAAACTTATTAAAAATAATATTAGCTTTTTGAA
>JBHPKP010000022.1:0-14710 GCA_042566505.1 bacterium | reverse complement strand
GTCATTGATATTAACTTAAAAGGTACATTTAACTATACAAAAGCTGCTTTAAAACCTATGATGAAACAGAGGTTTGGCAGGATTGTTAATGTATCATCAATAGTTGGAGTTAGAGGCAATGCAGGTCAGGGAAACTATTCCGCATCAAAAGGTGGGGTAATAGCATTCACAAAGTCTTGTTCGAAAGAATTTGGTTCTAGAAATATAACAGTAAATGCAATTGCACCAGGTTTTATTGCAACTAAAATGACTGGTTTTCTTAAAGATGAACAAAAGGCAAAACTAATGAGTACAATTCCACTTAAAAAATTAGGATCTCCAAAAGATGTAGCAAATGCATGTTTGTTTTTAGTTTCAGATAGAGCTTCATACATCACTGGACATGTACTAAATGTGGATGGTGGGATAATAATTTAAAAAAGTATTAAATCTATAAATTTTGAAGGAGGTAAGCTAAATGGCTTCAGTAGAAGAAAAAGTAAAGGAAATTATTGTTGAGCAACTTGGAGTGGATGCAGCAGAGGTAACTAATGATGCATCGTTTATAAATGATTTGGGTGCAGATTCATTAGATACAGTTGAATTGGTAATGGCACTCGAAGAAGAATTTGATGTTGAAATTGCTGACGAAGAAGCTGAAAAATTAGATACAGTTGGAAAAGCTGTAGATTATATTAAATCACACGCAAATCAATAAAATAGTTAATATTTTGGAAATTAACATTGGCGGAAGATTATGAAGAAACGAATTGTTATAACAGGAATGGGTGTTGTAACGTCTATTGGCTTAACAGTAGAAAAATATTGGGATTCTCTTATTAACGGAAAATCAGGTATAGGGAATATCACATTTTTTGATGCATCAGCATATACAGTAAAAATATGCGGTGAGGTAAAGGATTTTGATCCGACGAACTATATTGACCTAAAAAAAATTAGAAAAATGGACAGATTTGTTCAATTTGCAATGGCTGCTGGCAAAATGGCCATTGAGGATTCTTCTCTGAATTTGGATGAAGAAGATAGATCAAGAATTGGTGTAATAATTGGATCAGGGATTGGAGGAATAAATGTTATTGAGAGAGAGCATAAGCATTTACTAGATAAAGGTCCAAGAAAAGTTAGTCCATTTTTAATTCCAATGTTAATTATCAATATTGCAGGTGGAGAATTTGCAATAGCTCATGGATTAAAGGGTCCTAATTATGGAATTACATCAGCTTGTGCATCAGGTACTCATGCAATTGGTGATGCACTTAGGCTAATGAGATATGGTGATGCAGATGTAATGATTGCTGGCGGTACAGAAGCAGCGATTAGTCCTCTAGGAGTTGCGGGTTTTTGCTCGATAAAAGCATTATCCACAAATAATGAGAATCCGCAACAAGCTTCAAGACCATTTGATAAAAATCGTGACGGTTTTGTTATGGGAGAAGGGGCAGGTATTGTCGTATTAGAAACATTGGAACATGCAAAAAAAAGAGGTGCAAAGATATATGCAGAAGTTGGTGGTTATGGTGCTTCTGATGATGCATATCACATTACAGCGCCTGAACCAACTGCTGAAGGTTCAATAAAATCCATGAAGACTGCAATTTCTGATGCAGATATTTCAATTGATGAAATTGATTATATTAATGCTCATGGGACATCTACTTATTTTAATGATAAAACTGAAACATTTGCAATCAAACAAGTATTTGGTGAAAAAGCATATAATATTCCAGTTTCATCAACAAAGTCAATGACTGGTCACTTACTTGGTGCAGCTGGTGCTGTAGAAATAATAGCATCAGTTATGTCGATAAATACAAATATCATCCATCCGACAATAAATTATGAAGAAAAGGATCCTGAATGTGATCTTGATTACGTTCCCAATAAAGCTAGAAAAGTTGAAAATATTAATGCAGCATTATCAAACTCTTTAGGCTTTGGTGGTCATAATGCTACATTGGTAATTAAAAAGTATCTTGGATAATTACTGTGAATAGTATTAAAGAGTTTGAAAAAGCAAATCAACTTATATTCCAAAATATAGAATTGCTAAAAAAAGCATTAACGCATAAATCCTATGCTATTGAGCAAGGAATATCATTTGACAATGAACGTTTGGAGTTCTTAGGTGACACCATTCTTTCTCTTATTGTTTCTGAATATTTATTTAATAAGTTTAAAGATGCTCCTGAAGGGACTTTGACAAAAATTCGTGCAAAAATCGTTTCAAAATCAAATTTAATCTTATGGGCAGAATCTATTGAACTAGGTAAATATTTATATTTAGGTAGGGGTGAAGAATTAACTAAGGGCAGAATTAAAGCTTCAAATCTAGCCAATGCATTTGAAGCTTTAATTGCTGCTGTTTTTTTAGATCAAGGTATGGATGAAGTAAAGCAATTCATACTTAAGTTTTTAGAATTAATAGATATTGAAAATTTAGAGCAAGATTATAAGTCGCTTTTACAGGAAATAATACAAAAAAAATATAAACAAATACCTATATATAAAATTTTATCTGAAAAAGGACCTGCGCACGATAAACTATTTAAAATAAATGTAATGGTGCAAGAAGAAATATTGGGGCAAGGTCAAGGCAAAAGCAAAAAAAAAGCTGAAACAAATGCAGCAAAGAATGCATTGGATGAAATGATTAAAAATAATTTATAATTTAGGAACTTTTTAGGAGGAGAAAATGAACTATTTTTTAACAGAAGAGCAACAGATGATTGTAGATTTAGCAAGAAGGATAGCTAATGAGAAAATCAAACCAGTTAGGGAACATCATGATGAAACAGGTGAGTTTCCATGGGAAATTATAAAAATTTTGGCAGATTCTGATTTGTGTGGTTTATATATACCTGAAGAATATGGTGGTTTCGGTGGGGGCGTATTGGAACTTTGTTTGGCAGTAGAAGAACTATGTAAAATTGATGGTGGAATTGCATTGGCATTGGCAGCAACAGCTCTTGGGACATTCCCTATTCTTCTTTTTGGAAGCCATGAACAAAAATTGAAATACTTACCTGATATTGCTAGTGGTAAAAAGATTGCTGCATTTGCTTTAACTGAAGCTGATGCAGGTAGTGATGCGGCTGGTATTCAAACAACAGCAAAAAAAGATGGAGACAATTATGTATTGAATGGTACAAAGCAATGGATTACAAATGGTGGAGATGCAGAAATTTATTCAGTAATTGCAATGACAAATAAGACAAAAGGACCTAGAGGTGCAAGTGGATTTATCGTAGAAAAAAATTCTGAAGGATTTTCTTTTGGTAAGAAAGAAGACAAAATGGGAATTAGGGCATCTTCAACAAGAGAATTGATTTTTAATAATTGTAAAGTTCCAGCTGAAAATTTACTTGGGAAAGAAGGGCAAGGTTTTATTGTTGCAATGAAGACATTTGATGCATCACGTCCAGGTGTAGCAGCACAAGCATTAGGAATAGCAGCAGGTGCTTTAGAAGATGCTGTGAAATATACAAGAGAAAGAGTTCAGTTTGGTCAACCGATTTCCTCATTTCAGGCAGTACAACATATGCTAGCTGATATGGCAACTGAAGTAGAGGCAGCGCGTGCTCTACTATATGCAACTGCAAGAATGGCTGATAATGATAAAGGGTCACGTATGACGAAATATGCAGCAATGAGTAAACTTTATGCATCAGATGTTGCAATGAAGGTTACTACAGAGGCACTTCAAATTTTTGGTGGGTATGGTTACATGAAGGAATACCCAATGGAAAAAAGAATGAGAGATGCAAAAATAACCCAAATATATGAAGGAACAAACCAAATCCAAAGAACTGAGATAGGGCTTGCTTTAATAAAAGAAGCAGCACGTAAATAATTAAAAATTTAGTTACTAATACTTTTTAAAATATTTTTTTGAAAAGCCAAGATTAACTTTTTATTATTAGAAAAATAGTGTAAAATACTTTTTTTATGCGGCACCTTACTGGGTGCCGCATTGTGATTAATAACTATATTTTATGATATGAGGAGGAATGTAGTGAATATTATTGTTTGTATAAAACAAGTTCCCGCTACAACAGACGTAAAAATAAACCCTGAAGATAATACTTTAATTAGGAACAATGTTGAAGCAGTAGTTAATCCATTTGATGTTTACGCAATTGAAGAAGCTGTAAGATTAAAAGAGCGGATTGGTGGTAAAGTGATTGTTTTAACAATGGGACCACCACAAGCAGAGGCAATTCTTCGTGAAGGCATTTCATTTGGTGCTGATGAGGGAGTGCTTGTGTCTGATAGAGTATTTGCGGGTGCTGATACACTTGCAACATCGTATGCATTATCTAAGGCTATTGAAAAGATTGGTGAGTATGACGTGATTTTGTGTGGAAAGCAAGCTATTGATGGTGATACTGCACAAGTAGGTCCTGGTATTGCAGAAAAATTAGATATTCCGCATGTTGCATATGTGAAAAAAGTTGAAGATATAAAAGAAAATTTCATTAAAGTTGAACGTTTAATGGAAGATGGGTATGATGTTATTGAATCTGGTATGCCTATTTTGTTAACAGTTGTTAAGGAGATTAATGAACCGAGAATTCCATCTTTAAAAGGTAAAATGCGTGCAAAAAAAGCTGAAATAAGAACTTTTTCAGCAGAAGATATAGGTGCTGATCCTGAAAAAATTGGATTAAAAGGCTCCCCAACTTGGGTTTCAAAAATATTTTCACCACCAAGTAAAGAGGGTGGAGAATTGATGGTTGGAAGTTACGAAGAGATTGCTGAAAAATTAATTGGAAAACTTAGAGAACATAAAATAGTTTAAAACTTTATCCGTAGGTCAGGAGGATTTAAAAAGTGGGTATAAAAGTTATTAATGATAAATGTGTAGGATGTCAGCTTTGTATTAAAGCTTGTCCTTTTGGAATAATAACTATGGTCGATAAAAAAGCTGTTATTGGTGATGGTTGTACACTTTGTGGAGCTTGCGCTGATATTTGTAAGTTTGAGGCTATTGAAATAAAACGTGAAGAGAAAAAAAATGAATCACTTGGTGAATATAAAAATGTATGGGTTTTTGCGGAGCAAAGACATGGTAAGATATCACCAGTTGCATTTGAATTATTAAATGAAGGACGTAAATTGGCTGATACTTTAAATCAGAAATTGTGTGCTGTTTTAATGGGACATGATATGTTTAAAGAAGCATCGGTACTTATTAAACATGGTGCAGATGTTGTATATTATCTCGATAGTTATGGGCTTAGAGAATTTCAAAATGAACCTTATACCAATGTTTTAACGAAGCTAATTCATGAAGAAAAACCAAATATAGTGCTTATGGGTGCAACAGCTATTGGGCGTTCATTTGCATCAAGAGTTGCAGCACGCATTAATACTGGTCTTACTGCTGACTGTACAGGGCTTGATATTGACCCGGAAAATGGGAACCTTAAACAAACACGTCCTGCATTTGGTGGAAATATTATGGCTACTATTTTAACTCCCAACCATAGGCCACAGATGGCTACTGTCCGTCACAAAGTTTTTAAAAAATCTCCTTATCAAGCTGCAAGAGAGGGGGAGATTATAAAAAAAGAAGTTCCTGAGAATCTAATTTTATCCAGAACAAAACTAGTTGATTTTGTAGCAGAGGTAACTTCAACTGTTAATTTATCAGAAGCGGATATTATTGTATCCGGTGGTCGAGGACTTGGTGAACCAAAAGGATTTAAACTTGTTGAAGAATTAGCTGAAACTATAGGTGGTGCTGTTGGTGCATCGCGTGCAGCTGTAGATTCGGGTTGGATACCATATTCACATCAGGTAGGTCAAACCGGTCGTACGGTATGCCCAAAGGTGTATATAGCGTGCGGTATTTCAGGCGCTATTCAGCATCTTGTTGGGATGCAGTCTTCAGATATAATTATAGCTATAAATAGGGATGCAGCAGCTCCAATATTTAAAGCTGCAACATATGGTATTGAAGGTGATTTGTATGAAATTATACCACATCTAATTACTGAAATTAAAAAACTTAGAGAATAAGAATAGGAATAAACTATGTACTTAAAAAAAATAGAAATAATTGGTTTTAAATCATTTGCTGAAAGAATAGTTCTTGATCTTGAGCATGGGATAACATCTATTGTTGGTCCTAATGGATGTGGTAAATCCAATATTACAGATGCTGTTCGTTGGGTGCTTGGTGAACAAAGTGCACGTCAATTACGTGGTTCAAAAATGGAAGACATTATATTTAATGGAACATCAAAAAGACCTGCCCAAAACTTATCCGAAGTAACAATCAGTCTAGACAATACACAAAAAATACTACCAATTGATTTCTCAGAAGTTGTAATAATGCGACGCTTATACAGAACCGGTGAAAGTGAATATTGGATAAATAAAACACCATGCAGGTTAAAAGATATTGCAGAGCTTTTGATGGATACAGGACTTGGAGTAAATAATTATTCTGTAATTAGCCAGGGGAAAATGGAATTTCTCTTGCATGCTAAGCCTGAGGAAAGACGGATATTGTTTGAAGAAGCGTCTGGTATTACTAAATATAAATTTAGAAAACAAGAAGCGCTTCGCAAGCTAGATAAAGTAAATACTGATTTAAATAGACTTAGTGATATTCTTCTTGAAGTCAAAAAACAGATTTCAAAACTTGATAGCCAGGTTCGTAAGGTTAACAAAGTAAAGAAACTTACAGAAGAGCTTATGTCATTAGAAATGCGTCATGCACTTGCAAAAAGTGAGAAACTTAAATTTGAAAAGGAACGAGTTAGTAATAACAATACTGACAACAGTGATAAAATTAATAACATTAATGCTGAAATTACTCGAATGGAAGCTTTAATTAGTGAAAAGCGATTGGGGATTGATGAAGTTGAAAAAGAGATTATGACTAAGCAAGAAGAGCTTTATAAAATTGATTCTGAAATATCAATGTCAGACGAAAAAATCAGCATGGCTACACAGCTTGTCCAGGATTACAATTATTCAATTGAGCAAAAACTCAAAATAATTGAAAAATTAAAAATAGAATTAATAGAGATACAAGAAAAATTTGGCATTATGGATGTTGAAATTGGAAATAATGAAGAGCTTTTGAAAAAATGTGAGAATGAACTTTTCGAATTTGAGAATCAATTTACTAGTGTCGAATTACAGTATGAGTCAACGAAAAATGAACTAAGCAATCTTAAAACTTTTTTTGATGAATTATCAAATAAAAAAAATAATTCAAATAATGATTACTTAATTCTAAAAAAGGATATCGAATCTTTAAATGAGAAGAAAACTGAGCTAGAAAACATTATTAAAGAAATTACAATAAAAACAAACAATCTTACTGATACGATTAATCATTTTGAAGAAAAAATAAAAAATCTTGACGGACAATTAAATACCGAAGATACTAAATTAAATAATCTGCAAGAAAAACGAGCAAGCTTAAGAAGCGAACTAGAAAAAATTAATGAAGAAAAGAACGAAATTACAAAAGATTATAATGTTAAAAAATCGTTGCATGAAACACTTATTCATCTGAAGAGTCATCATGAAGGATATGATGAAGGCACTAAGGAAATTTTACAGGCTGGTCAATCTGGTGTGATAGGAACAATTGCTGAAGTAATAAATATTGATGATAAATATGTTAATTTGTTTGAAAATTATTTTCGTAGTTACTTAAATTATATTTTGGTTGAAACTGAAGAACAGGCAATGAATGCTATCAGTTTTCTTGAGTCAAATGAAAAAGGACAGTGTACTTTTATTGTTTTGGATAATATTGATCGTATGATTAATGATGGAAATGTAAATATTCCAACATGGCTTAAAGTTAATGATAAAAAATATGAAAAACTTATAAGTTGTTTCTTTAATGAGTATGAAATAAAAGACAATAAATTAATTTTTGGTGCAACTATTACTGGAGGAAAAACTAAGAGTGGTTCAAAATCTGAACATGGGCTTTTGGGTCGTGATGATAAGATTGATAAATTGCAAAATGAAATTGATGAATTAGTGAATAAGTTGAATGTTGTAGAGACTGATATTTTAAATAAGAAAAATAGTTTAAGTGAAATTGACAATCAAATAGAGTTTCTGGAACAAACTATTCATCAAAATAAAATGTCATTGGCTCTCCAGAAAAAAGAACATGAATTAAAAATAGAAGAATTAAATAATACAAATAAACAATATGAATCAATTATTGAAAATAAAGAACAGATTATTTTGAGAAAAGAAGAAAAGGATTTGTTAAAATCTGAACTTGAACAACAATTAAGAAGTTTAGAAGCAGAATGCAATGATTTATCGTCTAAAATAGAAGCAAAAACTGGTCATTTTACAAGCTTTGAAAATCAACGAAATAACTTAAATACACAAGTGAATGCAGTCCAATTAGAATTTGCTGAGTTAAAAGGAAAAGAAAATATTAAGAAGCTCGAAAAAGAACAAGCAATTAGTCAAAGTAGTAATATTCAAAATCAATTAACACAATTAAATAATGATATTGAAGAATTAAAAACAAAAATTGGAAATCAAAATAATCAAAAAATAGAAAATGAAGAAAAGATAAAAGATGTGCATATAAAAAGAAGTGAAATTGAAAGTACGTATAAAGCTTTGATCGACAAAAAGCAGTTTATACTACAAGATTTTAATCAGGTCGAAGAAGAGCTGAAGACTAAAAAGGGGGTACTTGATCAATTAAAAAATAACCAAAAGGATTTTGAGGTTGCATTATCACATATTAATTCTGACCAAAATAATTTAATTGAAAATTTAAACTCATATTATTCTATAGGAATTGATGAAGCAAAAGAAAAGTATGGAATAAATGACGAAGATTACTCAAGTGAAAAAGTTCAAGCTTTAAAAACTAAAATTGAATCGTATGGTGAATTAAATCTTGCAGCGCCCGAAGAGTATAATCAGCTAGAAGGAAGATTAAGTTTTATGCAAACACAGGAACAGGATTTAGTTAAAGCAAAAAATGACTTGCATAAACTGATCCAAAAAATTAATGGCATAACAAAAGAGTCATTCAAAGAAACATATGAAAAAGTTCGTGAAAACTTTAAAATGATATTTTCAGAGTTATTTGAAGGAGGCCAGGCTGATCTTACTTTGACAAATGAAGAGAACCTTTTAGAGGCAGGTGTAGATGTTTTTGTTCAACCTCCAGGTAAAAAATTACAAAATATCTCACTTTTGTCTGGTGGTGAAAAAGCGCTTACTGCAATTGCTATCCTCTTTTCATTCTATCTAATCAAACCATCTCCTTTCTGCATTCTCGACGAAATTGATGCTCCTCTTGATGATGTAAACTTACAAAGGTTTATTTCCGTTCTTCGTGAGTTTGCAAAAAAATCACAGTTCTTGATAGTAACTCATAATAAGTACACAATGGAAATGAGCGATGCTCTCTACGGTGTGACTATGGAAGAATTTGGTGTGTCGAAAATCATTTCTGTTAAATTCCAAAAAACTTCAGTTTAAATAAGCCTATAAACTTTCTTATTTCTGCTCTCAAAAAGTTAGAATATTTTAGACAATTGTAAAATTATTTGATATAAACTTAAAATAGAATTAAACATAAATATGTGGTAATTGAAAATTTAGTAAAAGGAGTTTATATGAACCAAGCAAATTTCCAAGCTGCTATTTTCGATTTGGACGGAGTGATTGTAAATACTGTTCCGATACATTTCAGAGCATGGGAGAAGATGTTTACGGAATATGGAATTCCATTTACTTTCAATGATTACAAACAAAAGGTTGACGGGATACCTCGTATCGACGGAACAAAAGCCATTCTAACTAATCTTTCAGAAGAAGACATATTAAAAGCTTCCCACAAAAAACAAAAATACTTTTTAGAATTCTTACATGAAGAACCAATCCCTGTTTTTCATTCTACTGTTGAGTTTATAAAAGAATTAAAATCTAACAATATTCATACGGCAATCATTTCATCCAGTAAAAATTGTCATTATATTCTAGATAAAGCGGGTTTATTGGATTTATTTGAAGCAGAGATTACAGGCAATGACATTACTATTGGGAAACCTGATCCACAGATATTTTTGATGGCAGCAGAGCAGTTAAAGATTGATCCAACTAATTGTGTTGTTTTTGAAGATGCAGTGCTTGGAGTGGAAGCAGGTAAAAAGGCAAACATGAAATGTGTTGGGATAGATAGGCATCAAGATCCGGAAAGATTAAATAAAGCTGAAATTATTATTAATGATCTTTCTGAAATAAATTTTGAACAAGTTCAACAATTATTTTCTTAAGAATAATTATATTTGGAGATATAAATGGAAAATTTCTTTGAACAATACTTATCAAAAGAGGATTGGTTAATTACTGAAAATGAATGGAAGTCGAGTATGCAAGAGGTTCGTGAATCGCAGTTTACACTGGGTAATGGATTTATTTGTAGTCGTGGTGTGTTAGAAGAGCTTCCGGAAAAAAGTTGTGCGGGTACATTTTTTGCAGGTCTATATGATAAAACAGGTGCGCAAGTTACTGAGCTTATTAATGCTCCGAATCCTATTAATATTGGTTTTATGGTTGAGGGTGAAAAACTGGGAATAGGAACTATGGATGTTCTCGAACATAAAAGAATATTGGATTTAAAAAAAGGACTGCTTATTAGAAATAGTATTTTACAAAATGCTAAAAAACATAGATTTGATTATCAATCTGCACGATTCTTTAGTATGCAAAATAAACATATAGCTGCTATGAAGATTTATATTACTCCACTCGATAATGATGCAATATTTACAGTGAATAGCACAATTGATATGTCTGTTACAAATAAAGGACTTATTACTGAAGGGCAAAAGAAGCATTTTCATTTATATGATTTTTCAAAGGAAGATAATGTTACATATCTATGCACCAAAACTCTCGAAAAAGAAACACTTATTGCATTTGCATCGCAGCTCAAAATAAGAATAGGTAAAAGATCATTTTTTGCACCTCGTAGAGCAAGCTTTAATTTGAAAGTTAAAAAAGGACAAACAATTTGTGTTACAAAATATTTTTCATTTTATACATCACATCAAAGTAAACCTCGCGCAATAAAAACAATGTGTGTTAGTGCAGTGAGAAAAGCGGTTGTGAAAAAGTTTGATAAACTTGTAAAAGAACAGACAAAGGCATGGTTTAAAAAATGGAAAGAATCGGATATAAAAATTTATGGAAATAATAAAGTTGCAAAGGCTGTTAGGTTTAATATTTATCATTTAAATATTGCTGCGCATCAAGATAATAATGATGCAAATGTGGCAGCAAAAACTATGTCAGGTGAAGGGTATAGAGGACATATTTTTTGGGATACCGAAATTTTTATCTTGCCATTTTTTATTTACACAAATCCAAAGATTGCAAAAAATTTATTATTGTACAGATGCAAGCGTTTAAATGCTGCAAGAGCTAATGCAAAACTAAATGGTTATGACGGTGCAATGTATCCATGGGAATCTGCTGATACTGGAGAAGAAGCAACGCCATCATGGTACAAAACTAAAGATGGTGATATCATGCGTGTGACTACGGGATTTTATGAACACCATATAACTGCTGATATATCATATGGTATTTTGAATTATTATAATGTGACAGGGGATGAACAGTTCCTTTTTAAGTATGGGCTTGAAATTATTTTTGAAGCAGCGCAATTTTGGGCATCTAGAGTTAAATACAATTCTAAGAGAAAGAAATATGAGATACTTGGAGTGACTGGACCTGACGAATTTCATGAACACATAAATAACAATGCATTTACAAATCAAATGGCAAAATGGAATCTGATGATTGCAATTGATTTGTACAAAAAATTCTATACTAGAAACAGAAGAGAAATAAACAATATGCTAAGAAGAGTTAATATTACAGTAAAAGAGTTGGAAGAATGTAAAAAAATTGGTGAAAAAATGTATATGCCGATGTTGAACAAAAATATTATTGAGCAATACGAAGGATTTAAGAAACTAAAAAAACAGGAGATGCCAAAAAGAAATCATTATTTGGTGCCAATTGATAAAACAAAATTTCACGAACAGGACTTGACAAAAACACAGTTTATTAAACAAGCAGATGTTTTAATGCTATTCTCGCTTTTTCCAGAGCAATATACAGATGATCTTAAAAAAAAGAATTATGATTATTATGAGCAAAGAACTTTGCATTTTTCATCACTTAGTGCAGCAGTCCATGCAGAAGTTGCGCTCGATATTAGTAAAGTCGATATTGCGTACAAGTATTTTTTAACATCATTAAATGCTGATCTTGAAAATGTTTATCACAATGCAGGTGATGGTATGCATGCAGCTTCATTGGGTGGGACATGGAAAGTATTATTGCATGGCTTCGCAGGAATTCGAGTTTTCGATGGTAAAATCCATTGTAATCCAAAAATACCAGTGCATTGGGATGGAATGAAGTTATCTCTTATGTGGAAAGGTTACGAGGTTCGGTTTACTATTTTTAAAGACAAGGTAACAATCCATGTGTATCCAATCGCAAGGCGTACAAGGGATTTAAAGATAAATATTTTTGGAAAAGATCATAAAATTAAAATAAATGAATCAATGACATTTTATAATTAATTGTTATTGAGAGGAGGTCATATGAATATAGCTGTTTTGCATTGGGGATTTCCACCGATAATTGGTGGGGTTGAAACACATTTGACTATTCTTTTGCCGGAGCTTGTTAAAATGGGGCACAACGTTGCACTTTTGACTGGTAGTGCAGAAAATACTCCAGTTCGTTATGAATATGAGGGTGTGCAAATAATGCGAACACCGCTTTTTGATTTGAATTGGCTTGTTCAAAGAGGTTTGGAAGGGTTAGAAGAAGAAATAGAAAAGACCTATAATAAATTTTTCAAAATTATGAAACCTGATATGATACATGCTCATAATATGCATTATTTCAGTAAGCAACATGCAAAATTATTGGAAAAATATGCGCAAAAAAATTCCGTTCCAATGATTTTAACAGCGCACAATGTTTGGGATGATATTCAGTATTTGGAATTGACGCGTGATATTAAATGGGATCATATAATTGCAGTAAGTCATTTTATTAAAAAAGAACTCATAGGTATTGGTTTTCCTGAGAAAAATATAACAGTTATTCATCATGGTGTAAATACTCAAACGTTTAATCCTTGTGTAGATTCAGAAAGCGCTTTAATAAAGCATTCTGAGCTTAAGAACAGACCAATAGTTTTTCATCCTGCTAGAATGGGACTTGCAAAAGGTTGTGATGTGAGCATAAAAGCTATTAATCTTGTGAAAGAGTTTGTCCCGAATGTGATGCTGGTGCTTGCCGGAACAAAAAATATTATTGATTGGGGAATTACACAACAAAAAGATATTGCATACCTTGTAGACCTTGTTAAAACATTTGATTTACAAAACAATGTATATATTAATCATTATTCTTTAGATGAGATGCCTCAATTATATGGTTTGGCTGACGTTTGCCTATATCCTTCGACAGCTTCTGAGCCATTTGGACTAACTATGTTAGAAGCAATGGCAACTGGTTGTCCTATGATTGTGACGAATATGGGTGGTATGCCGGAAGTTATTCGCGATGATATTGATGGATTTGTTATTCGTGTAAAAGATTATGAGGCTTTAGCTTCAAGAATTAAGCAGCTGCTTTTGGATGAAAAGTTGCAAAGTAGAATTGGGAGAACAGGCAGGCAAACAGTTACAACGCATTATACAAAAGAGATTATGGCAGATTGTCATGAAAAATTGTTTGAAAATGTTCTCGAACCAGTTGTTGTATATTAAAAGCAGAAAAAATCATAAAAAACATGCTTTAAATTGCATAAAACTCTAAAATACATACTAAAAATGTGCTTGTTAGCGTAAAAAAGCTAATAATAACCTTGACATATGGATGAATTGAGTTATAATTATATGAAGCTTACAAAGTCGTAAATTGTTGCATCGAAAATTTAGTAACCAACCTAGAATCTATGCTGATTCAATTTTTTTTAAATTATAAACAAATTATTCGTAGGAGGATGAAAATGGGTTTAATAACCGAAAATTTCGGAGAATTAACATTTAATAAAAAAGCAATGGCAAAGTATTTGAGTAAACAGGTTTACACAAAATTATTAGCAACAATAGAAAATGATGAACCTTTGGATGAATCAATTGCAGATTCAGTTGCACATGCAATGAAAGAATGGGCAATTGAGAATGGAGCAACACATTTTACACACTGGTTTCAACCTCAAAGAGGTGGAACTGCTGAAAAACATGATTCATTTATTGATTATGACGAAAGAGGCGATGTTATAGAACGTTTCTCAAGTGGGCAGTTGATTCAATCAGAACCTGATGCATCAAGTTTTCCATCGGGTGGGATGAGATGCACATTTGAAGCACGTGGTTATACAGCTTGGGATCCTACTTCACCTATATTTTTGATCGAGGCACTTGGAACAAAAACTTTGGTAATACCATCTGTGTTTTTGTCATGGACAGGAGATGTTCTCGATATTAAGACACCTTTTTTACGTTCAATGAAAGCACTTGGTGATGCTGCAATAAAACTTCAAAAACTTTTAGGTAATCGTCAGGCAAAGAGAATAAAAGTTTATGCAGGACCTGAGCAAGAATATTTTTTGTTTTCAAAAAAGTTAGTTGAGACTCGTCCTGATTTAAAAGTT
>JBHPKP010000021.1:0-15185 GCA_042566505.1 bacterium | reverse complement strand
GCTCTTGTTCGTGAATTATAGTTCGACGACATACTAAATGCATAAGCACCCGCATTTTTTAATGCAAGATACTCACCTTCTTCAATATGTGGAATCTTTCGATTCTTTGCCAAAAAATCACCGGACTCACAAACAGGGCCTACAACATCTGAAACCTTTATATTCCGGCGAACTTTTTGAACCGGTACAATTTCATGATATGCATTATAAAGCGCCGGCCTTGCAAGATCATTCATTGCAGCATCCACAATCACAAATTCTTTTTTCGAACTTTGCTTATTATAGATCACCTTTGCAACCAAAATTCCTGCGGTCCCTGAAATTGACCTGCCAGGCTCAAGAACTAATGTTATATCCTCACCCTTGATATATTTCTTAATCCTCGAAATAAGCTGACTAGGTGTTGGCACTTTTTCATTCTTATAACTAATACCTAACCCGCCCCCGATATCCAAATATTTTAGATTAATATCTTCAGTTCTTAAATCCCGTATTAACGCAACCAGCTTTTTTACAGCTTGTTCAAACGGTGAAACCAAAAGAAGCTGTGAACCAATATGCATATGCACACCAACCGGTTCGATATTCGACATTTTCTTGGTCATTACATATGTTTTTTTTGCATGTTTTATATCGATACCAAACTTACTTTCAGCAAGACCTGTTGCAACATATGGATGCGTCTTTGGATCAACATCCGGATTCACACGAAAACATATCCTTGCTTTTTTCTTTAGCTTTTTTGCAATCTTATTTATTCTTTCCAGCTCGGAAACAGACTCAACATTGAACATCAAAATATTTTTTCTCAGTGCATATTCAATCTCAACATCAGTTTTACCAACACCTGCATAAACTATTTTTGAACTATCAAAACCTGCCTTGAGTGATCGAAATAGCTCACCCTGCGAAACAATATCAACACCTGCACCAAGCTTTGCAAGTTCTGCTGCAAATGCAATATTAGAGTTCGTTTTGAGTGCATAACATACAAGACTATTCAAACCTTTAAGGGCTTTTTTGTATGCTTCAAAATTCTTTTTTAACTCTGCATAACTGTAAATATATAATGGTGTCCCATATTTCTTTGCAAGTTTTTCAACTGCTGCATTTTCACAATAAAGCTTGTTGTTTTTGTAATTAAACGCCATTTTCATTCCTCACTTTTTTCATATTTTATAAACGGTAATTATATATTTTGGAAGGGTTTTTTTCAAGGTCAATAAATGAGTTTAAATAAGAATTATTTACCCAATTGCTTCTTAACTGACTTTTTCGATGTTCCACCTTCAATCATTTGTTCATTTATGATTTTATGCGGATCAAATATTTTGAAAATATCTTTAGAAATGATTTTCGATACTTTTTTATATTCATCTATTGTTAATTCTTGAAAACTTTTATTTTTCTTAATTGCATACGAAACAATTTCACCTGTTATTCTATGCGCTTCACGAAATGGTACATTTTTATCAACAAGATAATCTGCAATAGCTGTTGCATACAAATAGCCTTTTGTAAGTGAAACCTGCATTTTATGGTCATTGATTTTCATTGTCTGCACTATTTGTGGAAGAATAAAAAGAAAATCCAATGTAGTATCAATCGCATTAAACAAATAGTATTTATCCTCCTGCATATCACGATTATATGTTAGAGGCAAAGCTTTCATTACATTAATAAATGAATTTAATGCACCCATAATTCTCTCCGACTTAGCACGAGTGAGCTCTAGTACATCCGGATTCTTTTTCTGCGGCATTATTGATGAGCCCGTTGTAAATGCATCATCAAGTTCTATGAATCCAAATTCCTGTGAGGAGTACACTATCAAATCTTCAGCAAAACGTGAACAGTGCATTGAAAATGTCGAACATGCATATAAAAAATCTAATATAAAATCACGATCACTTACAGTATCCATACTGTTCGCTGTAATTTTCTTAAAACCCAATTCTTTTGCCAGTTTTTTTCTGTTTACATTATATGGAGTGCCTGCTAATGCGCCTGCACCTAACGGCATAGAGTCTGCCAAATCATACGCATTCAAAAATCGAATTTTGTCACGCTTAAACATCTCTACATATGCCAAAATATACTGCGAAAATAAAATAGGCTGTGCCTGCTGAAGATGCGTATAGCCCGGCATCACTGAATCTATATGTTTAGATGCTTTACTTTTAAGAACTTTAATAAAATTATCAAGACCTTTATTTACTTCGCTAATCACATCTTTAATATACATCTTCATATCAAGTGAAACCTGATCATTTCGTGATCTGCCAGTGTGTAATTTTTTGCCAGTATCACCAATCAGTTCGATCAATCGACGTTCAATTGCCATGTGAATATCTTCGTCCATGTGTTTGAATTTAAATCTACCTGTTTCAAGTTCTTTTTGAATTTTCCCAAGGGTTGAAATGATTTTTGACATTTCAGATTTTTTAATCACACCTATTTCAGTCATACTTTTAACATGCGCAATCGAGCCTTTTATATCGTACGCATATAGTCTATTGTCCAAATCCAAAGAACTTGTAAAATCCAAAATATTTTTATCAAGTTTCTTAGAAAATCGTCCTGACCATAACATAAAATTACTCCCCCTCACTCTTAATTAAAAATTAAAAATGAGATTAATTATTTTTTTATAGAAACTGAGGATAAACCATATTGTCTATATCCTCTACAAACTCTTTTGAAATAATAAAGCTTTTTTCAATATTCAATTCAGATGATACTTTATCAAGCATTTGTTTATCTTTTTTCATTGCTTTTACTTTCACTTCAAAAGCTACTTCTTTATTTAAAATGAAATCTATTTCCTTAGTTCCCTTTGTTTGATAATATGCAAGCTCTCCATATCTTGCTAACAAATTAGCTATACAATTTTCAAACATCTGTCCATCATCAATCTTTACTATTTCATTTAATAAACCATTATCTATAAAATATACTTTTTTCCCGCCTGCAACTTTTTTATCAATACTTTTTGTATACATACTTACCAAATTCACCAAAAATGTTGCCTGCAAAAATTCCAGATAACTATAAACTTTGTACCGATTAACTCCCAGCTCCCCAGCAATACGCGTTATATCTAGTTTTGATCCTACTCGTCTGGATAAAAGTAAAATCAAATCTCTTATTTCTCTAACGTCTTGGTAATCTGCTAACTGTAAAATGTCCTTTTCAAAAAAAGATTTAAATATATTTTCCAAAATTAATTTTTTTTCATCATGAGATTTAGCTAGTACAACTTCAGGAAATCCTCCAAAAGTCATAAACTCCTCAAATTCATAAGAGTGCTTTTTAAAGTTAACAAATGATTTCTTACTTAAATCCAACTCGCTTTTACTATAGACATCTTTTGCAAAACCCTTAAAAAACAAAAATTCATGAAAATCGAGTGGATATAAATTAAAAACAAACTTTCTACCGGTTAATGACTCGGGAAATAAATTTTTCATATAAAAACTTGATGATCCGGTAAGAAAGAATTTTACTTTATAGTGATCAATTAAATATTTGATTATTTTTGTAATTTGAGGGTATGTTTGAATTTCATCTATGAATATATATTTTTTTTTATTGGCTTTTAATCCAAGATCAATAAGTTGTTTATATATTTCATCATAATCAATTGATTCAAAATATTTTTGATGAAGTGGATTTTCCAAATCAAACCACAATTTTTGCTCTTCAGGAAATGCTTTATAAATATTCCTTAGTAAAGTAGTCTTTCCAACCTGCCTTGCACCTGTAATTACAATTGCATTCTTGTGATTCAAATAAGGTTTAATATTTTCTTCTAATTTTCGTTTTTTAAACATATATTGACCATCTGTATAAATTTATATACAAATTATACATGTTTTCGTATAAATTTCCATACATTTAATATTATTTTTTATTTCTGTTTTGAGCCATAACCTTCAATGGCAAGCTCCATAAATCAATAAAGCCTTTTGCAAGTTTCTGATCGAATATATCTTCTTCAGTGTATGTTGCAAGCGCCTCGTTATATAAAGAATACTCTGATTTTCGACCAATAACTTGCGCCTTGCCCTTGTAAAGTTTTAAACGCACTACACCAGTCACATATTTTTGACTTTGCTTTATGAATGCATCTAGTGATTCCTTTAGAGGAGAAAACCATAGTCCATTGTAAACAAGTTCAGCGTATTTTACTGCGATTGTTTCTTTGTAATGCATAAGCTCCCTATCGAGCACAAGTGATTCCAAATCCTTATGAGCTTTCATCAATATATCACCTGCAGGACATTCGTATATCTCACGAGATTTAATACCAACAAGCCTATTCTCAACCATATCCAGCCTACCAATTGCATGTTTACCGCCAATGTCATTTAACTTCTCAATAAACTCTACTAATTTATACTTTTTTCCGTTAATTGCTACAGGCACGCCCTTCTCAAATTCAACCTCAACATATTCGGGTTCATCCGGTGCATCCTCAGGCTTGCAAGTCATTATATATGTATCGTCTGACGGCTCATTCCACGGATCCTCGAGCTCACCGCATTCAATACTTATACCCCAAATGTTTCGGTCAATACTGTACGGCTTCTTTTTGGATACATCGACCGGTATATTGTATTTTTTTGCGTACAAAATCTCTTCTTCACGTGATTTCATATCCCAGTCTCTAATGGGTGCCAAAATTTTCATGTCCGGATCTAGTGCCTGTATGCCAGCTTCAAACCGTACCTGGTCATTTCCCTTTCCTGTACAACCGTGCGCAATTGCATCTGCCCCTTCTTTGTGCGCTGCTTGGACCAAATGTTTCACAATTAATGGCCTTGAAAGCGCTGTTGCCATTGGATACTGACCTTCATATACAGCATGAGCCCACAATGACGGCAAAATATACTCATCTGCAAATTCTTCCTTAAGATCGTCAATAATAAGTTTCTTTGCATTTGCAGCCTCAGCTCGATCCTTCAAAGGCTTCACATCCGGTTCCTGTCCAACATCAGACGAATACGCAACAACATCGCATGCATATTTATCCTGCAGCCATTTAATAAGTACAGATGTATCAAGACCGCCTGAATAAGCTAAAACTATTTTTTTTATATCACTCATTTTTTCCTCCTCAAAACAGAAAATTGAAATTATGTTTTTTATGACTCAATTCCAATTATCACTAATGGAACAGATGGAACGCCTCGTCCTTGTCTAACAACATTATATAACTCTCCTTCATAATAGCCTACACCCGAACTCATCTGAATTTGCAATTTTTTCATTGGAAGAATTTCAATTCCTACATCGATTTTATCACCAATATAAAATGCAAGATGTTTAACAAATAAATCATAAGCAACAAATGAGTATTTTCCAAATTGCACTTCGATAGCCACTCTATCCTTAACAAAATCAGTTTGATTATAACTAGCTATAGCAGTATTCCCTGTCGCTTCAATTTCCATTTTTTGTATCTCAGGTTTCATTGGAAGAATTTTTCTAATCAATTTTTCATCCTTTGTAACCCAATAACTTACCCTATTTTCCAACCAACCTAATTTTCTCAATTCTCCCTTGAATACTTTATTCATATCAATTGGACTATAAAGCACATTGCCTTGCATCCGTTTTTCTTTGGAAACTTTTGTTTTACAATTTTCAGCATCAATTTTTTTAATTACCAATTGAAGTTCAGACCATAATTTTGCCTTATGAACTAATAAATACTCTAAACCATTAAGATGCGAATAAATTTCCTGTATTTTCATTTGTACCTCTTTCTTTTTTCTAAAAGTGTTAATTGCTCATTATTATTAAAATTTACATAACCAATATTTGAATTTGCAGGATTATAAATAGGCTTATTCATTGGTCTTGTTTTGAGTTTACCATTTTGTAAATCAATAATCCTTCTGTTCGTAATATTAATATATTTTTTTTTCGATTCCGATCCGATTCCTTTTCTATTATTTTTTAAAGCAGCAATGATAGAAGTTCCTGCCCCTAAAAAAGGATCAAAAATTTTATCATTTTCATTAGTCATAGACAAAACAAGTCTTTCAATTAGTTCAACTGGAAATTGACAAGGATGTTCTGTTTTTTCAGGATGGTTATTTTTTACGTTAGGAATTTGCCATAAATCACCCGGATTCTTCCCTAATGGATTACAAGAATATTGCCCAGCTTTTGGTCCTTTAAAATATTTCTTTCCAGGATATTTTTGAGGTACACGAACAGGATCTAAATTGAATGTATATTTATCATTCTTAGTAAACCAAACTATTGTTTCATATCGTCCTGAAAATCTTAGAGAACAATGTAACCCGTGTTCAAAATGCCATATTATTCTATTTCGCATTTTAAAATTTAATCCACTAAAAATTGGATATAAGGCAATATCAAGAGGGATTATTTGCCCTTTATTTACAAAATTACCAATTTGCCAGCAAATACTGCCTGTATTTGATAAAACACGATAACACTCTGTGATAATTTCTTTTTGCTGTTCAATATAATCTTTAATGTTTATTTTCTTTTCATATTCTTTGCCAATATTATATGGCGGCGATGTTACTATCAATTCAATAGAATTATTAGGTATAGTTTTGATTAAATCTAAACACGAACCATGGAAAACAACAGCATCCGCATCTTTTTGATAATTATTTGATACTTTAATTTCATTTTTAAATTTCATAAATTATTTATATCCTTCTATTCTTGCTATTGTATTTTTTATATCGAAATTTTGAATTGCAAACTCTCTTGCATTCTTCGCATATTCTTTTTTTAGGTTTGGGTTTTTTATGTATGCAAGTATCCCATTTGCAAGTCCTTTAACTGAATATGGAACCACAACACCTGTTTTACCATTTTTAACCATCTCAGGCAAAGCACCTCGATCAAACACAACAACCGGTTTTTCTGCTGCCATAGCCTCTATAACAACCAAACCAAACGCTTCCTCTTTTGACGCACACACAAAAATATCAAGCGAACTTAAAACACGCGGCACATCCGCTCTGAACCCTGTAAAAATAAAATAATCCTCTAAATTATGCTCGTGCACAAGAGTTTTTATTTCATCAACATATGCAACATCTTTTCCAAATTTTTTCTCAATTTCCGAGTCACCAATTATTGCAAACTTTACATTATCTTTATGTTTCAATATTTCTTCGGCAGCAAATATTAATTTATCCTGACCTTTTGCGCGATCCACTCTTCCCACTAACCCTATTAATTCTGTATCATCCGAAACACCAAGCTCTTGTCTAAAACTTTTATCATTATCGTGCATTTTAAATTCTTCAATATCCAAACCTTGATATAAAACTTCTACTTTGTTTTCATGCACCTTTGTTTTGTGCAGAAAGTCGTTTCGTATAAAATGTGATACTGCAAAAATTTTGTCTAATCCCTTAAAAAGCATTGTACGAGTTAAATCTTTCATTGGAGAAGACTGCATGTGTCTAAACAGAAAGATTTTACACTTCGGATAAGCAAGTTTTACAAGTGGAACAACATGCCAAATATCACTTATGAAATGAATATGAACTTCTTCCGGCTGAAAGACATTGAAAACTCTTTTCAGATCAACTAAAAATTTTGGATCAAAATATTTTCGATTGGCAAAACTTTTAAAAGGAAGGTTTAGTTTTTCACATTCTTTCTCAAGCCATGTTCCTTTTTTCACAACAATAAAAACTTCATGCCCTTTCTTAATAAGCTCTTTTGATATATTGGGAACTGCCATCTCACGTCCACCAGCACCAACCGATGAACTAATTACTAGAATTTTCATATTTACCTACTTAATTTTATTTTTCTTCAAATCCTTTACAATCCATTTCACAGCATCCAATAAATCTTCTGCAATATATTCCGGTTTATCTTTCCAAGTCTTACGCTGATATGTATATTCGCCCTTGCCGTAACCTGTCATAACCATAACAGACTTCATTCCTGCCTTATGTCCCCAGATCATATCACTCATTTTGTCTCCAATAACATATGAAACTGCTCTAGAAACTTTATGCTTTTTGATAGATTCCTCAAGCATGAGAGTCCCGGGTTTTCTGCAGTCACATTTTTTTCGATATTTTGCATTCCCAACCTGTGGATGATGTGGACAATAATTGATGTCATCAACATACGCATTCTTTTCCTTTAATAATTTTTTCATTTTTGCATGTACTTTTTTGATCATCTTCTCCTCAAAATAACCTCTTGCAACACCTGCTTGATTTGTGCACACAACTGACAAAAGCTTATTATCATTAAGATATTTTATAGCTCTTGCAGTTTTTGGCAGCAAACTGAATCTATCCTCATGATTGATATACCCAACTTCAGGGCTGATAGTACCATCCCTATCGATAAAAACTGCTGGTTTTAATTTTTTTTCATTTTTTTTCACTTTTTACCTCCTGACTAAGTCCACACTATTAAAATATTAAGCATTATGCTATATTTTTCCAAGCTATCTTTCAAGATTTTTTTATCTTTTTGTGAGGAACAATCATGAAAGCCACCTTAGCATTTATAACTTTTTTTACACTTTTTATTGGCACATATTTAGGATTAAACTTTTATACTTATAACTTTATCAAAAATTTATTTAACCTTTCTAGCTTCACAAGCTTACTTATCCAATATATTATTCTACTTTTAGCGCTATCATTTCCATTAGCAATGGCTCTAGATCGATTTAGTTCAAATTCATTTACACTAATTTTAGTAATAACAGGCTCTGTATGGCTCGGAATAATTACTATTGGCTTTTCGATATCAATAGTTGGTCAAATAATATTATTTTTTCTCAAACTACATTCAAAGAATCCTAATATTCAATTAATTAAATTTATAATTGGACTGCTAGTTATCAGCATTACTTTAATCTTAACAATTATCGGGCTTATAATTGCAAATTCAAAACCTGAAATTTCGCATACCTTTATACATTCAAGTAAACTGCCTATTGATAGATTAAGAATCGTTCAATTATCCGATATACATGCAGGAACAATAGTAGGTCCTAAACGAATTGAATTGTTATATCAACTCACAAAAGAAATAAACCCTGACATCATATTTTTCACAGGCGATATTATTGATGCAGATATTTGCAGACTGCAGCTCACTATCCCGATATTTAAAAAATTCACAGAGCTTGCACCGGTTTATGCAATAACAGGGAATCATGAATATTATGCTGGCATTAAAAAAAGTGAACAGTTTTGCAGTGATGTTGGATTTAAGCTTCTTAGAAATGAGTGTGAAATTTTTGAAAACAAAATCAATATTGCAGCATATGATGATATTGAACATGAACGTTTTATCGGCAAACGTCCCACACTCGAAACCATTTTTGACGGCTGCAACAATGCACTTCCAACCATCTTCCTCAACCACAGACCAACTGATTATGAAATAGCTAACCGTGTCGGCGCTTTATTGCAACTTTCGGGACACACACATAATGGCCAACTTTTTCCGGGCAATTTACTTGTCAAACTATTCTTTAAGTATACAAAAGGCCTGCACAAAATCGGAAACATGTATTTATATGCAAACAAAGGTGCCGGCACCTGGGGTCCGCCGATGAGAATATTTTCCAATCCTGAAATAGCAGTTTTCACACTAAAAAAAACACATGTAAAAGATAATTAATTACTCTGCACAAAGTACTTTTGAAAGAAATAACTTAAATAGGGGCAGAAGAGACATTTCAATTAACAAAGGCTTGACTCATACATAAAAATTTCTCTTTATTTTATCACGACTTTTCCCATTTTCATGATTTTGCTGCTGGCAAAATCTCATTTTTGTGTTTAATTTATATATTGGGAAATCAATATTGTGGAGGTATTTATGGCAAGAATTCAAATAAAACAAGCACGTTCAATGAAACACGAAGTCAAAAAAACTCATTCATATGCAAATGTTAATGCAAAACCCAAAGTACATATAAAGAATGAGAGGAATCATCTACAGAGAGGGCACAAAGGGCAACCTGTTGACAGAGGGATTAAGCGCAGCTAATTAAAGGACTTATCACAAACTTTTTTAAAACTGCAATCAGTACAATTTTGAAAATTGCAGTTTTGAAAATTGCAGTTTTCAATGTTCTCAAGAATAGCTGTAATGTTCGATTTAATACCATCATCTCTTATTAAATTAAACTTATTTCTACCATCAATAAATGGATAATACAAAATCATATCTTTAATTTGAACTTCTTGTAATTCTTCAAAAGCTTTAGCATAAATATTCATACTAAGATCATACACTTCCTGTTTTGGTTTGCTGCCGGTTTTGTAATCAACAATATTATATTCACCACTTTCTAGCTTATCAATTCTATCAATTGTTCCACGCACAAAATGACCTCCCACTTTCCACACAAAGTTTTTTTCAAAATACTCAGGTTTCCCCTCATTTTTTTCATTAGAAATTTGAGCTATTAATTTTTTATATTTATTTCCAATATTTTTATCCCACATCAATCCCATGTTCCCAACTAAGCTTTTGAATTCTTCTTCTCCAGCTGCATTGGAATAATATAGTTCCAAAAATTTATGAACGCATGTACCAAATGCAGCATAATCAAATTTTGTTGTTATAAAATTCGATGGTTCGGGAATCTGTAAAATGTATTTTAAATAATACTTTTTAGGACACTGCCTAAACACTTCCAAACTTGTTACTGAATAAAAATATTTTTGTTTTAGATTTTGTGGAATTAAGTTTTGATCATATAATTTTTCAGATAACTCTAATTTTATGTTTTCAATATTATTTTTTATCTCTAAAGAATTGTTTGAAACTTTTTTCTTTTGTTTTTCTGAGTTGAGATTAATAAGATTTTTAAATTCATTTTTTATTTCATATTTTTCCTCATCTTTCTCAACCAAATCATTCAAAAAAGTACTTACTTTGCCTTTCTTGTTCTCATAACCTGATATAAAAAGTTTTTCCTTAGCACGTGTGAGTGCAACATACAAAATTCTAAACTCTTCCTTTTGATGTTCTTCATCCAAAACCGGCTTTAAGTATTTTATATAGTCGCTATCTTTTTCCTTCTCCTGCTTAACAATCAAACCCTTATACTTATGAAAATGCAGTTTTGGCTGCTTGTTTCTCCCCGGAAAACCCGACAAACTAATGCCCGCAGTGAACACAACCGGAAACTCCAACCCTTTTGATTGATGGATTGTCATAAATGCCACTTCATCAAGATTTGAAACATCCACATCACTAAGCATACTGAATCCATCCTGACTAAGCTCATCAAAATACGCTAAAAAATCATCCAAAGTTGCAAATATTTGTTCAGATTCATATGCTCGTATAACTTTTTTAAATTTTTCAACACTATCAATACATCTATAATAATCAACCTCATCCAAACTCTGTATATATAAATTATAATTCGTATATTCCAAAATATCCTCAAACAATTCATTTATTCGCATTGTATTTGCAAGCGCTATATATTTTTCTATAAAGTTCACTAACTTGTTAAGAGTAAACTTTATTTGTTTTGAAATATCTTCCTGCAAAGCATTCCTCATTGTTTCATAAATATTTTCACCTTTATTTTTCTGAAACTTTCTCCTCAGATATATTAGATCAGTATTTGTTAATCCAAAAACCGGGGATTTGATAACTCTTAAAATTGCTATATCGTCGAACGGATCATTAATAAGCTTTAGAAAATATAAAAAATCACGAACCTCTATTCTCCTATCAAAACCCGCTGCCCCAATCACAATAAAAGGGATTTGATATTTCGCGAATGCCTCCGCATATACCCAAACATTTTGAACTATACTTCGCAAAAGTATTTTAATATCGCTTGGTTTGCAGCCATCATCTAAAAGATTTTTAACACTCTGCGCCAAGCTTGCTGCTTCTTGTGCCAAAGAACTAGAAATCATAAGCTCTACTTTATCACCTTCTGCTGTATCATCTAAAAAATGTAATTTTTGAAAATATGAAGCTTTTATTAAAAAATATTCATTTATGAAATTGATAATGTTTTTACTTGATCGGAAATTGTATGAAAGGTTTAGATTTTTGTCAGAAATTCGTTCCTTGTATTCCAACATATTTTTGTAATCAGCATTTCGAAATCCGTAAATAGATTGTCCAATGTCACCTACAATAAAATAATTTTCTTGCCTGCTTTTAATTTTACCACTCAGAGTTCTAAGCACAAAATCCTGTGCATCATTTATATCCTGATACTCATCAATTAACATAAATTTTATTTCAGATGCATATTTATCGACTAACTTATGATTAGATTTAAAAACTTGATAAACATAAAATAGCAAATTACTAAAATCCATATAATTATTTTGCTCAAGCCACTTTTCATAAGCTAAATATAAATCAAATATCATTTCTGCAATTTGTTTTTCTTTTTCATGTTTGTTAGAAAGATACAAAAAATACCATGAATCAATTAACCTGCATTTTAAAACGCTTACAAATTTAAATATCTCATGCAAAAATATATCTATATTCATATCAATATTCAAATCTTCAAAGCTTGTTTTATCAAAATAACTTTTTGCAATATTCAAAAAACCAATCCTGCACATAGTTGTATCAATAATTTTAAATGAATTATCAATTCCTATTTCAAATGCATTATCCTTAAGGATATTCAAAGCCCATGCATCTATTGTTGCAATTTTTGCAGCCTGCATGATTTTCTCAATATTATCTATACTCTGTTTTGTTAGTTCATTTTGTATACGCTCACGCATTTCGTGCGCTGCTTTATTTGTAAATGTAACTGCAAGAATTGAACGCGCTGCATCCTCCAACTCAATTCCATCATTAACCAGCTTTTGAATAATATTTAAATATCGTTTCACAAGTACAAATGTTTTTCCACAACCAGGACCAGCAGACAAACACACAATTCCATCAAGAGTATTTACAGATGCACTCTGTTCATTTGTTAATGTAAATATTTTATTTTTGGTTGTTTCCATTTATTTATCCAATTTCGTAAAATAGAGTTCAAGCATTTCTTTTGCTTCCGGAACTTTTAATTCTTCCGCTTTTTTTAGATCCATATATGCTCGATAACTTTGCTTCATCGCCATAAGCACCAAAGCACGCTTATAATAAGCATCCCCAAAATCCGGATCAATCTCAATTGCCTTATCAAGATCCTCATATGCTTCAACCGCCATATTTTTATAAATATATGTACTTGCTCGTTGATAATATAGCTCTTTAGAATCTCCCGCGATTTCGATCGCTTTAGTATAATCTTCAATAGCACCATCATAATCCTTTAACCAAAATTTTGAAAATGCGCGACTTTTATATGGTTCATACTTATTAGGCGCAATTTTTATAGCTTCATTAAAACTATTTATCGCATCCTCAAATTGTCTCGTTCTATTAAAAAGATTCCCTCGAAAATAATAAGCAGCAGGATTATAGGGATTATGAAATATAGCGAGCTGATAGGCTAAATTTGCAGACAGAACATCTTTTTGCGCTAGATGAACATTTCCGAGGTTTGTATAAGCTCGATAAAACTTCGGATCAATTGTTATTGCTTTATTGTAATCATTAATTGCAAGCTCATTTCTTCCTTGCTCATAGTATGCAAGCCCTCTATCATTGTATGCGCCTGCAAAATTAGGGTTTTTGTTAATAACGTTTGACCAAAAAACAATACTATTTTGCCAAATATTTGCACGCAGAAAAGTCATAACCATAAGCAAACAAACTATCCCGACAAAAATAATATTTATCAGTTTTTTTTTGCTTTTATTTTTTCTCAAAAGCTCATTGAACCAATATCCAAAAACAAATGTTATGCCAAGTGATGCAATATAAATGTACCGATCTGCCATTACAAAATACGAAACAGGTAAAAATTTTAACATCATAAATATATTAACTGTGAAAAATATTATCCCAAAAAATATATTTTTATTTTTCTTATAAAAGTAAAAACACAAATATAAAAGTAAGAAAGTTGAAATCAAATAAAAATATAAATACATAGATGTATTTTCAAACTCAGCCCCGGGATATAAATAGATAGGTGATAAGTTCACAGGAAATACCCACTTGAAGACATATTGAATGTATGCGTATGAAGCGTATAATATCCTGGCTATAAAAGTATCATTTTTCAAAGGAGAAACTAGATAACCCGTATCTTTTTGCGCAAAGTAAATCATTACTAGCCCAACAAAACTTATTGCAAAAAGACTTACTTTATTTTTTATATTCTTAATCAAACTCAATCTTTTATATTTAAACAAATCAATACAAACCAGAATAACCGGCAAGGTTATTGCTTGCGCTTTTGAAAGAAGCGAGAAAACAAAACATACATATACCATAGCTGCATAAAAATTTTTCAATTCATCATTTTTATTTAAACTTTTTATGTAACAGATCAAAGCCGGCAAATAGAAAAAGGCATATAACAAATTTTTTCTCGAACTTATCCAAGCAACAGATTCCACATTCATAGGATGCAGCGCAAAAACTAAACTAATGAAATAAGCAATATAGCGTTTCTTCGTCAACAGCAAAAATAAATAAAATACAAAAATACAGTTTATAAAATGTATAAGTATATTCGTAACTATGTACAACTTGGGATCAAGTCCGCTAATCTTATAATTTACAGCAAAACTAAGCAGTAATAGAGGATGATAATGCCCATCAAATGAAGTGGTAAATATTGTTTTAATATTTTTTAAGTTAATTTTTTGTACTACAGGATTTTCAACAATATAGTTATTATCATCTAAGCTTATAAAAGAATTATTTATGCTTTGTGAGTAAGCTGCAAATATGAGCACAAATAATAACAGTTTAAAGTATTTATAAGCATTCAAGTATCTTCGCATTTTCTTTAACATAAATTTATTCCTCGTCGATAACATTAAGATCACATAATAATAAAAATGCACATCGCTTGCAGTTATACAATGAAGCAGGTCTTGACTCAAACTTACTGTGCTTAATTTGTTGAACAAGATTTTCTAAATTTTGAAATCCTTCTTCGAATATTTTCAGATTTTGCTTTGCTTTTAAATCAATCGATACTTTTTTTCTTGCACGTTTCCCGGTAGGTTTCTCGAGCCAATAATATGAAAAAGTATCCAAATCATCTTTAAAAAGTTCCTTCAATGCAGCAT
>JBHPKP010000020.1:0-16339 GCA_042566505.1 bacterium | reverse complement strand
AAAAGCTCATTAGACAGGGTAAAACTAGTGGTCACCTTACGTTCGATAAAATAGATAAAAAACTTAATCAAAAGGATATGTCACCCGAAGAGATTGATGATTTTTTTATCAAGTTGGATGATTTGGGAATTAATGTTGTTGATGAGATTTCAGCTGAAGAAACTCATAAGCCACTTGTGAGGGCAGGTGCACGGTCGCAAGATGTAGAAATACAGACAAATGATTCAATTAAGATGTATTTAAGTGAGATGGGTCGTGTTGCTTTGCTCAATCGAAAAGAAGAAGTAGAGTTCGCAAAACGCATACGCACAAATGAACGTGAACTGCAGACGCTTGTTTTACAGTCTCCGATTACTCTTAGGGAAATACGCCATTGGGAATCGCTTCTCCGAGAAGAGGAGATGACACCAAAGGAACTTATGCCGCGAGGAAAAAAAACAGATGCATCATTGAATAAGATGCGTGAAAAAATGAAAACAGTAGCATCCCATATACATGCATCAGAAAAAAAAATTGGCAAGCTTCAAGATAAACTTACAGGCAAAAAATTAACTGGAAAAGTACAAAAAGATTTAGAGGCTAAATTAGACAAAGAGCGAAAAGTTATTATTAACAGTATTATTGGCTTAAATTTGAATCTCGAAAAAATGAAAAAACTTACAAATAGAATAAAACAGCTTGCAGAGAAAATAATTGAATTTAAACAAGAGCAAAAAGCTATTCATGCATCCATAAAGATTCCATTTGCTCAATTTAAAACTGCATATAATAAAGTAAAAAGAAAAACATTAACCAAGCTAAAGTTTGAAAAATTGACAGGTATTAAATGGCATAAAAGTGAAGGATTATTGAGGGAAGAAGACAATATTCAAAAGAAATATACAAGAATGGGACAAAATTTAGGCATACCGGTTGAAGAAATGTCGTCTTTGTATGACAGAATTATTCAACTTGAAGATAATATTCGTGAAGACAAAATGCGGTTAATTAAAGCTAATTTGCGTTTGGTTGTAAGTATTGCCAAAAAACATATTAATCCAAATTTATCGCTTTTAGATTTGATTCAAGAAGGGTCAATTGGGTTGATGAAAGCAGTTGACAAATTCGAATACCGAAGAGGTTTTAAGTTTTCAACATATGCAACATGGTGGATTCGTCAGTCGATTAATAGAGCAATTGCTGACCAAGCACGTACTATAAGAATCCCGGTCCATATGAAGGAAATGATAAGTAAGCTCGGGAAAATTGCTAGAAAGTATAGACAAGATCATGGTCGTGATCCGGAAATTGATGAGTATGCAAAGGCAATGAGACTCCCAATCGACAAAATCAGGGCAGTTCTAAAAATTATGCAGGATCCAATATCACTAACAACACCTGTTGGTGATGAAGAAGATAGTTACTTAGAGGATTTTATTGAGGATAAAAATCATATTACACCAGCCAAAGCTTCATCTGAGATATTGAGGCAAAAAGAAGTTGAAAAAGTGCTGGATACATTAACCCCAAAAGAAGCTGAAATAATCAGGCTTCGTTTTGGTATAGGGTCAGGTTATCCAAGAACACTTGAAGAGGTTGGAAAAATATTTAATGTTACACGTGAACGTGTACGTCAGATTGAAGTTAAGGCAATCAAAAAATTGCGACATCCATCAAGAAGCAAGTTTTTAGTTGAGTATTTAGAGTGATAATAGTAATATAATTTTTTTAAAAAGGGCCCATAGCTCAGTTGGTTAGAGCACCTGACTCATAATCAGGGTGTCGTAGGTTCAAGTCCTACTGGGCCCATTATTTCTAACCAAAACGCATCTCACAAAGCTTAAATCCAATCAAAATTTCATCTTGCTTTTAATTATAACTTTTCCGATAATAATGACATTATGAACGATAAAATATTAGAGTTTTTACACAAAAAAATAAAAAAGGTGACAAAGAAACCGGGTGTATATTTTTTTAAAGATGCCTCGAATAATATAATTTACATTGGGAAAGCGAAAGATTTAAGGAATAGATTGAATAGCTACTTCCGAGAACAAGAATATCTGAAAACAGCTGTAATGATGCAGAATGTCAAATTTATCGATTATGTTATAACAGATTCTGAAAGAACTGCACTTTTATGGGAAAATAAATTAATAAAAAAGTATACACCCAAATACAACATAAGTTTAAAAGATGATAAAACCTATCCATTTCTAAAACTTGTTAATACACAATTTCCATATTTACTTGTTACTCGTAAATATATTGAAGATAAAAGTGTGTACTTTGGACCATATGTTGATGTTAGGATTTTGCGTAAACTCAAAAGATTGATTGAACGGGTATTTTTGATTAGAAAATGCAAAAAGAATTTGAATAAAAAGATTAAAAGAAAACCATGCCTGCAATATCATATGGGAATGTGTTTAGCGCCATGTTCAATGGAAATTTTGAAAAAAGATTACAACAAAATTATTCGAGATGTGAAAATATTTTTGCAAGGAAGATATAGAAAGTTAATAAGAAAATGGAAAGTAGAGATTAAAGAAAAGTCTAACAATCTGAAATTTGAGCAAGCTGAAATTATTAAAAAAAGACTTTATACTGTCGAGCAATTTTTTGCAAAGAATGTAAAACTTTGGCATGTGGGAGAGAAAAATATTAATGAGTTTTTGCAAAGCGCTGAAAGAGTAAGTGATAAAGTTGAAGATATTTTTCCAGAGGTTAATAGGATTAAAAAAATCGCAGGATTTGATATTTCGAATCTTAGTGGGAAATTTGCGGTTGGATCGCGAGTATTGTTTGAGAATGGAAAAGCAAACAAGGATAGATATCGTAGATACAAAATAAAATTTACCAAAGAATCCCCGAACGATGTTTTGATGATGCGTGAAGTGATAAGACGTGCTGCAAGAAATAAGGAATCTGGTGATATAGATTTGTATCTGATAGATGGTGGAAAGGGACAGGTGAATGCAGCACAGGATGAACTTGCAAAGATTGGGAATAGAACACTTGTTATTGGACTTGCCAAGAAAAATGAATGGCTTTTTAAACCTGGCGCAAGAGAACCAATTATTCTGGATAAAAACTCTAGTGTGTTAAAACTGTTTCAGAGAATACGAGATGAAGCGCATAGGTTTGCGATTACTTATCACAAAAAATTAAGGCGGAAGATAGATTAGATAGAGGTGAAATATGTTTTTTGGATTTGATTTAGGTTCAAGATTTGTGAAGATTGTTTATGGCTCTGACTTTGAGAAGATACGTTATGAAAAAATAGACACAATACAATTTTATGCTAAATACTGTCATAAAAAATCGGGTAAATTAATTTTAGATTTTGAGAAGTTGTCTAAAAGATTTAAAAAGATTGATAGAGCATTTGCATGTGGTTACGGAAAACATATAGCTGATTTGAAAAATGTTGAGACAATAACTGAACTTGAAGCGCATGTAATAGGCGCATGTCATATGGTAAAGATTAAGGATTTCACGCTCTTAGATTTAGGCGGACAAGATACAAAAGTAGTGCAGGTGAAGAATGGGAACATGTTTGATTTTATCATGAACGAACGATGTGCTGCAGGATCTGGTAGGTATTTGGAGAATATGTGCAGAATACTCAATATCAAGGTTGCGAATTTTGGCAACTATTATAGAAATCCGGTTGAACTTTCGAATACGTGCGCGATATACGGTGAAAGTGAAGTAATATCAAAGATTGTGGAGGGGCTTTCTTCGGAGAGAATTGCAAGTGGTGTGAATTATTCAATATTTAGTAGGATCGCCCCTGAACTTAAACAATCTAGGTCGAAGAAAGTTGTTTTTGTGGGTGGACTAGCGTATAATAGGGCTATAAAATATTTTATAAAAAGCAGGCTTAAGAAAGAGGTATATGTTCCGAAACATGCAGAATTTAATGGGGCATTTGGATGTTGGCTAAAGGCTAGGAGGTAGATATGGAAACGCTTAAGACAATTGCAGAGATGATTATGATTGCAGCACGCACTGCGCCAAAGGCAAAAGGGTGCGATAATATAGTTACAAGAATGCTAAATGGTGACGAGAAGAAAAAAATAGCAGATAAAATGGATGAGATTTCTATTGAATATGATCACAAAGGTTTTAAACGTGATGCGCAAAATGTGCGTGACGCAGATATTGTTGTTTTGATTGGAACCAAGACCCAAAGATTGCAGCTGAAAGTGTGTGGGCTTTGCGGGGCAGCCAATTGCGCAGACTCTGAAAAGAAAAACTATATGTGTATATTCAATCCGGGTGATTTGGGGATTGCAGTTGGGTCCGCAGTTTCAAAAGCCGCTGACTTTCGAGTCGATAATCGGATTATGTATACAGCTGGATATGCTAGCCAGAAGTTAGGTTTTGTCGATGAGCATGTAAAGATAGTTTATGCAATTCCACTAAGCGTGAGTGGTAAAAATATATTTTTTGATAGAATTTGATTAATAGCGGACACTTAAAGGCTCATAGAGAAGGTAAATGATGGTATGTCAATATATGAGATATGAAAGCTTATCTTGATAAATTAAAATAAAATTTAGGAGTTAATTATATGGCACTTTCAATTGGGATCGTTGGCTTGCCGAATGTTGGGAAGTCCACTTTATTTAATGCAATAACAAATTGTCAGGCGGATGTGCAAAACTATCCGTTTTGTACGATCGAGCCGAATACAGGGATTGTGCCTGTTCCGGATAAACGGTTGGATATACTTGCAAAAATCAGCGGTACACAGAAAATCGTTCCGGCAACTATAACATTTGTTGATATAGCGGGACTTGTGAAGGGCGCATCAAAGGGCGAAGGACTTGGTAATAAGTTTTTGGCGAATATTCGTGAGGTGTCGGCGATTGCTCATGTTGTGCGATGTTTTAAGGATGAAGACGTTGTGCATGTTGACGGGAAATTCGATCCATTAAATGATATTGAAGTGATAAATCTCGAATTGGTTTTTTCTGATCTTGAGATGGCTGAAAAAATGGCAGCGAATCTTGAACGTAAGGTGAAGCATGTTAAGGATTCTGAAGACAAAGAACGATTTGAGCTTTTGCTTAGAGTTAAGGAAGTGCTGGAGGATAATAAACCTATAAGAGCTCTTGATTTGACTGAGAAAGAAATAAAGTTAGTGAATTCTATGAATTTTTTAACAGTAAAAAAAGTTATTTATATAGCAAATATTAGTGAAAATGATATTGGAAAAGATTTGCCTCAACTTGAGGCTATAAAAAAGTATGCAAAGGATCATGGTGATGAGTTTGCGGTTATTTCTGCAAAGATTGAAGAGGAAATTTCAGAGCTTGGACAGGAAGAAAAAGATGAATATTTGAAAGAGCTTGGGATTGAGATGTCTGGGCTTGATACAATTGCAAAGAATTGTTTTGATCTTTTGGGACTGCAGACATATTTGACAACAGGCGTAAAAGAGACACGTGCATGGACAATAAAAAAAGGCGCAACTGCACCCGAAGCTGCTGGTGTTATACATACTGATTTCCAGAAAGGTTTTATTCGTGCAAATATTATTTCGTACGATGATTTTGTTGCGTTTGGCGGATTAAAGGGCGCAAAGGAAAAGGGTGTGCTTCGACAGGAAGGGCGTGATTATATTATGCGTGATGGTGATGTGGTAGAGTTTTTGTTTAATGTGTAAAAGAAAGGTTTTCTATGAAAAATAATATTGAAACAATAACAAAATTAGTGGTTTTTAAAGCTAAAAAAATACGGAAAACTATACACAATAATGAATGGTGGTTTTCGGTTATTGATGTGATTGAAGTGTTAACGGGAACTGATAGAGGAAGAAAATATTGGAGTGATCTTAAAAAAAAGATTGTAGATGAAGGATATATTGAGTTGTCCGAAAAAATCGGACAACTGAAATTAGAAAGTTCAGATGGCAAAAAGTATGCTACTGACTGTGCAAACACAGAAACAATGTTTAGATTGATTCAATCCATCCCATCCCCTAAAGCTGAACCGTTTAAACGCTGGCTAGCAAAAGTAGGGTATGAAAGAGTGCAGGAAATAGAAGATCCGGAGCTTGCTGTAAAACGTACAAGAGCATTGTATAAGGCAAAAGGGTATGGTGATGCTTGGATAGAAAAGCGTATGCGCAGTATTGCAGTTCGTGATGAATTAACTGACGAGTGGCAGAAGAGAGGTGTCAAAGGACAAAGAGAATATTCAATTTTGACTGCTGAAATTTCCAAAGCAGCATTTGGTATGACACCAGCAGAATATAAAGAACATAAGAAGTTAAAGAGAGAAAATTTAAGGGATCATATGAATGATTTGGAGCTTATCTTTTCCATGCTTGGGGAAGCATCAACTACGGAAATAGAGCGTAACAAAAATACCAAAGGATTTGATGAAAACCAAGAAGTTGCAAAACAAGGTGGAGATGTTGCAGGAAATGCTAGAAAAGATTTGGAAAAAAAGAGTGGAAAGAAAGTAATAAGTGGGCATAATTATATAAATGAGCCACAAGATAAAAAATTATTAAACCAAAAAGGAAAAAACTAACATGACAAAAAAAGTTGATTACAAAAAAAAGGCAATGGTTTTGCACGAGAAATTGAAAGGTAAAATTGCTGTTTGTTCGAAAAGTAAAGTTACAAAGGAAAATTTGAAACTTGTGTATACACCAGGTGTTGCAGAGCCTTGTGTGAGAATCGCAAAAAATCCAAAGCTTGCTTACGATTTAACAGCTCGTGGGAATTTGATAGCTGTTATTTCCGACGGAACAGCTGTTTTGGGGCTTGGTGATATTGGTCCGCTGGGCGCTATGCCCGTGATGGAAGGTAAGTGCGTATTGTTTAAACAGTTCGGTGGTGTGGATGCATTTCCATTATGTCTGGATACAAAAGATGTTGATGAGCTTGTATTTATTATAAAAAATTTAGCGCCTTCATTTGGCGGAATAAACCTTGAGGATATTTCAGCGCCAAGGTGTTTTGAGATTGAAAAAAGATTGAAAAAGGAAACTGATATTCCTATTTTCCATGACGATCAACATGGGACCGCAATTGTTGTTTTGGCAGGCCTTATAAATGCATTGAAACTTGCAAAGAAAACTGCAAAAAATACAAAGGTCGTGATAAATGGGGCAGGTGCTGCAGGAATCGCTATAGCAGAATTTCTAATGGAATATGGATTCAAAAACATGATACTTGTCGATAAGAGTGGAATCATATCTACGAAGAGCAGCAATTCTGCAAAGCGAGCAATTGCAAGAAAAACAAATCTTGAAAAAATAAAAGGAAATCTTAAAGAGGCATTAAATAATGCGGACATTTTTATTGGTGTTTCAGCTCCAAATGTTCTAAAGGCGGACATGATTAAAGCGATGAAAGATAATCCGATAATTTTTGCACTTTCAAATCCTGTTCCTGAAATCATGCCTGATGTGGCGCATAAATGTGGTGTAAAAATTATGGCAACCGGTAGATCGGATTTTCCGAATCAAGTAAATAATGTTTTAGCATTTCCGGGAATCATGCAAGGTGCATTAACTGTTCGTGCGAGTGACATTAATCATGATATGAAACTTGCAGCGAGCATTGCACTTGCAAACATGGTTGCAAAATCAAAATTGAGTTATACAAATATTATTCCGGAAGCTAGTGATTTAACAATAGGTCCAAAGGTTGCACGTTTTGTTGCAGAGGCTGCAATTAAAACAAAAGTTAATAGAATAAAAAAAGATCCAAAGGTGGTTGAAAAAGAAACAAGAAGGTTAATCAATGAAGCAAATAAGTTCTAAAATTATTTATCAAAAAGTTTTTGAGGCAGTGCAAAAATCTAATTTAATTTTGCCAAAAAAAGTAACAATGAAATTGGATGCTGCATATAAAACTGAAAAAGGACTTAGTAAAAGATTGCTTGGTCTGATTTTGGAAAATATTAAAATAGCTAAAAATGAAAAACTACCGCTTTGTCAGGATACAGGCATGCTGGAAGTTTTTGTTTATATTGGAGAAGATGTTAAAGTTAAATCTTTAGACGATATAATTAATAATGCTGCAGCTGATGCATACAAAAAAAGCTATTTTAGGAGATCTGTTGTTACTCCGCTTACCAGAAAAAATAATAACAAGAATATCCCGGCTGTAATTCATACAAAAATTGTGAAAGGTGATAAGCTTACAATTTATGTTATGCCAAAGGGCTTTGGTTGTGAGAATATGGCGCTTCTTAAAATGTTTAATCCGACTACAAATTTAAATGAGATAATTGATTTCATAGTTGAGCATGTGAAGTTTGCAGGTCCAAATCCATGTCCTCCGATATTTTTGGGAATAGGAATTGGCGGCACTATGGAAAAGGCTGCCTTTATGTCAAAGGAAGCTCTTTTGGGAATAGAAAATAAAACTGATAAAGATGAAAAGAAACTAATTGAAAAAATGAAAAAAGACATCATTCACAAGTGCAATAAATTAAATATTGGAACACTAGGTTTTGGCGGTAAAAATACAGTGCTCGATATAAATATCAATACATTCCCAACACACATTGCAGGTCTCCCGGTTGCGGTTTCGATTTCATGCTGGTGCAATCGATTTGTGAAGGTGGTGATATAAATGGGAAAAAAGTATACCGGTTTGTGTTGCTTGATCAAGCTTCATCCACTAGTCTCTTGTCTCGTTCGGTAGAAGGAGAATAAGGGAAGATATATAAAGGCAAGAAAAAACTAACAAAAGTGTGAAATGATTATATGAAAAAAATCCTAATTATAAACAAACAAAAAGCTCATCTTCCGGAAATTAAGGCTTACCAGAAATATTTTAATGATAAATCTGATTATTTTTTTTATGACAGTGCAGAACTAAAAGATTTTAATGAAAATGATTTTGATGCAGTATGGTGTTTCATGGGAGTGGATAAACAGGAACGAAAAATTCCAACTGTCCATGAGTATGCATCACTTTCTGCCGGCAAGTTTCCGAAACTGAAAAATCTAATAAAAAAAAAGATAAACACAAAACCAAATTTGAGACTTTTTTTGAATGAAAGTGTGAAAGATGGTTTTGGTTTTGCCGATAATGTGGCATATATTTTTAGAGATATGGGAGTCGATGAATCGTTTTTTTTGGTAAATGAAAAGAAACAATATGATTTTGTATATATTGGTGAAATAAATTTTGATAGAAAGATGCATAAGCTTTTGAGAAAGTTTGCTAATGAATTAAAGCAGTATAAGCTGCTTTTAATAGGAAATTGTGCTGATGATATTTTTGCGGAATTTAAAGATGAACCAAATATTTATTTTGAAGGCAAGATTCCTTACTATGAAATACCTAAACTTGCGTCGCTGGCAGAGTTTGGCATAAATTATATTCCTGACATTTATCCATATAACCTACAAACCTCGACCAAAATATTGGAATATTCGGCAATGGGTCTGAAAACTATATCTATATCATACAAATGGATAAATGAGTTTGAAAAAAAACACGAAGGTAGGTTTCTAAAAGTCCGAGAAGATTTGAGTGATTTTACATATGAAAGAATTAGAGATTTTGAATATAAATCAGCTGATGTGAAAAGCCTTACTTGGGACAATATCATCAAAAACTGTGGATTGGAAGAGGCTTTGAAAAAAATATTATGAATGATTTTAGATTTAAAAAAAGTTTAGGGCAGAATTTTTTGTTTGATAAAAATATTGCAAACAAAATAATGGAGCTTTCAGATATAAAAAAGACAGATATTATTCTTGAGATTGGACCCGGTGATGGATTTCTGACACAGTTTTTGGTTGATAATGCGAAACATGTTACAGTAATTGAAATAGACAAAAATCTGTATCCGATGTTGGAAGCTAGGTTTAGCGGTGTCAAAAACTTTTCGTTGATAAAGGGCGATGCTTTAAAAATTGATTGGAAAAAAATAAAACCAAAACCTACAAAAATAATTGCAAATATTCCATACTATATTACAGCACCATTAATTTTTAAATGCATTGCTGATCTGCCAAATCTGGAATCAGTAATATTTATGATACAAAAGGAAGTCGCGGATAGGTTAGTGGCAAAGCCTGATTCAAAATCATTTGGTAGACTTTCAATAACCGCTCAAACTGTATACAACATACAAAAAGGGTTTAATGTTTCGAAAAATGTTTTTATGCCAAAGCCAAAGATTGATTCAGCAGTTGTTATATTTGAAAGAAGAAAGGATATTAAAATTCCAGTTGATGATTTTGATAGTTTTTCAAATTTTCTTAAGAGAATATTTTCTAAAAGGCGTAAGATGCTTATGAAAATATTGCGTCAGGATTTTGAAATATCGGATGATGTTTTGAATGATTTTTGGAAATCAAACAATTTGGAGAAAAAGATCAGACCTGAAAACTTGAGTGTGGATAATTGGATAAAGTTATTCAAGTTTTTGAAGGTAAAGTGACATGGAAACAAAGCAGAGAATAATTAAAATAATAGCTATATTGAAAAAAGAATATCCGGATACAAGTACAATTCTTAATCACAGAAACCCATTTCAGCTTTTGGTTGCAACTGTGCTTTCTGCACAATGTACGGATAAACGTGTAAATATGGTGACACCGAAACTGTTCAAAAAATATAAAAGTGTTAAAGCTTTTGCAGGTGCTCAGCAATCTGAACTTGAAGAGGATATTAGGGCGATCGGGTTTTTTAGAAACAAGGCAAAGAATATTATAGGGTTTTCAAAATTACTTTTGGAAAAATTTCATTCGAAAGTGCCGGATACCATGGATGAGCTTTTGGAGTTGCCGGGTGCTGCACGTAAGACTGCAAATATTATATTGACGCAAGTTTTTGGAAAAGCAGAAGGTATTGCAGTTGATACACATGTTGCAAGGATCAGTCAAAAACTTAAACTGACTAAAAATAAGGATCCGAAGAAAATAGAATATGATTTGCTTAATATAATTCCAAAAAAAGATTGGCTGCATTTTAATTCGTATCTTGTGAATCATGGACGTGCGATATGTGTGGCACGTAGACCAAAGTGCGGGGAATGCAAGATTGCAAGGTATTGTCCGAGTAGAGCAACCCTCGTCCTCTAACCTCCTCTTCCGAGTTGTATGGGAGAGGAGGAATTTAAACGAGGTGCTGGGATCAAGGAAGGTGATTTAATGAAAAGTAGACTACATGTAACTATTAAGTTTGCTCAATCTGTTGATGGACGTATTGCTGCAGCAACAGGTGATTCAAAATGGATAAGTAATTTGGAATCACGAAAATATGCGCATAAGCTGCGAAAAGAAAATGATGCAATACTTGTTGGAATTAACACTGTTTTAAAAGATGATCCAATACTGGATGTTCGACTTGTTAAAGGGAAGAATCCTATTAGGGTAATTCTCGATACAAATCTGAGATTGCCTATGGATTCGCAGATCGTAGAAACAGCTAGTAAAATTAAAACCATTGTAGTAACTTCTCAATTCGGCAAACCTGTTAAGATGAAAAAACTGGAAGAGAAAAAAATTCGGATAATAAAAATAGCTATTAAAAACAAAAAGGTTGATATTAAAAAAATGCTGCAGAAACTTAATGGGATGGGAGTTGAGAAAATATTGGTTGAGGGCGGAAGTAGCATAATTACAAGTTTTATAAGAGAAAATTTGGTGGATAAAATAGTTGTGATTATAGCTCCCAAGATTATTGGAGAGGGAATTAATTCGGTTTCTGATTTAAAAACAACAAATATTAATAAGGCAAAAAAACTAAGATTAGATAAAGTTATTAAGAAAAAACAGGATGTGATTTTAATTTACCGAGCTTAAGATATCGAGAAATAGGGTGGCATTATCTTTTATAAATCTTTCCAAAGAAAACTTTCACTTATAGTTTTACTATGTAAAATATCTTTTCCCGATAAGAGCAGATAATTTTATGACTTTACAAAAGAATAATCCAAAGAATAAAGGATGCTTATATCAATTTTCAAAATTAATTTAACAAATAATCCGTATTACAAACTGACAAGATTGTTGTATTGGTTATATTGTTAACAAAACTGCAAATCAAAAACTTAGTGTACAATATTTTCCGTTTCCTGTGTGAAACTCTATTTTAAATTGTGAATTAATAAAAAGATTATCTCTAGTTGCTTGGCAGCATAAATCTGGTAGGAAAATATGACTTTTGCACAAACCAAAAACCTGTTGATTTACAAGGGATTATCGAAATACTGATGGCAAATCCGAAAATCAATTTCCCCGAAAAATCCTATATGTAACAAAAGATATTTGGTGTTGTGAATTTCAATTGTAAAATACTCAAAAATTTCGTGCGTTTGGAGAATTAACCCCAACATCTGAAATATAGCAAAGTAAAAAGGTATCATAATGCAGGTTTAAATGTTTTTCTCTTTAGTCAATCATTTTATATCTTTAAAATAATTTTTTGATTTCAAACAAACCCTCACAAGCATAAGCATAACAGGCACTTCAATTAAAACACCCACTACTGTAGCTAATGCCACTCCCGACGATAAGCCAAAAAGAACAGTTGCTGTTGCTATAGCAACTTCAAAATGATTGCTTGCTCCAATAAGAGCTGACGGCGCCGCATCTCTATATGGTAATTTTAAAAATCGACCTATCACATATGTTAAACCAAATATAAAACATGTTTGGATAAAAAGAGGTATTGCTATAATCAATATAGTTTGAGGCTGTGTTAAGATTAAATCGCCCTTAAAGGCAAATAATACCACCAATGTAATAAGAAGGGCAAAAATTGATACAGGTGTTAAGTAATGTACAAATTTCTCTTCAAACCAGTTAAACCCTTTTTTTGCTATGATTATTTTACGAGAATAATATCCTAATAAAAGAGGTAATCCTACATATATCAAAACTGATAAAACAATCGTCTGCCATGGAATAGGCATTTTATTAATCCCTAAAAGCCAGCTTCCTAATGGAGCATATAAAAAGAGCATTGTTAAAGAATTAATCGCTACCATAATAAGCGTATGGCCATCATTGCCTTTAGATAGATGTCCCCATATAAGAACCATTGCCGTACATGGCGCAATACCAAGCAAAATACATCCAGCGATATATGATCTATAAAGTTCTATTTGTGATCCATTCTTAAGAATTTCAATGCCCGGCAATAAACCTTTAAATATAACTCCAATGAATAGCCAAGCAATTGCAAACATAGTGAAAGGCTTTATACACCAATTAACGAAAAGCGTAAGAATTACAGGTTTAGGTGTTTTACCTGCTTTTATCACTTCCTTAAAATCTATTTTTACCATTATAGGATACATCATAAAAAATAAGCATATAGCAATAGGAATTGATATGTTATACATAGAAAATCTATCGAGTGTATTTGGTACACTTGGTATAAATTTACCGAGTATTATACCTAATCCTATACATGCTAGCACCCATATTGTTAAATATCGTTCAAAAAAACTTAGTCTTCCTTCTTCGTGTATAATTCTTTCCATAATTTGTATCCTATAATGTACTTTTTTTTACTTATATATTAAAATTTGAGTAAAAAATAAAATCCAGCAGCTATTAAAATTATCCCTGCAATCCACCGGACTATTGCATCTGTATTTTTGCCAACAAACTTCATTTTACTAAAAGATATTCCTAATAAAACAGCGCCTAGAGGAAGACTGAACCCTAGAGCAAACATTGTCAAAAGAACTATTGCCCATACTATTTTCCCTTGTAACATTGCAGCAGCAAGAACAATAAATATTCCAGGATTGCATGGTAAAGAACTTACTGCAATAATACCGCCCATAATAAGGCCAGTTACTAATATTCCTAATTTATCAAAACTACTTATTTTCTTTTCAATTTTCCCAAAAGAAATATTAAAGGGAAGCATTTTTAAGGTCGCAAGACCAAATATTATAGCTGTAATTCCAGCAAAAACTTTCCAGTATCTACCTAATACATTTTGTGCTACCTGCCCTACAAAACCTGCAACGCCTCCAATAATCATTAATGCCAGCACAATACCAAATGTAAAAAACAAAGAAGACATAATAATTACTTTTCGATCAGTTTCTTTTTTTGCGCCCGAATAACCTATAAGAATTGCAATTGCAGGTAATGTGCAGCACACGCTAGTCACTGCACTCACTGCCCCAAGAACTAACGCAAGAAGTAAACCCAATGGCTCTAAAGATACTTGCTGTAAATAATGTGTTATGTGCTCAACCATAAAAATCTCCTATTGACATTTTGAAGGCTCGCAGGAAGAACTAGTTCCGCATCCTCCAGATCGAGAACAAGAAACATATGCTTGCACTAGTTTTGATTCTGTTACATCACCAGAGACCATGGCCATACCACCACCTTTTTTTACTACCAAAATACCCGGCAATGAAGCCTGTGAAGCAATGCTTGTATATTCCGGAGAATCTGTTTGTAGTGTATATAATCCTACTTGTATACCATTAGCTTTAAGCACTTGTTCCGCAATAGATACAGCATCTACAGTTGTAGAATCAACATGTTTTTCGTCTTTATTGGGAATAAAAACAAATACAGCATCTTGATTAACCGCAAGATCATTCAATAAACTAAAGGATGAAAGAGATTGTCCTATATTTTTTTGCGCACGAGAATTAACTACTTCTTGACTATTGATTTTGTCCAGATACAAATCGGAATCTTGACTTTCTGATGAATTTGAATTGATATTATTTGCATCTGTTTTATTTGCGTTTAGTAGTTTATAGCCAAGTATACTTCCTGCCAATGCAAGAATAAGCAAAAAAACTATCATTTTTGTTTTTTTCTTGTTCGTTGGTTTAGAACAATCGCACCCTTGTTCACACCCGGACATCGTTTTATTTTCTACTTCTCGTATATCATCATTTTTCATACTAATTTCCTCCTTTTCTTTAAGTTTTGTCGTTTCAAAAACAGGAGTAGCTCCATGCAGTTGCCCCCCCCTATTTACTACAAATTTCTCTACGACCGACTTTTTCTGATACTTTTAAATCAGATTTTACAGTATTGTCATCAACTAAAAACTCATTTATATTTTTCATAATAGATCTTAAATTGAAATCATCTTGTTTTATAATAAAATATTCCTTTAAAGTTTGGATTTTCTGACATTTTCTGTGCTTCATCTAAAACCGATCGCTCGCTCCTGGATTGGATCATACGCCCCTGATGAAGCCCCAACCCACAAAAACTACATTCACCCAAACAACCCCGATGAGACACAATCGAATCTTTAACACTATTGAATCCTTTTACACCTCCACATTTTTTGTAAACAGGATGGCATGCGCGCTCATACGGCAGCTCGTAAATTTCGTCCAACTCTTTTTCAGTTAAGGGAAAATCAGGCGGCATCTGAACAACATATTTATCACCATGTTTTTGAACAACAGATTTTGCATCCTTTGGCGAAAGCTCTTCATAAAATAATTTAAATGCTTCATTAAATTTTATTTTATCTTCTGAAACTTCTTCGAAACTTGGAATTATTTTATAACCCTCTAAAACATGCAAATCATTTCGCACTACAACAGAACCTCGTATATCATTGATCTCACTAATGATTTCACCTGAATTTATCCTCTCTGCTATTTCAATAATCTGCCGTTCCGCCATACCATAAATAATCATATCTGCCTTTGCATCCATTATTATCGACCTGCGAACCTTGCCACTCCAGTAATCATAATGACTAAGTCTACGCATACTCGCTTCCAAACCGCCCAAAACAATCGGTACATCCTTAAAAGCTTCACGTACTTTATTTGCATACACAATCAATGCACGATCCGGACGCTTGCCGGGCTCACCGTCCGGTGAATACACATCAGTTTGCCTGCGTTTTTTGTTTGCAGTATAATTTGCAACCATTGAGTCTATATTTCCCGATGTGATTCCAAAGAACAATCGTGGTCTACCGAGCTTTTTGAAATCATCTGCATTATGCCAATCAGGCTGTGCGATTATGCCAACCCGATAACCTGCCTCTTCTAACACTCTTCCAATTACCGCTGTTCCGTACGAATGATGATCAACATATGCATCGCCTGTAATTAGAATAATATCTAATTCCTGCCAACCTCGTTCTCTCATATCTTGTTTTGAAATAGGAATAAATTTTTTGTTCATATTGATTATCTCGAAATCATATTGCGGTTAGAATTGCATTTACTTTCAAATTAATTTGTTCATTCTCGTCTAGCTTTTTACCACCAAATAGTTTTTCAATTATTTCATAAGCTATCATTACGTAACTTATTAATAGATACAACATCTTTTTTCTCAGTGGCTTTTTAATATCCACACTCAGCAATTTACCTATTATTTTTTTTATGAACAACGCTTTTAATA
>JBHPKP010000002.1:0-82667 GCA_042566505.1 bacterium | reverse complement strand
GCATTTGCTGCAAGGCATAAGGATTCAGGCGTTAAGGTTGGATATTTACCCGAGCAAGGGGAAGTAATTGTGGTTGGTGATCTGCATGGTGATTTGGCAAGTTTGGAGAATATATTAAAGAAAAGCGATTTTGAAAATAGGGTGCAAAAACAGAAGGATTTATATTTGGTGTTTTTGGGTGATTATGTTGATAGAGGTAAAAAACAAATTGATGTCTTGATCTCAATTTTGAAGCTTAAGAAAAAATATGTGAAAAATGTTTTTTTAATACGGGGAAATCATGAGACAAGGGAAATCTCTATAAAATATGGATTTCATAAGGAGTTAATAGATAAATATGGATTTCATGATGGTGAGCATTTGTTTGAAATTTGTAATAGATTATTCGAAGAACTTTGTTTATTTATTGTAACTGCAAATGGGACATTGTTAGTGCATGGCGGTTTGCCATATATTGAAAAGCCTCCAAGTTTTAAAAACTTTTTTGAGGAAGATGCGCAGCTTGATATTTTGTGGAATGATCCTGTGCAAGATGATGGCAGGGATCGATGGGCTTATTCTTTGAGAGGCGCGCTTATTTTTCCGGAATATGCAGTGGATCAATTGAATGCTGTTGGCATTAATAAAATAATTAGAGCGCATGAGGTGCGGGAAGAACCTGGTGAAGCAATGGATTTAAATCAAAAAGTAGTGACTGTTTTTTCGACTGGTTTGGGCAGTGATGATGTGTATAGTGGTTACAAAAGTATTTGCACAGTGCCGTATTATGTAGTGCTTGATTTGTCTCAAAGCGGAAGAAGATGGCACGTTAACCGGAATATAGTTTTTGTGGCGATTTTTTGAAATGTCAAATATTTGTATAGGAATTTGAAAAAAACATAAAAGTAACATTTATTTAAGTGACGCAGGAACGACTGAAATTCTTCGTATGAAAGAGTTTGTGTTAGTCACGTCAAGTGTTAACTTGTTTTTATTGAAATCGAAATATAATTATTGTAATATGTGTATAGTTATGTGTATTAGGAGGTGTATAAACATGCGAACAAATATAGTTATTGATGATGATTTATTAAAGCAAGCGTTTAGAATAACTAAGCTGCAAACTAAGAGACAATTAATAGATATGGCTCTTAAGGAATTTGTTAGAAATCATACTGTAAAGGATTTGAGAGATTTAAAAGGAAAAATAAAATTTAGATTATGATTATAAAAAAATGAGAAGGATTTAAAATGATTTTAGTTGATACCTCTGTTTTGATTGATTTTCTAAAAGATATTAAAAATTCAGACACGAAGAAAATGAATGAGATAATGGAATTGGAAATTCCTTTTGGAATTACGAGTCATATATATCAAGAGGTATTACAAGGAGCTTCAAATATAAGACATTTTGAATTACTTAAATCATATTTTAATACATTTAATTTTTATTTACCCAAAGACATAAAAGCATCATATGAAGAAGCTGCTAAAATTTATTTTCAATGTAGAAAGAAGGGAATAACTATTAGAAGTACTATTGATTGTCTTATTGTGCAGATTTGTGTGGAGAATGAATTAAAACTGCTGCATAAAGATAAGGATTTCGAGAAAATTTCGAAAGTTGTTAAGAAATTAAAATTTTATTAAAAAAAGAGGAAAATCATTATGAACATATTCCAAAATAGATACAGTGTGCGAAAATATGATTCGAGAGCGGTTGAGAGAGAGAAAATTGATGAGATGATCCAAGCTGCACATATTGCCCCATCTTCATGTAATAGCCAACCATGGAGATATATTGTGGTGGATGAACCAAATCTATTGGAAGAGTTGAAGCAGAAAGGGCTTGGGATACTTGTTCCAAATCATTGGGCAAAATCAGCTCCATGTATGATTGCTGCATGTTGTGATGAGAAGATGTATGTGCACAAACTTGCGGCTTTTTTTAAGGATGTGGATTATGCACTTTTGGATATGGGTGCAAGTATCGAGAATATGCTTTTAAAAGCTGCTGACCTTGGTCTTGGTACATGTTGGATTGGTTGGTTCAATGAAAAAAATATTAAAAAACTTTTCAATATCCCAAAAGGTATAAAAGTCGTATCTTTAATTACCCTCGGATATCCTCATCCGGATTTAGAAATCCGTCATCCGGAAAAACTTCCAATTTCGCAGATATTAGCTTTCAATTCATGGATAAAAAAAGAGTAATAGATACATCTAAGCTACTATAAACTCACTTCTTATATTTTCTAAAAAAGCATTGAAATTTTTTTGAAGAAAAGTATAATTTGAAAGCTTAAAAAGCACTTCTTTTAAACATTTTTTTAATCAAATAACAAATAGAATAGGAGAAAATGAGTGGAAAAAATTATTTTTGGTTTAGTGGGTGGGCTAGGACTATTTATTTTTGGTATGAAGTATTTATCTGAAGGTTTGCAAAAGATTGCGAGCTTAAAAATTCGTCGTATGCTTAGAGCTTTAACGGATAATAAGCTCAAAGGTATTGGTCTGGGTGCATTTGTAACGAGTGTTGTTCAGTCAAGTAGTGTGACAACAGTTATTTTAATTGGTCTTGTAAATGCAGGGATCATAAGTTTGATGCAGTCCGCGACTGTTGTGATTGGTGCAAATATTGGAACAACTATTACAGCGCAGATCATTGCATTTAAAGTGTCAAAATATGCACTTCCTATGATTGCGATAGGTGTGTTTATGGTGATTGCTGTTAGAAAGAAACGTGCTCAGTTTTGGGGGCAGGTACTTCTTTCACTCGGTATAATATTTTTGGGTCTAAAAACTATGTCAGGCGTTATGGCGCCTCTCAAAGATATACCATCTGTTGTTGATTTTTTTGTAGCGCTTAGTAAGAATCCAATACTTGGGATTATGGTTGGCGCAGGTATTACAGTTCTTGTTCAGTCTTCGAGCGCAGCGATTGGTATGCTGCTTGCTTTAGCGTCTGTTGGACTGATTGACTTCAGGGCAGCATTATATGTGCTTTTGGGTGATAATATCGGTACAACGATTACAGCATGGCTTGCGAGTATTGGCGGAAGTACATCAGCTAAACGACTTGCATGTTTTCACTCCTTTTTTAATATTATTGGCGCAATATATTTCAGTATCTTGATTTATTTTGGAATATACGAACGCTTTATTGATTTCATAACTCCGGGAGCAATTACACTCGATACAGTTGCTCGAAATATTGCAAATGCCCATACTTTTTTCAATATTATTAATGCTCTTGTATTTCTTCCGTTTATTGGAATTCTAGTTGTTCTTATTAAAAAATTTGTACCCGGCGAATCAACTTATGTGAATATTGAAATGAAATACTTACAGGATAACCTGCTGGATACTCCATCGGTTGCATTGGATAGTGCGCGTAAGGAAATAGCTGAAATGGGCAAAATTGCAAGAAAAGTATTTGTGACATCTGTTGATGGTTTTTTGACTAAAAATAAAAAGTCCGTGCAGCATGTACAAACTCAAGAGGATGCGGTTGATAACCTGCAAAGAGATATTACTTTTTACTTATCAAAACTTTCTACAGAAACATTAACTTTAGAGCTTTCGTCACAAATACCGGTATTTTTGCATACGGTTAATGATATTGAGCGTATTTCTGACCATTCGAGTAATATTGCAGAGCTTACGGAACGTATTATTGGTGATGAAGTAGAATTCTCACAAACTGCGCAAGATGAAATAAATTCTTTGTATTCGAAAATAAAAATAATGTTTGATAATGCAAACACAGTTATCGTTGATTATGATGATACAATTGTTGAATCTATCCTGAAATTAGAATCAGAAGTTAATGATGAGTATAAAGATTTTTTAAACAAACATGCGGATAGGTTAATTAATAAAAAGTGTACTGCAGAAAGTGCTTTGGTATATGTGAACCTTTTAAATAATCTTGAAAAAGTTGGTGATCATTTAGCTAATGTTGCGAAGGCTGCATTAAGGCATTTTTACTACACAAAAAACAATAATCATGAACCTAGGCCGGAAGTTCTTGTTGAGAGTTAGTTTTTAATTATGATTAAACAAATTCAATTACCATTTTCAGATAAAATTATTAAAACTTTAAAAGCAGGAGACGAACTGAGTTTAAATGGAATAGTTTATACAGCTCGCGATGCTGCTCATAAAAAAATCTTTGATTCAAAAAAAATCCCTTTCGATATTAATAAGCAAACTCTATATTATGTGGGACCGACTCCTGCTCCATCCGGCAGGATAATAGGTTCTTGCGGGCCTACAACAAGTGGGAGAATGGACTCATTCACACCATACCTTCTCTCAAAAGGTTTGTGTGCAATGATCGGAAAAGGCAAAAGATCCCCGGATGTTGTGGCTGCTATCAAAAAGTATAAAGCAGTGTATTTGGTTGCGCCGGGTGGATGCGGCGCGCTTCTTTCTGAATGTGTGAAAAAAATAGAACCAGTTGCATACCCGGAACTTTTGTCCGAAGCTATATACAAGCTTACAATCGAAAATTTCCCTGTGATCGTAGGAATTGACTCAAAAGGAAAAAGTGTAATATAATAAAAGTTTCGGAGGAACAGTGAATATATTGGTGCTTAATTGCGGCAGCTCATCAGTAAAATATAAATTAATTTCAATGACCAATGAAACGCTTTTAGCGCATGGTGTTATTGAACGGATTGGTACAGTTAATGCACTTTTAAACCATTGGTGTGGTGATGATATACATATTAAAAAAGTATGTGAAATTTTGAATCATAGCAAAGGTATTGAAAAGGTTATTGAAATGCTTTTGGCCCCGGAATGCGGTACATTGAAAAAAATTACGGATGTAAAAGCTGTTGGGCATAGAGTTGTGCATGGCGGTGACAAATTTTCCGGTTCGGTTTTGATAAATAACGAAGTAAAAGCTATGATACGTGACTGTATAGATCTTGCTCCACTGCATAATCCTCACAATTTTCGAGGTATAAATGCAATAGATGAGATACTTCCGGGAGTACCGCAGGTTGCAAGTTTTGATACTGCATTTCATCAAACGCTTCCTGACTTTTCATATTTGTATGGTCTTCCATATTCAGAGTATCTAAAGCACAGTATACGAAGATACGGTTTTCATGGTACGTCACATAGATATGTTTCATATAGGGCCGCAAAGCTTTTAAAAAAATCAATTAATAAACTCAAAATAATTACATGTCATCTTGGTAATGGAGCTAGCATTACAGCGGTTGATAAAGGTAAATCTGTCGATACTTCTATGGGTTTTACTCCGCTTGAAGGTCTTGTAATGGGTACACGCTGTGGTGATATTGATCCTGCTATTGTGACCTATCTTGCATCAAAAATGGGTATGACAATAGTTGAAGTTGATAATCTTTTGAATAAACATAGTGGATTATTAGGATTGTCAGGTATTAGTAATGACATGCGTGAACTCATAAAATCTGTAAATGAAGGCAGTGATCGTGCAAACTTGGCATTAAGTGTTTATTGTTATAGAATTAAAAAATATATTGGTGCATATGTTGCTAGTCTCAATGGTTTTGATGCTTTGGTTTTTACAGCAGGAGTTGGTGAAAATAGTGCATATATTCGTGAAAAAATTTGTTCTGACATGGATTTCTTTGGAATAAAAATTGATAAAAATAAAAATAACAAAATGATAGACGGAAAAGAAGGCTTGATTTCACGTTTTAGATCAAAAGTGCCTATTATGGTTATACCGACGAATGAAGAATTGCTTATTGCACGTGATACTAAAACGATAGTTGATTCATTAAAAATAAAGGATAAAAAATGAAAAAACACATAGGTATCGGAAGTATTATAAGTATTGTTTTAATTATATTTATTTTTAGAAAAATTGATTTTCATGAACTAATGCTTAGTTTTAAAAGGGTGAATTATCTTTGGATACTTTTGGTATCGGTTCTTCTAATTGTAAATTTGTATCTAAAAGGATATAGATGGAAAATTCTCTTCAATAAACCCAAACACATATCAACATACAGGCTTATGCATTTTTTTACAATTGGTATTATGGCGAATAATTTTTTGCCGTTTAGAATGGGGGAAGTGTTAAGAGTTTATTTGACATCAAAAAAACTTTCACTAAAAAATAGTAAAGTTGCAGCAACTGTTGTTGTTGAGCGTATATTAGATATGCTTGCTTTGTTAGCTATATTATTTTCGGTTTTCTTTCTGTTCAAAAAAATAGCTATACCGATTAGTGTGAGAAATAGTTCTGTAGTGTTGCTTGCTATCACATTAATTATTTTTATTGTTCTTCTTATTTCCAGAAAAGAACGGAGATTGATTGTATATATTTTTGAAAAACTCCCAAAATTTAAATTTAAAGATAAATTACTTCATATAGTTCATATGTTTTTAGATGGTTTGGAATCTTTTAGCCATGCGCACCACTTTATTCAAGTAATTGGACTTTCTTTGTTTATTTGGCTTTTTGAAGGTGGTGTATATTATATTTTGACAGTAGCATTCGGTATTTCTGTAAGTTATGCAGGATGCTTATTCTTGATGGTTGTGATATGTCTTGGTGTGATGGTTCCTTCTGCACCCGGTTATATTGGGGTTTTTGAGGCAACAACAATTGCAGGATTTGCAGTTTTGGGTGTTGGCAAAACAGAGGCCTTGAGTTTTGCGCTTTTCGTACATGCTTTTCAGATTCTGGTAATATCAATTGCAGGTTTTTATTTCTTATGGAATGAAGGCATGAGTTTTCGTGACTTGAAAATGCAGGAAGATAATCTGGAGGAAAAAAGTGGTTAAGATTTCAATAATTGGTTCAGGTTATGTGGGGTTAGTTAGTGGTACTTGTCTTGCAGATATTGGGAACAAAGTTATTTGTGTAGATAATAATAAAGAGAAAATTGAACTTTTGAAAACGGGAAAAGTTCCAATTTATGAGCCGGGTTTAGATAAACTCATAAAAAAGAATGCAGCCAATAAAAGACTTACCTTTACAACTGATTTACATGATGCAGTTCATAAAAGCGATGTGATTTTCATTGCAGTAAACACTCCATCAAAAGAAAATGGTGATGTTGATATGTCGTACGTTGAAAATGTATCCAGAGAGATTGCAACAAATATGACGGAATACAAAATTATTGTAAGTAAAAGTACTGTTCCTGTAGAAACCGGTAAAAAAATAAAAGATGCTGTTAATCTATACTGCAAAAAACATATTAAGTTTGATGTTGTATCAAATCCTGAGTTTTTGCGTGAAGGAAGTGCGGTAAAAGATTTTATGAAGCCGGATAGAGTTGTGATAGGATCAGAATCTGAAAATGCAAAAAAAATTATGGACAAAATATATAGACAAATTAAAGCGCCGATTCTGCATACTGATATTGAAAGTGCTGAACTTATAAAACATGCATCAAACTCATTTCTTGCTTTAAAAATATCTTACATAAATGCAGTTGCACAATTTTGTGAAAAAGTTGGGGCTGATGTTTTGCAAGTTGCAAAAGGTATGGGATTTGATCATAGGATAGGAAAAGATTTTCTGAATGCTGGTGTTGGTTTTGGGGGTAGCTGTTTCCCAAAGGATTTGTCAGCATTTATAAGTATAGCCGGAAAAGATGGCTATGATTTTAAATTGTTAAAATGTGTAAAAGAGATTAATTACTCACAAAAAGTTTCGTTTCTCGAGAAAATTCGTGAAGCACTGTGGACGCTTAATGATAAAACAGTTTCGATCCTGGGTCTTTCATTTAAGCCGGAAACTGATGATATGCGCGAGTCTCCTTCGATATTTTTAATTAATGAACTCATTAAAGAAGGTGCAAAGGTAAAGGTCTATGATCCTGTTGCAATGGAAAAAGCAAAGCAAGTTTTGCCGGAGTCTGTCATTTTTTGCAAGGATCCATATGATGCTGTCAAAGATACTCATGCTATGATTCTTTTGACTGAGTGGAAGCAGTTTAAAAAAATTGATTTTCATAAAGTGAAAAAACTTCTTATTACGCCTATTATTATTGATGGGCGAAATTTTTATGATAAAGAAATGTTAGAACATATGAAATTTATTTATAAAGGAGTTGGTCGATAATGAAGGTATTAATAACCGGTGGCGCAGGATTTATAGGGTCTCATTTATGTGACTATTTTTTAGAGAACAAGCATAAAGTTATTTGCATGGATAATCTTTTGACTGGCAATATAAAAAACATTGAACACCTTTTTGGGAATAAAAATTTTAAGTTTGTTCAACAGGATGTGACAGAATTTATACATGTACCCGGGAAATTGGATGCTATTCTTCATTTTGCATCACCTGCAAGTCCGATCGATTATTTAAAGCTTCCAATACAAACATTAAAAGTTGGAGCATTGGGGACTCATAAAGTCTTGGGGCTTGCTAAGGAAAAGAAAGCTAAGTTTTTGCTTGCATCAACATCTGAGGTTTATGGTGATCCTCTTGTTCATCCACAGCCCGAAAGTTATTGGGGCAATGTAAATCCAATAGGTCCGCGTGGTGTTTATGACGAAGCCAAAAGGTTCGCAGAGGCTTTAACACTTGCTTATCACAGGTATCACAAAATAGATACACGTATTGTTCGTATTTTTAATACATTTGGTGAGCGTATGAGGAAAAACGATGGGAGAGCAATTCCAAATTTTGTGTGTCAAGCTATCAAAAACAAACCGATTACTATATACGGAAAAGGCAAACAGACACGCAGCTTCTGCTACATTTCTGATTTGGTACGTGGTATATATAACCTGCTTTTATCGAAGGAAAATGAGCCTGTAAATATTGGAAATCCAAATGAAATGTCATTATTAGAACTCGCTAATAAAATAAAAAAAATCACTAAATCAAAAGCAAAAAATGTATTCGAACCATTACCTATCGATGATCCAAAGGTTAGGCAACCTGACATAAGAAAAGCAAAAAAGGTTTTAAAATGGCAGCCGCAGATTGACATAGAAGAAGGGCTTACCAGAACAATAGATTGGTTTAGAAAGAACTAAGAATTTTAGTATTGCGAGTCCAAAAATTCAGGAAAAGAGTAATTTAATGAAAAATATAAAAAGTAAAGAAGCTATTGTTTTGGCAGATTTATATAGTAATAGTTTTCTGGATGTTTTTAGAAAATATCCGGATTACATGAGAAAATTTGAAGGAAAACCATTTTTGGAGGAAGTGGTTAAATATTTAAATAACCAAAATGTTAAGCGAATAGTTTTATGTGTGGGAGCTAATTATAAAAAAATATTTAATCATTTTAAGAATGATTATAAAGATACCAAAATAGTTTATTCAGTAACAAAAAGAAATTTGGGCACAGCGAATGCATTGTTAAAAGCTTTAGAGTATGCAATATATGACGATGTTTTATATGTTGATGGAAGAAATTTGTTCAAAATAGATTTAAATAACCTTTTCGGATTCCATTTTGAAAAGAATTCTTTTTGTACAGTGGCAACAAAACACATGAAGAATTTTTCTAAAGCATATACTATACGAACAGCTGATAACGGACGCATTGTGAATATCAGAAAACAGAAGTCAGTAAAAAGTGGACATATAAATACAGGGATATGTCTAATAAAAAGAGATATTCTAAAGGGAGTAGAAGTTAGTCAGGTAAAGAAATTTTCTTTTGAACGAGATTATTTGGGAAAAAATTATAAATCGCACCCATTTTTTGCATGCTCATTTAAGGATGAGTTTGTGGGAGTGGTGAACAGTAAGGGAGTAAAGATATGAAAAAAAGAGCATTAATTACAGGAATAACAGGAATGGTAGGTTCCCATTTAGCTGACTTTTTGTTGGAGAATACTGACTGGGATATTTATGGTATGGCAAGATGGCGCAGTCCATTGGATAATACTGAACATTTATTAGAAAGGGTAAATAATAAGGATAGAGTATATTTTATTTATGGTGATTTAAATGACTTTGGATCTTTAGTTCATGTAATAAAAGAAAGCAGTCCAGATTATGTATTTCATTTGGCAGCTCAGAGTTACCCAAAAACAAGTTTTGATTCACCTGCTGATACATTACAAACAAACATTATTGGCACAAACAATCTTTTAGAAGCTATAAGATTAAGCGAACTCAAGCCAGTGATACATGTGTGTGCATCATCTGAGGTGTTTGGTAGGGTTCCAAAAGAATTAACGCCAATTCATGAGGATGTGCCATTCCATCCTGCATCGCCATATGCAATATCAAAGGTTGGAACAGATTTGGTTGGTAGATTTTATGCAGAGGCTTATGGAATGACTGTGATGACAACGCGAATGTTTACACATACCGGTCCTAGGCGTGGTGATGTTTTTGCAGAGTCAACATTTGCAAAACAAATTGCTTTAATAGAAGAAGGTGTTTTGTTGTCGCCAATTGTAAAAGTTGGGAACCTTGATTCCATGCGTACATGGGCAGATGTTCGGGATGCTGTTAGGGCATATTATATGCTGGCAACACACAATCCGATTGCAGGGGAGTATTATAATATTGGCGGAACATATTCGTGCACAATAAAGGATATGTTAAGTTATTTAATAAGTTTATCGACTAAAAAAGATGAAATAAAGGTGGAAGTGGAGGAAGTCAGACTTAGACCAATTGATGCGGACTTACAGATTCCTGATACGAAAAAATTTACAGATCATAGTGGCTGGAAACCAATTATTCCATTTGAAACAACTATGCAGGATTTATTGAATTATTGGCGTGAAAAAGTAAAAAGAGGACAGAAAGTTTTAACGAGATAAAAAATGAAAGAAAAAGAAGTAATTATACTGGCAGGTGGGTTAGGTACACGTTTAAGAAGTGTAGTTAATGATATTCCAAAGGTTATGGCGCAGGTTAATGGAAAACCTTTTTTGGAATATACTCTCGATTACTTAAATTCACAAAATATGACTAGAGTCATTTTGTCTGTTGGATATAAATATGATATTATCCAAAACTATTTTAAAGATAGATTTAAAAATATTGAACTTGTTTATTCAATTGAAAGTGAACCTTTGGGTACAGGTGGTGCTTTAAAAAAGGCATTAGAATTGACAGCTAATGAGAATATTTTTTTTATGAATGGCGATACATTTTTTGGAATAGATTTAGATAAACTTGAAAATTGTCATTTGGAGAATAATTCAATTTGCACTATAGCTTTGAAATACATGGAAAATTGCGATAGGTACGGAACTGTAAAAGTTGACGAGAATAGAAAGATTATAAGTATACAGGAGAAGAAAATAGGAGAACAAGGATTTATAAATGCCGGAGTGTATTTAGTGAACAAAAAAATATTTTCCACTAATAAAATTGTAACTTCTGATATATTTTCCTTTGAAAAAGATTACTTGGAACCAATGTATACTAAAAAAGCGTTTTATGGATGTGAGTTTGACAGCTATTTTATTGATATAGGCGTACCTGAGGACTATGAGAAAATTCAAAATGAATATAGGAATTTATTTTTAACCCATTGAATTCGATGGATTTAGAACATAAATTGGGAGTATAAAAGTATGACGTTAAAAATAGAAGTGCAAGGTAAAGAGATTACAGTGCTGTCTAGTGAAAACAATGATTATATTTCGCTTACAGATATGTTGAAAGCTAAAGATGGTGATTTTTTTATATCTGACTGGCTAAGAAACAGAAATACAGTTGAATTTTTAGGTGTTTGGGAAAGTATTTTTAATCCTAATTTTAATTATGGCGAATTTGCCATAATTAAAAGTCAAAGTGGTTTAAATAGCTATAAATTAAGTGTAAAAGAATGGGTTGAAAAAACAAATGCGATTGGTTTAAAAGCAGCAGCGGGACGGTATGGCGGAACTTATGCGCATAAAGATATTGCCTTTGAGTTTGCTTCATGGATTTCTGTTGAATTTAAACTTTATCTAATAAAAGAGTTTCAAAGACTTAAAGAGTATGAGAAGAAACAACTAGGCTGGGATATTAGAAGAAACTTAGCTAAAATAAATTATAATATACATACAGATGCAATAAAGAAAAATTTAATTCCAAAAGAACTTAGTAAGAAACAGATTTCTTTAGTCTATGCAACTGAAGCTGATGTTTTAAATATGGCTTTATTTGGGGAAACTGCGAAAGATTGGAGAGATAAAAATCCAGACAAAAAAGGAAATATTAGAGATTATGCAGATATTTCACAATTAGTTTGCCTTTCAAACCTTGAAAATATTAATGCTCTGTTTATTGATGAAGGTTTAAATCAAGAAACAAGGCTCTTGAAACTTAATCAAATTGCTGTGCAGCAAATGAGATTATTAACAATTGATAAAAATATAAAACAGATAAAATAGAAGCTATTTTATTGATATAGGCGTGCCTGAGGATTATGAGAAAATTCAAAATGAATATAAGGTGTTAATATGATTACTTTTGTAAAACCTGAATTTGAGCATACAGATGATAGAGGGTATTTAAAACAGTTAGTTAGCAGTGGTTGGAATCAGACAAATGTTATCTTTTCTGAGAAAGGGACAAATAGAGGTGGACACTATCATAAAAACAATACAGAAATGTTTTATGTGATTCAAGGCGCTTTTGAATTAGTTTTAGAAAAAGATGAAGTTACAAAAAATTTTAATATCAAATCAGGTGATATGTTTGTTGTAGAGCCGAATGTTGTGCACACTTTTAATTATACCGAAGATACCTATATTATTGCTTTTTATGATAAAGGTGTTGTAAAAGGTGATGAGAAGGATATATATGAGAAAAGTTTATTTAAGAAAATTGATAAAAATTAAAAGGAATAAATCTAGAAGGTAAGTTTAATGGAATATATTGCTCATAGAATAAATACAATAGAAGAATTAAAAAAAATACCGTTCAAATATGGGGTTGAAATTGACATTAGAGATTATGGAAATGAATTAATATTAAATCATGATCCATTTCAAGCTGGTGAAAGTTTTGAAGATTATCTGAAGCATTATAGACACGGAACAATGATTCTTAATATTAAAAGTGAACGAGTAGAACATAAAGTATTAGAACTTGTAAAAAAATATAATATTTTAAAATATTTTTTCTTAGATTCTTCTTTTCCAATGATACATTTTTTGAGTACTAAAGGAGAAAAAAATATAGCTGTTAGATTTTCTGAATATGAAGGTTTAGATACTGTTTTAGCAATGGAAGGGAGGATTAAGTGGATTTGGGTTGATTGTTTTACAAAATTACCGATTAATAAAGATAATTACTCTGTATTTCAAAAAGCAGGATTTAAACTATGTCTTGTTTCTCCAGAATTACAGAATAGGGATGAAGATATTGAAATATATAAAAAATATTTAGTGGATAATAATATTAAAATAGATGCAGTTTGTTCTAAAATTTATAATGTTGGTAGGTGGCTTTAAGTATGATATCTTTGACGATAAATGAATTAATTAGAAAAAAATATTTTTGGTATATGTCTGTTTTACTTGTTGTGTTATTTGGCATGAAAGATATTTTGGTTTTAATGTTTTCAGACTATTCTCATATCTATGCTGTAACAAATACATGTCGTCAAACATTTGAAGAAACTTATCTATATTTACCTATGATAAGTAATTTAAGTATTGAGAACATTACTAAATATTTTTTTACAGGTGGTTATATTATACCGCCGGCTTTTTTGCTGGTTGGTAAAATAATTTTTTATTTTTGTTATTCAAATATCGATATATTTTTATTGATGGTTCATATTGCTTTTCCTCTAATTTCATTTTGGATAATTTTCTTAATCTATAATAGATATATTTCAGTTTCTTGGGCGCTTTTATTAGCTTTCTTGGGTATAATGTTTTTTAATAATTTTTCATTGGCAAAGTATTTTTTGCATATATTACAATATCCAAGTCAATGGATAAGTGCTGCAAGCTTGGATACTGTTGAGATTACTAGGTTTCCTTTTCCTTCTTTTTCTTTTTTATATTTTATTCTGTGTTTTTATTTATCGATTAAAAATTATAAAATATCTTTTTTAAAATACTTATTATTAAGTTTTTTATGGGCATCTAATATATATGTTTATCAATATAATTTTATTGTTGGAATATTGTTTTGGTTTGGATATGTAGTGTTTACTCATTATCTTTCCTATAAAAATAAATCTGATTATTTGTCTTCTCTTGTTAAACTCTTGTTTGTGAATATTATCTTAATTCTTTTTATTATTTTTCCGGTTTTAATTAAAATTTTATTTTTATCAAAAGAGGTTGTTGGAGGATTAGGGACAGTAGAAAGATTCAGTGGAGCAATTTTTAATAGTTGGGGACTGCTAATATCATATATTCTTCCTCTAATTATTACTTTTTTAATCATTATAGTATACTGTGCTGATTACTATGAATTATTTTTTAAGTTTACTCCGATTTTTATAATGATCATTTTAGAACTTATCATATTGAATTCCCATTTGTTGGTAGGCATTTCTATTCAACCATCTTTGTTTTCAATACGTATAGGTAATTTCTTTTCTAGATATTTGTATTTTGTACCGGTTATTTATTTCTTTTCTTTACCAGTAAAAAAATTAATGCATTCAAATACTAAGACTAAGATTATTACAGTGATTCATGATTTTCTTTATAAATATATAATACAGAATAGACGAATTATAGCATCTTTAGGTATTGGTTTGATAAGTTTTTTAGTTTTTACATCTTCTTTGAAGTATTATTTTACTATGAAATATTACCAAACAGATTCTCGTATGCAGCTTATTCACAATCGATTAGATGAAATGTTAGACTATACAGAAGATAGTAAAATAATTGTTTCAGAAGATATTGCAGTTAATCTTTTAGTTCCAATGAAAACTAATAGGACTTCATTACTTATTTCAAGTTTTAACTCAGTTGTACCGAAAAAAGATGTTTTAAAAAGTTTAGTCATTTATGCGCACATTTTTATGTGGGATGAAGATCAGTTTCTGGATTTTATGATGCCAGATCATAAATATTATGAAATGTATAATAAAAATAATTTTATTATTTCAGATGAAATGTTAACTAAGGGTTTTGGTTATTGGTTATTAGAGCATCGACATTTTTTGGCCTCTAACGAGGAGCGAGAATATAAAGATAGAATTTTAAATATATTTAGAAATATCCAAATACAAGAAGAGATAAAAAATATTGGCATTATTCAAGCCAAGAATGAAATTAATCCTGCTATAGAGTTTGTTAAGATGAAAGATACTGAGGATATGAAGATTTATTATTTAAGAGGAATCAACTAAAAGGAGGCAATATGGCAAAAGTTACGTTTATTCAGGATATATATTTTCCTTTTCAAAGTACAGCAAGATTGTCAGCATATTTAAAAAGACGAGGGCACAAAGTAGGTTTGAGTATTGGTGATAATAAGAAAGTTGTTAAAGAACTTAAGGAACAAAGACCTGATTTAATTGCTTTTTCGGTTTTAACCCCTTATCGTAACCACATGCTCGAAGCAATAAAGGCTATACGTGATGCAGATATTGAAACTCCTATAATTGCAGGCGGGTATGATATAACATTTACACCATACTTAATTGAACATTCTGATGTTGATATTATTTGTCGTGGAGAAGGAGAAGAGGCTTTAGCCGAACTTTGTGACTGTATAGATGAAAAGCGTGATTATACGCATATTGCTAATTTGTGGGTAAAAAAAGGAGATAAGCTTTACAAAAATAAAATGCGAGAATGGGTTACTAATCCGGATGATTATCCTTTTGATGATAGGGATTTATACTTTGATTATGATAGTTATTTCAAAATAATTCCTTTTACACAAGTACTTGTAGGCAGGGGTTGTCCTTATTTGTGCAGCTATTGCTTTAATCATGGTTATCGTAAGATATATCAGGAGGAGGGAAGTAAACAGTATTGCTGTCTAAGGAGTGTTGAACATGTTATTGAGGAATTATTACTTTTAAAAAATAAGTATAATAGTAGATATATTTTTTTCAATGATAGTACACTTACTTACAATAAAAGTTGGATATTTGATTTTCTGAAAGTTTACAAAGAAAAAATTAGTATTCCATTTTCAATTAATGCTGTTATTACAGAGATGAACGAGGATGTTTGTAAAGCTATAGCGGATACAAAGTGTTGTACTTTAGTTCGTTTAGGATTAGAGACTGGAAATGAAGAATTTCGTAAGAAAGTTTTAAATAAAAATATTACCAATGATCAATGGCGGCAGGGTGCTGAGATGATGAGAAAATATAATATCAGATATTCTATGTCTATGATGTTTGGTCTTCCTGGAGAGACTTTGGAACTTGCTTGGGATACTATAAAATTTGCTAGTGAGCTATCTGCAAAAGATAGTGTGCATGCTATAAATATTTTTAAACCATTTCCAGGATTAGATATAACAGAACACGGTATAAATCTTGGACAATATCGTAAAGAAGATGTTGCCCTTTACGACAAACCTTCTGCAATGAAGCAAAATGAGGTTGTTTCAATAGAACATAAAAGAAATAAAGAAGAGAATATGGGGATTGGATATAAGGACATGTGTTTTTATCAGAATTATCGTGTAGATCATGAAGGTGAGTTATTAGTTCGTCTTTCAAGATTTTCACATTTGGCTATACGTTTTCCAGTATTGCGATCGTTTATTAAAAAATTAATTAAGTTGCCAGATAATTTTATTTATAGATTAATCTGGAAAATTACAGAAGGATTTTTAAATATTAAGGCTCATGCTAATGCGCCAATGTCCTTCTTTTTTAAGTATTTTTTGTTTCACAGAAGTAAAAAGATAAGATGATTGGAGTAAAGTTATGAAAGCAGCTGTTTTAAAAGGATTAAAAAATATAAAAGTAGAAGAAGTGACAAAACCTGTTATAAAAGACGGGCATATGCTGGTTAAGATAGCTTCTTGCGCTGTATGTGGTTCTGATGTGCGCATATATGAAACAGGGAATAAGAGGGTAAATTATCCGGCTATTATTGGGCATGAAATAGCGGGTACAATTGTTGAGGTTGGAAGTGGTGTTAAGAACTTTAAAGTGGGTGAAAATATTGCAATCGGTGCTGACGTTCCTTGTGGAGATTGTGAGTGGTGTATAAACGGTATGGGTAATTGTTGTGATATAAACTATGCAATGGGTTATCAGTTTCAAGGCGGATTTGCAGAATATTGTTTGTTAAATCCAACTGTAATTAAATATGGCCCAATTAATAAAATTCCCGATGGAGTAGAAATGGATCATGCAGCTCTTGCAGAACCGTTAGCATGCTGTATTAATGGATTGGAAAGAGTTTCTTTTAAAGCTGGAAAAACAGTTTTAATTATGGGAGCTGGACCTATTGGTATATTACTTATGCAGGCAGCTCGCGCATTTGGAGCTTCTTTGGTTATTTTGGCAGACATAGACAGTACAAGACTAGAGCAAGCTAAAGAATTTAATTCGGATTATATTATTAATACAAAGGAGAGTGTTCTTTTTGACAGGATTATGGATATTACAAATGAAAAAGGAGTAGATGTTGTATTTACAGCTTGTCCTTCACCTGAGGCACAGGAAGATGTTCTTAAAGTAGTTTCAAAAAGAGGATATATAAATTATTTTGGCGGTCTATCGCAAACAGCTAGAAATATTTCGATAAGTTCTAATGATATTCATTATAAAGAAGCTTATATAACCGGTTCTCATGGTTCCACTCCTTTGCAGCACAAAAAAGCATTAGAACTAATAGCGACAGAAAGTGTAAATGTAAGTGATTTAATAACACATAAATTTTCATTAGATGATATTGAAAAGGCTCTTATGTCCGTAAAAAATAAAGAAGGATTAAAGGTTATAGTAAATCCTTAGCGTGGTAAGGAAATTCATATGGATAAAAAAATTAAAATTTCTGCATCGATTATTTGTGCTGATTGGATGAATTTAAAGAATGATATTGTGCAGTTAGAAGAAGGAAATATTGATTATTTGCATTATGATGTTATGGACGGATTTTTTTGTCCGGACTATTGTCTTGGTACGCATATAATTAATGCTGTTCGCCAAAATACAACATTACCGTCGGATTTTCACATAATGGTAGAAGAGCCTTCTAGAATGTTCAATACATTTGAGCCAAGTGGAACCAAAGAAGATATTTTTACTATTCATTATGAAGCATGTAGAAATCTGCATAGAGATTTGGTTAAGATTAAACAACTGGGATTCAGAGCTGGTGTTGCTTTAAATCCTGCAACACCTATTACTTCTATCGAGTATATTATAGAAGAAGTTGACGTTATAAAAATAATGACAGTTAATCCGGGCTATACCGGTCAAAAATTAGTTCCGCAGACACTTCAAAAAATAAAACTATTAAACAAGCTGCGTGAAAAAGAAAAGATGAATTTTGAAATAAGTATCGATGGGAATGTGAATGAACAAAATATACCAAAAATGATAGAAGCAGGATCTGATATTCTTATTGCGGGTTCCTCGGGTTTATTTAAGAAGGATGTTCCTTTAGCAAAATCTATACAAGATTTTAGACGATATATTCAGGGAGGCTTACATAGTGAATGTAAAGTTGGGAATTAATACAGGGTTTGCATTAAATCGTTTTCCAATGCCTGAAGAATGGATTCCTTTGGTTGCAGATAAATTCGGACTAGAGATTGTTCAGTTTACAGCTGATCTTTTGAATCCAGGTTTACCGGATGATATAATAAAGGACAATATTTTACGCCTTAAAAAATTGTCAAAAGATTATAAAATACAATTTAAACATAGTTTTACAAGCGCATTTACGCGTGTAAATCATCTTGCTCATCCTGATCCATTGCTCAGAAAATATTGGAAAAATTGGTTTAAAAAGTTTGTTGATATATCATCTGAATTGGGAGCAGAAAGTATGGGTAGTCATGCAGGGATATTTAGTGTCCAAAATAATAATAATCAATCCATAAAAGAGCAACGTTTTATGCAGGTAGTTGATGCTTGGCACGATATTGCAAAATATGCAAAAGAAAAGGGAATTAAATATCTAACATGGGAACCAATGTCTATACCTCGAGAAATGGGCGAAACTATTGAGGAAACTAAAAGAATTCAAAAAGCTTTTAATGAGAATACAGTTTTACCAATAAAATTATGTTTAGATGTTGATCATGGAGATGTATCGTCTGAAAATCCTGATGATACAGATCCATATAAATGGCTGGAAGTTTTTGGAAAGCAAACAGCTTTACTACATATAAAACAAACATTTGAAAATAAAGGTGGACACTGGCCATTTACAAGAGAATATAACGAACAAGGAAAAATAACCCCCAAAAAACTATTAGATGCTTTAAATCAAAGTAATGTGAAAGACATAACTCTACTATTGGAATTAAGTTTTAGAGAAAGGGAACCGTTTGAGAGTAGAGTAATTGATGATATAAAAGAGTCTATTGAGTATTGGAGACCTTTTGTTAATTCACCAGGAGCATAATGTATGAAAATTATTATACCAATGGCAGGGCACTCAAGAAGATTTAGAAAAGCTGGTTATAAATATCCTAAACAATTTATTAAAGTTAATGGAATTTCAATGATTGAAAGAGTTTGTCAAATGTTTGATCCGAAAGATGAATTTATTTTTGTAGCAAATAAGCATCAATTAATAAATAAAGAGTATAGGCATATATTAGATAAGTGTGTGCATAAATCTACTATTGTTGAAATTGATTCACATGAATTAGGCCCTGTGTATAGCGCTTTACAAGCAGAAGAAGCTATTAATAATGTTAATGAGCCGATTATTATAAGTTATTGTGATTTTTTTATGGAATGGGATTATAGGAAATTTTTATTAAAGGCTCATCAGTATGAAGGCGCTGTTGCAGTTTTTAAAGGGTTTCATCCTGCTTCATACGGCACGACTTTTTATGCATATCTAAAAGCAAATGATAAATTGGAAATGGAAGAACTTAGAGAAAAACAATCTTTTACTGACAATAGAGCAAGTGAGTTTGCATCAACGGGTGTATATTATTTGGATAGTTGGAATCGTTATAAAAAATATGCTGCGGAATTATTAGAAAAAAAAGATAAAGTAGCATCTGAATATTACTGTAGTTTGCTTTATAATTATTTAATTCGGGATAATTTAAAAGTTGGTTTATTTGAAGTAGATAAATTTGTTTGTTTAGGTACACCGGAGGATATGGAAGAATATCTTTTTTGGTCCGGTTATTTTTCTAATGATGTAAATATGATTATGAGGAAGGAATTATAATATGCTGAATCTTATTCCAATGGCCGGCAAAGGCAATCGTTTTATCCAAAAATTATATAGAGTTTCTAAACCATTTATACCAGTAATGAATGTACCAATGATAATTGCTGCTTTAAAAACTTTTCCTGCAGCTGATTCATATGTATTTGTGTGCAGTAAGCAGCATTATGATAAATTAAAAAAAATAGTAGATAGTTTTAAATCTAATGTGGAAATTATTACAGTTGAAGAAGTAACTCAAGGTCAGGCTTGTACGTGTTTGCTTGCTGAAGAATTTATTGAAAAAAGTAATGGACTATTTATTGCTTCTTGTGATTATCAGATGGTTTATGATGAAGAAAAATATCAGAAACTACTCGATAATCCATCTATAGATGTTATTATATGGACATTTAAAATCGGCTCAATAAAAAAAGCAAATCCTGAACATTTTGCATATTGTAGAGTAGAAGGAAATCGTGTCACAGAAATTGTTGAAAAAAGAACTATAAGCGACTTGCCTCATTTGGATCCAGCTGTTGTAGGTTCCTTTACATATAAAAAATCTTCTTTATTCATAGAAGGCGCAAAAAATATGATAAAAAAGAATATTCTAGTTAATAATGAGTTTTATGCTGCAACAAGTATTAATCAATTGATTGAGAAAGGTTATAATGTTGTTGCTTTTGAAATTGATAAATTTATATCATTTGGGACTCCATTTGAGCTTCAACTTTTTCATTATTGGGAAGACTATTTTACAAAGTTGCAAGATCATGATTATAAAAGTAAGTATAATAATTTTAATTTAATTATGAGGTAATCTATGTTAAGAGGCTTTTCAGTTATTTTGCCTTGCTATAATGAAAGTAAAAACATTCCACTTATTGTAGAGAAATTTCAGACGTATTGGCCAAAATATAATTTTGAACTAATACTTGTTAATAATGGGTCTTTAGATAATTCTCAAGAAGTTTTAGAAGATTTGCAGCTAAAATATCCGGATATTATCCGCATAATAAAAATTGAAAAAAATATTGGTTATGGACATGGTGTTTTTGAAGGATTGAAACAAAGTAAGTCTAATATTGTTTCATATTCACATGCTGATATACAAACTCCACCTGAAGATATTTTTAAAGCATTTGATATTTATAAAGAACAGGCAAAACATAGAGAAAAAATACTAGTTAAGGGTTTAAGGCTAAATAGAAGAAGTAATGAATTATTTCTTGCAAAATCATTAGCAAAAGTAGTTAAAATTATATTGGGATATAACTTAGAAGATATAAATGGACAACCTAAAATGTTCTCTAAAGTTTTGTTAGATAGTTTTGTGAATCCACCAACGGATTTTTCATTTGATGTTTATGTTATGTATAAAGCAAAGTGTTGTGAGTACGAATTGGTGACTTTTCCGGTTGATTTTGGAGCAAGAATTCATGGTGAATCAAATTGGGGAGGAACTATTCTTGCTAAATACAAGACAATACTAAAATATCTAGTAAGTATAAATAAAATGGCAATTAAAAACTGTAAACAAAAATATAGTTTTTATAATAAAATCTATAAATTTGTTTCTCTATTCAACATCAATATAAAAAATATTTTTTAAATATAAGAGAAGTAAAATGAAGGCATTAGTTTTAGAAGGTAATTCTAATTTAAAAGTTTCAAATGTTCCGAATCCCAAGATTAAAGATGACGAATGTTTAATAAAAGTAAAATGTGCAGGAATATGTAATTCGGATATTTATAGAGCATTTAATAATGAAGCTTATTTTTATCCTTTGATTATGGGGCACGAATTTTCTGGTGTTATCAAGAAAGTTGGGAATCGTGTGAAAGATTTTAAAGAGGGTGATCGGGTAGTGGTGTTTCCTTTAATTCCATGTAATGAATGTGATTTTTGTAAGCAGAAAAAATATGCACAATGTTTGAAATATGATTATTATGGTTCACGTAGAAATGGAGCATTTGCAGAATATATTGCAGTTAAAGAATGGAATCTTTTAAAAATTCCTAATAGTATTGGATTTGAAGAAGCAAGTTTAATTGAACCAATTGCTGTAGCGCTCCATGCTGTAAAAAAAGTTAAGGTTTCAGATAATCCTAACATAGCAATAATTGGAGCAGGATTAATAGGCTTGATAATAGCTATTTCTTTGTTAGAAAAAAATAGGAATGCTAATATTTATGTTATTGATCGAAATAGTGATAAACTTTCTTTTATAAAATTTACAAATGTTAATACAATTTTGGCAAAGGATAATTGGGTAGATGAAATATTAAATCTAACACAAGGCGTTGATACTGTATTTGAGGTATGTGGTGCAGTGGATACATTTAAAAACTCATTAAAAATATTAAAAAGTCATGGGCAAGCAATATGGGTAGGGAACATTGTAGGAGATTTGTTGTTGGGAAAAGCATTGGTTAGTGATATTTTAAGACGAGAAATAGCTATAAAAGGAGTGTGGAATTCAAAATATTTACATGATAATAATGATGATTGGCATGATGCGATAAAGTTTTTAAAGAGGAACAAAAGTATAATACAAAAATTAATTACACATAAAGTTCGACTTAACGAAGGGGCTGATTTGATAAAAAAATTATACTTGAAGAAATCTAAGAATAATAAAAAAAATACAGATACATACATAAAAGGAATTTTTGTAGTGTAATCTAAAGGAGTATTCTATGTGGTTGCCATTGTTTAGTGCAGTACTGAGTATTTCAGTTGTTGTAAGCATGGTTATTTTTTATGGTGTATCAATTATTCAACTTTTATATACAGATAAAAAAAACAGAGTAATGCCGTTGTTTTTGGGACTTAGTTATTTTGCTGGTATTGCTTTATTGCTTTCATTGTGGAGACTAACATCTTTTGTTCTTGGGAATGCAATATTTTCTTTTTACATTACAAATATATTTTTAATGATAATATCGATTGTATTATTTAAAAAAGAAAGAAGTACTGAATTGATTCAGGAAGTTATTAATACAATAAATAAATATAAATGGATAATTTTAATAATTTTTATTTTAGTTGCAAGTATAGTTGCATTGAAGTGGATGGGGAGTTTTTCTATAGCAGATGTTTATACAAGTGCTTATCATGATATAGGTACGATAAATTCTGGGAGACATGTTAATATCATAACATATATTGTAGAAAGTAATAGAATACCTATACTTGGACAAAGTTTTGGACAATCTATTTTATCATCTATTCCCTTGTTTTTTGGTATTAAAACACCTTTTCTGAATTTAACTATTTGGTTAATTTTTTCAATTAGTTTTTTGATTTTTTTAAGTTATGGAGTTTTAAGATATTTTAAACTTAATATTTTTTCAGCTATTTTAGGAGTATTTGTTTTAATGGTTGGTAATACTGCATTGACTCTGGGTCATATACTTGTTCTTGATTCGATGAATCCACTTGCTTTCAATGGATATACAGATTCAATTTTTGCAATAGGAAGTTTTTTCTTTTTTCTATTTTGGATTAAGTCATGCTTCTCTGAAAAGAATATTTCTTTATTCGTTAATGTATTAGCGGCTTTATCAATCGGTATAAGTTGGAATCTTTGTGGAGCACAAAATATTGTACTTGTGATACCTTTATTTTTGATTATTCTATTTTTTGCTTTTATTAGAAAATTTAAATATATGACTAAAATTACTATTGTTAGTATCTTGTTTTTTATTGCTGTATCAATAGGCATATTTCAAGGTGGTATGCTAACTCTAGATAACAAACAAGACAGATTGCAATTAGAGGGAGTGCATAAGGTAGTGAGTACTTTATCAAAGATTGTTTCATTTAATCCGGCATTTGTTCATCATACAGGATTTGGTAGAAAGTGGGAACGTAATTATCATAGAGTTGATATATCAAAAGTTAAAAATGTGGATTCATTTTTTTATGAATTTATCGTTGGTTTCGAAAAAAATCTTTGGGAAGCACTTAGATTAACTTTTTGGCCAGTTTTGGGTTTTATACTAATGTTTTTACTGCTTTTTACAAAAAGTTACGAAAAGTTAAAAATACTTGATAATAAGAAAATAATTCAAGAGAAGTTTCTTTTATTATTTTCATCTGGAGTTTTTATTATAGGTTTTAGTATAAATTTTTTTATTGCAATTACAAATCATAAATGGGAACTTAGTAGATTCTTAATGAGTGGTAATTTTTTAGGAGTATTATGCTTGATTTTAGCTTTATCAAAAATATTTAATAATACTACATCAAAAAAAGCTATGAAAATTATTATTTTTTTTATTGTTGGGATTATGACAATAGGTCCCATTATGAGTTTATCATTATCTGTGAGTCCGCGCTATTTAATACAAGGGAAAACACTTAATGTCATTACCAGAGTATCGGGATATGTAGGTAGAAATGTAGAAGTAACTTCTAAACTTCTGAATAAGTATTCAAATGTGCATAAAAAAAAGGTCGAAGATTTTATCTTAACTACACAAGATCAAATAGTGCTGCATACAGGATTTACCGGAAATTTCAAAGATAATTTTATAGTAGTTGAGGATAAATTGAAATTAGAAAATAATTTTAATATTCAAATTATTGTAAAACCAGGTAGTAAACAGGTTCCGTATGCAGATATATTATCAAATCATTTTGATCACAAAGGGATAGCAATAGAAGGGAATGGAAAAAATAATTCTAATTATTTATTTTATCAAGGCATGGGTGGTGGATGGATAATAAGTCCAAGTTTTGAATTAATGAGTAATGTTTGGAATTATTTAACGATTACTGTACAAGATAAAATGATGACTATTTATCATAATGGAGAAAAGATAGCTGTAAGCAAAAGTGATAGATTTGTACAAAACTCAGATAAAATGCTTTATATAGGTGCATCTGGTGCAACAAATAACAGGGATTTTAATGGGGAAATATTGGAAATTTTAATTATTAATGGGGTCTTAGATGAAAAGCAAATAAATAAAAATTGGGAAATAATTAAAAAAACACTAAAACTAAAATAAAATAATAATGGATACTAGTTTTTTTAATAGATCAATACTTTTAGTTTACATAAAAAGATTTGTATAATTTTTGTTAATTTTAAAATTGAAAATAGAGATTGAATAAAAAAAATTTAAAAAGGAGAAGAAAATGAACAATTTATTTACTTTTACGGAAGATCCATTAGCTATTCAAACGATTCTTATTAATTTATTAGTGGGGACAGTTCTTTCTATGGTGCTTAAGTATCATTTCGAAAGGTTTTCATCAACATTGTCCGGAAAAAAGGAAATATCAAGAATTTTCCCTTTTTTGGTACTTATTATTTGTTTGATTATCTCGGTTGTTAAGTCGTCATTAGCATTATCTTTGGGTTTAGTGGGTGCATTATCAATTGTTAGATTTCGTACACCTATTAAAGAACCGGAAGAGTTGGTGTATATTTTTATGGCAATTGCAATTGGATTAGGGTTGGGCGCAAATCAGACTTTACTCACTGTTGTTTCAAGTTTGTTTATTTTAACGGTTATTGCTGTTTTAAAGTGGAAATTTAATAAATATGATAATAAAGATTTGTATGTATCATTGACTTGGGACCATAAAGAAAAAACAATTTCAGCAGAGGAAATAAGCAATATAATTTCTGACTATACAGACCTTTGCGATATGAAGCGGCTAGATTCCAGTCAAGATTCTGTACATGTGATGTATATGATCAATATAGATGATTCAAATAAAGTCTTTCGATTGGTTGACCACATTAAAGAGAAACATGCAAAGGTTGAAGTTTCATTTATTGATCAAAGTCGTATACCTGGAGTTTGAGTGCTTTTTGCCTTTTTGCTTTACTAAATAAAAATAAATGTTAAATGGAGTTAATATGAAAAAAAGAACCAGTTTTCTAATTAGTATACTTTTCTTAATGGTGTTGTTTTCGAGTTGCGGTATTTTTAAAGGAAAAGTGAACCGGATAATAGCGGTTGGGCATTTTTATAGTATTCAAAATTTTCCGGATATTCAGGAAATTTTTGTTGAAGAGATGAATAAAAGCAATGCTGATGCAATCGTATTTATGGGTGATATTACTGCTTATGGGACAATGACTGATTGGAAGAATTTTGATGAAAAAATATTGTCAAAATTAAAGATGAAAAAATATTTTGTTACGGGTAATCATGACTTGCAGCGTGAGTCAGGTGAAAATGCAGAAGAAAATTGGATGAAAAATGTTGGATACACATCAAAAATAGTTGATTTAGGGTTCTCTGAATTGTATTTGTTGAATACAGTGAAAGGCGCCAATATGGAATACGATTGGTGGCGAACTATTCAAGGAAATGGTTTAGATAAAGACAGCATTGCTCTATTAGATGAAATTCCTGATACGAAGGATGATAAAAAATTACGATTTATTTTTATGCATCATAACTTAGATGTTATTGGTATAGAGGGTGGCGTATATGATAAATATGAATATAAAAGTTTAGAAGAATTTCATGAAGATAAGAGGCGTCATTCAAAGATATGGAATGATAAAGTGAGAGAATTAACCAAAGGTAAAATTTCTGCAATATTTGGTGGTGATTGGAGTGCTTTTGGACCAAATGCTTATGCTGAAGTTGATGGCATTCCTTATTATCGAAATTCATTTGGTACGTGTCCGCGATTTCTTACAACAGCAGGCTCACCTCTTCTTTCTTATAACATCATTGAAGTCAAAGACAATAGTTTTAATGTAATTGTGAAAACCTTATCCCTTCCTTACAATAGTAAATGGTTTTATCCCAGAGGATATAAAGAAAAAGAAAAATAGTAGGTTATGATGGTTATTATAGATAAAAAAGTACAAAAATCATTTTTAAAAAAGAGATATTGGTTTTATATATTTTTTTACTAATTATTGGATTAATATTATTTGCTAAAATTTATTTAAATAAATTCGATAAAGTTAATGAAAAAGATATTAAAGAGATTTACAGAAAGAACAAATACTATGGCATGATGAGTCGATATGATGTTAATAAAGACACAACAACCTATAAAAAAATATATAAAAAAGCAGTATTTGAAACTTTAGCTGCCCGACTTTCTTCACTTTTAGGAAAAATAGTCATTGAAAAAATAAACATTAATGTTGATTTTCAGTCTTGGGAAAAAATAAAAAAAAGACGTTTGGATGCGATGGGCACAAATTTATATGCAAGTGGAAAAGATTATGTGCCGGTTACAGTGCAGCATAAAGGTAAAACTGTAAAAGCTGAGATGAGACTCAAAGGTGATCAAGGAGATCATCGAGATGATCCTAAAAAATGGTCATTCAGGATCAATGTGAAAAAGGGAAAAACTCTATTTCATATGCGCAACTTTTCTATTCAGCATCCAAAGGTTAGAGGCTATCAATATGAAGCGGTTTTATCCTATGCATGTACATTATTTGATGTGCTAAGGCTCAGATATTTCTTTATAGATGTGTCAATAAATGGGGAATCAATAGGGATTATGGCATTAGAGGAACATTTTTCTAAGGAGTTGCTTGAATCGCAGGGCAGAAAAGAAGGTGTAATTTTTAAATTTTATGAAAATGATTTTTGGAAAGCAGTTCTGAAATTCGGTTGGGTTGGGAAAGATGAGACAATTCCTACATCAATGTATTTAAATGGATTGAATGTTCCGATTCGCGCATACAAATCAAAAAAAATAGCTAAATCTAAAGCATTGTCAAAACAAAAAGAAATCGGAATAGGACTTATCCGAAGTGTTATGCAGGGAAGATTAAAAGCTTCAGAAGTTTTTGATATTGATAAAACAGCTGCATATTTAGCGCTTTTAACATTTTTTGAAGCAAATCATACAATAATGTCGATAAATCTTAGATTTTATCTTAATCCGATTACTTTGAAATTAGAACCAATTGTATTCGATTTTAACGGACAAATAAAACTTGCTTTAGCTTCTGCAACTGTTTCAAGAAATTTGGAAATAGTGAGTCTGATGCTGCAAGACAATAAGATTTATAACAGATTTAAAGAGTATATATTTCAGCTGAATAGTGAAATGTTAAATATTGAAGAGAATAGCTTTTTATTGCAAATTCAAAAGAAGGAAAGGGAATACTTAAAAATTTTACGACAGGAGTTTTTTGCTTTACCGGAAATGTATTTTAAAGGTATGAAAAATTATTTACAAAAAAATATTAACAAGATTATGACGGATAGGTATTTTTTAAAGCCGGAACTTCGTGAGAGAACCATGTCAAAGGCAGCAAAATATAAAGATAATGTTAAATTACCTGCAATTGTGTATGCATATATTTTAAAAGAGGATAATAGTTCATATCTTGAATTTAGCAATATACTATCTGAAAAAATAATTATTAAGTCGTTAAATATAAAAATAAATGGAATAGAGAAAAAAACTTCTGAGATTTTAACTAAAAGTTTACCAATATCTTTACCTCCAACTTTTACTATAAAAGCTCCGAATTTAGTACGAATGGGACTTAGTAATATTAAGCTAGATGACAAAGTTGAAATATCGGGTATTGCGAGTCCTGTGAGTCAACATATTAATTATGAATTTCAGGCATTACACTACTTTCCAACTTTAGAAAAGCATCCCATAGCTTCGGAAAGTTTAGAAAAATTATTGAATGAAAATGTATTTTTACAATTATCAGTTGATACGGAGAATGAATTGGTAATAAAAAAAGGAAAATGGGAAATAAAAGATATGATTATATTTCCTGAAGGTATGAGTATAAAGATAGAGTCCGGAACAATATTAAAATTTAGAAAGGATGCAGGATTTATTATTTATGGAAATCTGTATTGCAAGGGTAAGAAAAAAAATCCTATTATTTTAGAGTCAATTACATCGAGTAAAGATGATTCTTGGAAGGGCATAGCGGTCATAAATGCTAATTATTATTCAAGTGGACAAAAGTCTCTATTAAAAAACGTTATTATTAAAAACACAAATTTTCCAAGATATAATGGTTGGGAGATTACAGGAGCTGTAACATTTTATAAATCAGATGTAGATTTACAAAATGTTACTTTTGATAGAACTATTGCGGAGGATGCACTTAATATTGCTAATAGTAAATTTAATATGGATTCTGTGGAGATAAAAAAATCTAAATCAGATGCATTTGATAGCGATTTTTCAGAAGGTTTAATTAAGGATTGCTTATTTAAAGATATAGGTGGAGACGCAGTTGATTTTAGTGGTTCTGATGTGAAAGTTAAAGATTGTAAGTTTACAAATATCCATGATAAGGCTATTTCTGCAGGAGAAGGAACAGTTTTGAATGTAGAAAATGTACATGCGGACAAAGTTGGGACAGGAGTAGCCAGCAAGGATGGATCAACAACATATCTTAAAAATGGAATATTTGAAAATGTTGAACATTCCGTTCTTATGGCATATATGAAAAAACCGGAATATGGCGGCGGGAAAATCATTGCAGGTGATATTACATTTCAAGACTCGAAAAATGCAATCGTTGCTCAGAAAAGAAGTAGAATTATATTAGATAGTAAGAGAATTAAAACACAGAAAGTGAATATTGATAAATTGTATAAAGAAGGGTATATGAGAAAATGATTAAATCAGATGTGTTAGAGAAAGCCAGGTGTGAAATAAAATTTGTTACAAATGTGAATATGTACAATCATCTTAAAACTTGGATATATACTCAAGAAATGATGTTTAAAAAAGCATATCCTCCTAGAATTGTTAATAATATTTATTATGATACGATTGATTTAGATTCGTATTGGGAAAACTTATCAGGTAAATCTTCAAGAACTAAATTTAGACTGCGTTGGTATGGTGAAAGTATAGCATTAAAAGATTTTGTATTAGAGCTGAAAATTAAGAGGAACCGATTGGGTTGGAAGTCTTCGCAAGCTGTTAAGTTTTCTGAAAATCTTAGTGATATTTCACTGTCTGAAATTAGAAATGATATTATTGACCAATTGCATGATGGACTAAAGCAGCGATTTTTAATGAGCAATATTCCGGTGTTAATTAATAGTTATGCGCGTGATTATTTTGTTTCATATAATAATAAAATTAGGATTACTCTCGATAAAGACATATCTTTTTATGATCAAAGGTTTCTAAAACACGCAAATAAAAAGTACAAAAATATAGCGCCTGATATTGTTATTATGGAATTTAAGTTTGCAGCAGAAGATTTGTATTTAGCAGAAAATGTTATGCAAACACTTGCGGTTTCTCCTTCTAAAGTATCAAAATATGTCTTGGGAATTAACTCTATCTTAGGAGTTTAAAATTATGCGATTTCACTTTGTTCAATTTATTAAAAAATATTTATTTCAAATAACTACATCGGTTATTTTTCCTTTTCTTTTTTTCTCACCATACCTAAAGGTATTTGGTAAAGGGTCTGATAGGTTTCATTATTTTTTTCTTGATGAACTCAATCTTTATCTTCCTCAATTTATAAACAGCTATTTTCTTTTTAAGAATATGATTTTTTCCGGCACAGATTTTTTGACTGCGAATGGTTCATCGTTATTTTTCTTAAGACCAAATATTGTTGCTGCATATCCTGTTTATTATCTATCATTTTGTGTTTCTTATATTCTAAAAATTACAAGTATCGAAACCCTTGCATTAGTTTTATTAATCATTATGTTTGCACATATGATTCTAGGAATGTTTTTCTCACAGCTTTTAGCATTGAGGTTTTTTAAATTTGAAAAATTATTAGCTCTATTATTTGCGGTTTTTGTGATATTTTCATCCAAAACTATTTTTGCCAAACCATTTCCTCCATTTTTTTACATTGTTATGCTCATGCCATTGCTTATATATACTGCAATGCTTTCTTTGGAATCTAAGAACAAAAAATCATTAATTATATTTTCATTTGTTTATTTATTAGCATTCTTAAGCGGGTATATTCCTATGGCTGTGGGAGGAGTAATAATAGCCATATTGTTTGCGGTTTTTTACCATGTATACATAAATAATGATGGTTATTGGAGAAAAGCTTTGAAAGGCATTATACAACTGATTATACCTGTGGCTATTGCTTCTATCGTTGCTGTGCCATTTTATTTGGCTGTAATGAGCTATCATGGACTAGCCTCAACTGTAAGTGCCAATTTGAGAACAATTGCTCGAGATTTGGCATTTTCACCTTCAGATATTTTAACAATGATTTCATATGGTATTAAAAATATCAAAACAAATGGTGTCGGAACATTATATGTTGGGTTAATTCCATTAAGTTTAATCTTTGCTTTTGTAATCAGCTCTAAAAAAAATATGAAGCTAAGCTCACTAAATAAGCGACTTATTATTATTGGATTACTAATTTTTATTTTTTCATTTTTGATTTCTTTTGGATTGAATATTGGATTGGCAGATATTTTTTATACTCTGGTTCCGGGTCTTGGTGGGATGCACGAGTATGGTAGATATATGATGCTTACAAATATTTTCTTCTTTTTATTTATTACGATTATATTAGATATTCTTGTAAAAAAAAGGGCGTTAAATTTTGCCAAAATAGCATTGATTTTGAGTTTTTTGTTGCTGGTTTTTATGTGGATTTATCAATATATGATTCACATGAAAATTTGGTCACCGTTAACGTATTTAATTAATATGAGACTTATTATTGGGGAATTAATTCTATTTATGTTTTTCTTGGTTATGTATATTAAAGCAAGTCGCAGGTATGTAATGTTTTCTATTATAGGTGCGGTTTTTATAATTAATACTACTTATGCTTTCTTTATTATGGATTCAAATAGAGTGTATTATCAATCAAAAGATAATATTATTTTGCATCAAGAAAAGGTACACGGATTGATCGATTTTATTGATAAAAATACTGATAAAGCATTACCTAAATATGTCAATACTTCTAAAGAGGTTTATTCTTTTGTTCCAAGAAATTTTCCTTGGTTAGTGCAAAATAAGTTTAGAGTTTCAAATTATTATGGATATGAATTACATCTCGCATCTTATTTGGGGTATAGAGAAAGAATGCCATACTATGGAAATATTAATTTTAATTGGCTTTTAAAAACAGGCTGTGATTTTATAATTGTTGATGAGACAACCGATAGGAAATATGAAAAATTAATTAATAAATATATTGATAAAGATGTTTATTATCAATTACAAGACAGCACGAAAATATATAAAACAAAAAAAATAAATTTAAAAGATGGTTTTAGCAAAGGTTCTTATTTTCTTCGTTTTACAACTTCTGCTGATAAGGACGGTATAATCTTTATTACTATTGATTCTAAAAGTTATGAAGTAGAAATTAAAAAACTTGGAAATGTTGTAGGTATACCATTTGAGATAAAAGATGACGTTGAATCCATGGAACTGGAAGTAGATAGAAATAACCTGGAAAATTTAATGATAAAAAATATTTTCTTAGGTGAATATGAGCATAAATGGATTCCAATAAAAAAAATCGATTTTGATAATAGATTTAGTAATTTTGAATCTTTAAAAAATGGCTGGAGGAGATTTTTAATTGGACAAAAAGGCATTGTCAATATTTTCAGAACGAGTGATATAGGAATAGTGAAAACACAAGTGGGCTTTGATAATGGTATTATTAAAATTGAAAAATGTCCGGATAATGCAATAAGTAATTTTTACACTGATTATGCAAAAAAGGTTAAATTCAATACGCAAAGTGAAAAATCGTTAAAAATAACTTACCAACTTTTTCCGATAAAAAATATTCGTGTTTATATTGATGGGAAAAAAGTTTCGTATAAAATTAATGAAGACTTATTAGAGTTTGTAGTTCCAAAAGGAGAACATAAGGTGAAGATTGTTTATAAGCATTCTTTACTTGCTTTGTTTAATACAATGTTTTTTTTATATATAACTTGTTTGTTGTGGATTGGTATATCTCGGCTAATTAAGTTCATAAGAGAAAATAAAAAAGGGATTTTATGAAAAGCCTTATTCGATTTTGGAAAAAATATTATTTTCAGTTGAGTGCATCATTTTTGTTTCCATTTTTTTATTATGCTCCATATTTAAGAGTATTTGGAAAAGGGAATGAAAGATTGTATTATTATTTTATTGATGAATTATGTTTGTACGTTCCACAATTTATGCATAGTTATTTTTCTTCCAAAAATATTATTTTTTCCGGTATAGATTTTTTTACTGCAAATGGTTCTTCTGAATTCTTTTTGCGTCCAAATATCGTAACCGCTTACCCAATATATTTTTTAATATCTTTTCTAACAAATATTCGTGGTATTGAAGGATTTTTCCTATTAATGCTTTTTATTATATTTTTTCATGCAAGTATAGCTATGTTTTTTGCTCAGATACTGGCAAAAAAGTTTTTTAGATTTTCTACTGTTGCATCACTTTTTTTTGCTGTTTTTCTTGTTTTTTCTTCCAAAACTATGACTGCTAAACAATTTCCTCCATTCTATTATATGGTCATGCTCATTCCGCTGCTTATGTATGTATCACTTAGTTCATTATCAATTAAAAATCGAATATCATTATTTTTTATTTCAGGTGTTTATGTTTTGATGTTTTTGACTGGGTATATTCCATTAGCTTTAGCATCTGTTGTAATAACTATAATTTTTGTGAGTTTATATCATATTTATATTAACAAAAAGGGATATGTAAAAAAATCATTGCCTGGTTTAGTGCGATTATTTATACCTGTAGGCATAGCATCTGTTGTTGTTGGACCTTTTTATTTTGCAATATTAAAGTATCATAAAATTGCATCAACAATGCCAGCTGATATAAAAACAATTGCGCATTCTGTTTGTTTGCAGCTTTCAGATTTGTTAACGATTTTTTCATACGGTATTTTTAGAATAAAAGAGATCGAAATAACTACTTTGTATATAGGGCTGATTCCTATTGTTGCTATTTTTATTTATGTTTTTTCTAATAGTAATAAAGGTAAGCTGCGTTCATTTCAGAAAAGGCTCATTGCTATTATACTGCCTATTGTTCTTATTTCATTTTTGATATCGTTCGGTGATATGTTTGGTTTAAGTAGTGTTTTTTATTCGTTAGTTCCGGGGCTTGGTGGTATGCATTTGTATGCAAGATACATGCTTATTACGAATGTATTTTTTTCATTGTTAGTGACTATTTTATTTTCTAGCGCATTAAAGAAAAAGGATTATAGAATTGGAAAAGTTCTTATTATACTGTCTGTGATATTATTTCTATTTTTAAATATATTTATTTATTTAGGGAATACAGCTAGTTTACACTTGATTAGGTTTAATACCGTGCTTGTTGAAATTTTATTTCTAATGTTCTTTTTCATAGCATATTTGAAATTATCAAGAAAATGGATATTTTATGTAGGAATAGTATTGATTTTTATTCTTAATACAACCTATTTTTATGCATATACAGATGCTAATCATGTTTATGCAAAGGACTATATATATCTACATAAAGATGATGAAAAAGGTATGATAAATTTTATTAAAACTAATTCACAAAAGGAACTTATCAAATATGTAAACCTCATGCCAAATCCACGCAATGTTTATATCCCGAGAAATTATCCATGGATGGTTCAAAAAGAGATAAAATTATCTAACTATTTAGGTTATGAACTGCATTTAGCTTCTGACTTGCGATATAGAGAAAAATTTCCTTTTTATGAAAGAATAAATTTTGAATGGTTATGGAAAACAGGAGTGGATTTTGTTATCTGTGACAATAAAACATATGAGAAACATAAAATATATTTAGATATGTTTATTGATAAAAATTTGAATTATAAATTGTATGATGGTAGTAGAATGTATCGTCTAAAACCAATGACTAGGTCTTTTAAACCTAATAAATATCTTTTTGCTTTGGAAACATCTTCTCAAAAGGAAACGATTCTTACAATTACAATACATGGAAAAGAATATGAAGTGAAGACTGGCCCGTCTTCTGCTTTTATAAAATTTAATTTTACTACTGAATTTGATATGGATAGTATTGATCTGGTAATTGAAAAAAATAGTGATGAAGATGTAATGATAAAAAATCTTTATATACGAGGATATGACCTAAATAATAATATTAAATACATTCCTATAGCATTAATAGAATTTGATAATAATTATACTTCACTAGAGAGCCTTCCGGATGGTTGGAGACGCTACTTGAAAAATACAAAAGGAACAGTTCGAATCAAACGTACCTGGAATATAAATGAGGATACGGAGAAAGTATTTGATAATGGAATAATTAAAATCGTAGGAGATATTTCCAATATGACATTAAATAATTTTTATACGGATTATTCTAAGCGAGTTAGTTTTGATGTTACTGTTGACAAAAATCCTATAAATATTTATTATCAGCTTTTTCCTATAAAAAATATTAAAGTATTTATAAACGGTAAAAGGTTTATTTCAGAAGATACAGAAAATCTGCTAAACTTTACACTCCATCAGGGAAAGTATAAGATATTATTAAAGTACTCAAATGGACTTCTTTCTTTTTTCAATTTTATGTTATTGATTTATTTTACTTTGTATTTTGTTCTGATTTTATATTATATTAAAAAAAATTATATACGAGGAGGGTCTTATGTTAATTAGATTTATCTATGTTTTAATTGTTTTTTCTGTTGTTCTTATTGGTTCGTTGCTTTTTGGGGTATCATTGCTAACAAGCTTTTGTAAAAAGAAAATTACTAATTACCCTAAGATAGTTATGTTGATTAGTTTTATTCTGGGGCTTTTCTTTATAAATTATTTTGCAATAATTACTAATCACTTAATTCATAGTATATTGTTTTCATTAATACTTACCTTTACAGCAATCATTCTAATCTTTTTTATAACAAATAATGTGCAAAAGAAGGTAAAATTTTTATTAAATGTATTACAAAAGAACATTTTTTTTGTTTTAGGAACTTTGGTAGTGGTTTCTTTGTTCATAACTTTAATATGTATCCCTTCGAGTATGAGTAATGAAGCAGTCAATGATAAAATATATTATTATTTTTCAGGTGCCCCTGAAAGGACAGGAGGATTTATATTAAAGTCGAGAAATGTTCCTTTGGTTCATACGGGAATTAAACAAATTGCAAAAGATAATTATATTTTGAACAAAGGAGTTTTGCAATTTGATAATGCATTTGTGATCCAATGTGTTCTGAAGCCCGCTCCTTTACAAGTAGATTTTGCTGATATTGTCTCAAATCATAAAGATTTTTACGGTATAACCATAGAAAAAGATAATAAAGAAAGTAATTATTATACTTTCTTTTATGGTGATGGGCTGAAGTGGTATGTGAGTAAACATTTTCAATTAAAAAGTGATACTTGGAATTATTTAGTTATTATTTTTAATGAAGCTTATACCAGAATATATTTGAATGCAAGTTTGATATCAGCTCAAAAGACTTTGGGGAATTTAGTGAATTCAGCTAGTGATTTTTATATAGGTAATTGGTTTGGGCATAATCGAAAATTTAATGGAGAAATAAGAGAAGTATTGATTTACAATGGTGAAATTACCGAGCAAGAAATAGTAAATAATTGGGCAATTATTAAGAGAAAATTTTTGATTGATGAAAGCAAAGGATAAAGAATTATGAAAACGATTTTATTAACAGGGGCTACTTCTTTTATAGGTTCGCATTTATTAAGGAGCTTGATAAAAGAATATAATGTTGTAATTTTGAAGAGGAGTTTTTCTCATACGAAGAGGATAGAGGATTTATTAGACAAAGTTAAATATTATGATATTGATAAAGTAGAGTTAGATTTAATTTTTGTTGAAAACAAGATTGACACTATTATTCATGTAGCTACTAATTATGGAAGAAATGGCATTAAACCAGTCATTTTGTCGAATATTTTACTTCCTTTAGAACTTTTAGAGTTGGCGCAGAAACATAATACTAAATATTTTATAAGTACTGATTCATTTTATAATACCGGTACAATAACATACGATTATTTGACAAGTTATGCTCTATCAAAAAAGCATATGTTTGAGTGGTTAAAGTTAAGTAGTAAAGATATAACTATTGTAAATATGAAGCTTGAACATGTGTATGGTTCAGGCGATAATCATATGAAATTTGTAAGTGGGATGATAACTAAGTTGTCAAATAATGAGCCGGAGATAGCTCTAACCTTTGGTGAACAGAAAAGAGATTTTGTGTATATTGATGATGTTGTAAAAGCATATATGCTTGTTTTGTCGAATCTTGACAGATTGATATATAATTTTAGTGAATTCGAAATAGGTACTGGACAATTTACAACGATTAAAGATTTTGTAACAACTATCCATACCATTACAAACAGTAAAAGTAAGCTTTTGTTTGGTAAGCATGAATATAGAAAAAATGAAATTATGGAATCAAAGGCTGATGTTGAACCACTTTTTAGGTTCGTAAACTGGAAACCCAATACGTCTATTGAAGAAGGATTAAATAAAACAATACTAAGTAAAAAAAAGGAACTGGTAACATGAAAAAATTAGCTTCTTTATCAATAGTTTTACCATGCCATAATGAAGAATTGGTAATTCAAGATTCATATAATAAATTGAAGGAATTACTTGAAAGGTGGCAAGATTCGATTATTTCCGAATATGAAATAGTTATGGTTAACAATGGTTCTACAGATGATACACTAACTAAGATGCTGGAATTATATGAAAAGGATAAGAACATTGTTATATTAGATTTGAGAAGTAATTATGGTTACCAGGGCTCGATTACAGCGGGCTTATTTCATGCGGCAAAAGATATGGTAGTGACAATTGATACGGATTTGCAGGATGATCCGAATAAAATAAAAGATATGATCGAAAAGTATTACGAAGGCTACGAAATGGTTCTAGGGGTTAGAGGGGATAGAAAAAAAGATTCTATTTTTAAAAGAGTTACTGCAAATATTTATTATTGGATGTTGAGTAAGTTAGGTGTCAATTCGGTTCATAATCATGGAGATTTTAGGTTGTTAAGTAAACAGTTGGTTGAGGAGCTTAAAAAATTCCCTGAACGAAACAGATATCTTAGAGGAATAATTCTAGGGTTAGATGCAAAATATGCTTGCGTGTATTATGATAGGATTGCAAGAAAAGCCGGTAGAACAAAATTCACACTTAAGCATCTTGTAAATTTTGCGTTAGACGGCATTACTTCTTTAAGTGTTATCCCAATTAGAATGATATCTTTATTTGGATTCATTCTATTTGTTTTATCGATTATAGGCACCATGTTTATATTGTATGTTAGATTGGTTCAAAAGATTGATGTACCCGGATGGGCTTTCCTTTCGTTTATTGTTATGCTTTTTGGAGGTTTGCAGAGTTTGTTTATTGGTATGATAGGCGAATATATTGCAAAGACTTATATTGAAACAAAAGAAAGGCCTATATTTTTGGTGCGTGAGAAATATTCAAAAGAAAATGTATTGGAGTCTACGAAATGTATGTGATTATCGGAGCAAGCGGTTTTTTAGGGGCATATTTTATTAAGAATATTTTGGATAGAAATAACGAGCAGTCAATAATATGCACTCATGCAGATAAACCTAATGAGAATTTTGATTCGGCTAATATAGATTGGTGTGAGTTATATTTGACAGATTTTGACTCAATGGATTCTTTTATAGAAAAAATAAATAATGTTAATGAAAAAATTAATATAGTTTATTTAGCTGCGTATCATCATCCTGATAAAGTATTAGAAAATAAGAGTTTAGCTTGGGATATCAATATAGTCTCATTAGCTTACTTAATAAATAAAATCAAAAATATTAACACTTTATATTATACTTCATCTGATGTTGTTTACGGACAACATGAGGATTCAGAAAAAGATTATTTTTTTCGTGAAGATGAGCAGCTCAGTCCCATTAATGAATATGGAAAACAAAAAGCTTTGGCTGAGCAAATTGTTTTATCCTATGGATTCAATGTAGTAAGATATTCGTTTTTAATTGGGAAAAGTTTAACGTTTAAAAAGCATTTTTATGACCATATTGTTGATGATTTGAATGAGAATAAATCAATTGAAATGTTATCTGATTCTTTAAGGTCTGCTATTAGCTTTGAGCAGGCATCAAAAGTGACGCTTGATTTAATTGAAAAGTTTGGCAATAAACAAGTAGGCATTGTAAATATTGGTACAGATGAAGTTCTTTCTAAGTATGATGTTGCGCTTAAAATTTCTGAACTAAAAAAAATGGATAAAAAAAATATATTACCAATTAAGTTTGCAGACAATAATTTTTTCAAAGAAAAAAGAGCGCAAAAAGTTTTACTTGATAACACAAAACTTAAACAATTGTTAGATATACATAGATTGTTGTTGGAGTTATAAATAAAATAAAAATTAATCTTTAATTTATTCCCCTTCTGCTGAGTTTAGGAGAAGGGGTTAGGGGATGAGGTTTGACTAAATGAGTGTAAAAATTGCTTTATTGACTAGAAATGATGCTGAGTCTGTAGAGATAACTTTAAAAAAATTCAATGATTCAAAAATTGATAAAAATGATGTTTTGATTATCGATGGACAATCAACAGATGATACATTAGAAATCATAAGAAATAGTGGATTCGATTTTTTGATACAAGAAAAAAGAGGCAGAGGAAATGCTTTTAGGTTGGCTTGCAGAGAAGTGGATGCTGATTATGTAATTTTATTTAGTTCTGATGGGGAAGAGTCTTTTGAGGATTTGCTTGAATTATTTAGTTTATTAAAAAATGCTTTGCCTGAAGAATATGATCTAATAATTATGTCACGATTAAAAAATGGGAATTATTTTAAGAGTAGATATAATCCTAAGTATATTCCAAGACTATTTATTCTTAAATTGTTTAATTTAATAACAAATATGTTTTTCAACAGAACTGATGAAAAAATAACAGATTGTTGGAATGGTTTTAGGGCAATAAATAGAAAAAGATTTATGGATTTAAAAACACGAGAAAATTTTCACGGGATAGAGTTAGAATCTACGATAAAAATGTTAAAAGCTGGCTGCAAGGTAAAAGAACTACCGACTATTGAAGAAGAACGAATATCAGGTGAGAGTAAACTTCCCCCATTTCAAACAATTGCAGAATTATTTAAGTTAGTATGGAGAGAATATGATATTATCAATCAAAAAAATATTTAATTTTTTGTTAGCATTTTTTCTTTTTGAATATGGTTTATACTTTTTCTTTTTAGCTAGAAAAGAGAATATTATTCATAATCAGTACGTTTTAATATTGAATCTTATGTTTATTGTTTTTGCAGCATGTTATTTAGTTTATTTTCTTATTAAACATAAGGAAGATATTTTAAATTATATTTTACAAAATAAATTTATTGTATTCATTATTCTATCTAGTTTTTTTCTCATTGCTTTTTCTAATGTAAGTGTTAGTTCAATTTTAGATTCGGACAATACGATAATTTCATATTTTACAAAAACATTTTATTATATTGGTGATTACTATGATCATTATCTAAGGACATTGACTCTTCTTGTTTCAGAAGATACACATTTAACGAATGTTTTATTCCCTGAATACAATTACTGCTATTATTTGTTTTTTTATTTTATAACAGCATCATTTGCAAAAATATTTTCAGTTGTTTTATCCATCTCAATTGCAAAAAGCATTGTTTTGGCAATGCTGTGCATGCTGACTTTAGTATTTATATTATTTTGTATATCAGTTAGTTTATTAATCAGTGTTTTCGAAGGGAAATTTGATTTTAAACTGGACATGAGAATTGTTTGGTATTTAATTTTAATACCCTTCACGTTTAAAATATTTAAAGTCTGGTCATTATCAAATATTCCTACAAAAATGTTAGGATTTCCTGTAGCTCATATTGATTGGGGAACTTTATTTACTCATACAACGGATGTTATACTTAAAATAAATTCATTTTTCACATCTATAATTTGGGTTCCTCAGCATATTTTTGCAGTATGTATATTATTTCTTTTTGCTGGAGAGGTTTTTTCTAAGAATTTTAAAGTTTCTCGATTAATTCTATATTTTTTTAGTGTCTATTTTATTTCTTCACAAGTATTTTTATCTTTATTGGTATTTTGTACAACATACATAGTTTATTTATGTTTTTTTAATAGAGACAAAAACATAAAGCCAGTTTATAAATTTTCATTTTTAGATACTGTAAATGCTGTAATGGTTTTAATTCCAGTCACATTAATTTATAAGTTTTATATACTAACAAATCAAAAACCAGAAATTTTAATTAAATATGCTCTTAATGCTTATGGAATTTTAAATAGTTTTTTTGGTATTAGTCAGGATTATTTTATTGCACCTGTATTTAATATTATAAATTTTATTTTTAGTATTATTATTCATATGAATTACGAAGTGCCGTTATTTCTGTGTTTATTACTTTTTGCAATTTGGATATTAAGAAAAAAGAATCTGTTAAAGACATTTGAAAGTTTTAGTTTACTATATATACTTTTTTCTTTTGGCGTATATTATATATTAAGATTTGATGCTGGGTATGATTTAGATTCTACGTATGCTTTATATAGAACTATATATCTTGCTTGGATATTTGGGATTATAATAATTGCAAGAGGTATATTTTTATTAAATGAAACTATTAATAAATACTGTATGATAAGTATGAATAATTTTATACTGTTAATAAAAAAAATATTTATTTTTATGATAATTATTCTTGGATTTCTCCCAAATATTCAAGAAGCTATATTCCATGCATCAGCAAAGATTGATGTGTTAAATAGAAAAGACAGTTATTCTGTAGTAATTGATAAAACAGATGATAAATTAAAATATATTGGAGTCAAAGTTTCTGAGACATTACTAGAATATAAAGGCTTTTATATATATATTGAAAGAAATTCTCAAGTTGACAATCTAGAAGTAGATAAGAGAGAAAAAGGACGTATTTTAGATATTATTAAAGTTGATGATGGAGATAAAGAGGTCTTTGTTAATATTGATAAGTACCCAAGATGTTTAATAAAGGTTCTAGTTATTCCAAATAATTTTAGTGATATAGAAAAATTAAATAAACAAAAATTTGTAGTAGAAGTTTATAGGGCATTAGATGTATATGAAGAAAAAATTCTTAAAGAAAAAGTTGAGGATAGGTTTCTCGAAGAAGAGTTTTTGGATTACATTGAAAGATTTACGACTCTTTTAAAAAATGCCAAAGAAATAAATGGTGAAATATATCAAGGAGTTCATAAATTTGAACTTTCAAGCACAGAACCTATTTTGAAAAGTATAATGTATACAGAATTAGGAGATAATTATAATAAATTCTTATTAAAAAATTATAATGAATTGATAAAATGTGATTATGTATATAATGAAATGGGTATATTCAATAGACTTAGTTCTATGGTTTTAGGTAAACCAACTATTATGGCTGATAAAAAAGACGAAAACTTCATTCAATATTCACATTCTGATAAAGTTAGAAAACTTGTAAATCCAAAATACATATATATGAATTTTGAAACATTTAAATTCGAGTATAAATAGAGAGGGAAAGAAGTGAAAAAAAAGTTAGCAATTATTAGTAGTTATAATGAATTATGTGGTAATGCTACATATTCAAAAGTTTTAACTGAAGAATTTGAAAAATATTATGATGTAACTATTCTTCCGCTTAATGTCAGATTACTAAATAATAATAATCGATATATGAAACGAGTTGCAAATAAACATATTATGGATATTTCTAGTAGATTGAAAGAATTTGATTATGTAAATATTCAGTTTGAAGCTGGATTATTTGGTGTATATCCAAAAGATATTATTAAGAGAATGAAGATTTTAATGAATGCTTCAAACAATCTGATTATTACATTACATAGACTGGATATAAAAAAGTCAATATTCGATAAAGAATTTATTAAAGATATATTTATGAATTTTGGATTTAAAAGAAGTTTGAGACAAATAAAACAAAATAGTTTTGCGCGTATATATAAAGAAATAATAAATTTTTGTAAAAAGTATAGAAAAGGTCAAACAAGTTTTATGGTTCATACTAAACGCGAGAAAGAATTAATGAATTTAGTTTATAGCATTCAAAATGTTTACGATCATCCCATTACATTTTTAAATAGAAATATTAGAGCTGTTTATTCACAAGCTAATACTAGAAAAGATATTGAAGGAAAGTTTGGATTCAATAAAAATGACCTTTTGATTGGTATATTTGGATTTATTTCTTCATACAAAGGTTATAATACTATAATTAATGCTTTAAACTATTTGCCTAAAAATTATAAGTTAATAATTTTTGGTTCGCAGCATCCTCACAGTGTGCAGGTTTTCAATGAAATTAGTAAAGATATAGATGATATAATACAAATAATAGGCGATAATAATCTTAAGGATCGAATAGTTTTTGCTGGTACGTTAAAAGACGATGATTTTATAAAAGCTTTATATGCATGTGATTTTACTGTTTTGCCATATATTGAAACAAATCAAAGTGCATCTGGGATTGCAGCACTAACACTAGAGACAAAGGTAAAAGTATTGTTTTCAAATAACTATACTTTTAGGGAATTAGCTAGATATTATCCGGGAGCATTTGAGACATTTGACATAGGAAATTATCTCGAATTAGCTGACAAAATTCTAAATTATAAGTATGATTTTTCGGGAAAATTAGAGATGTTTTACGAAAAGTACAATCTCGAGACTAATATTGAATTATATAAATCGATTTTTGAAAAAAATGAGCAAGGGGTTGAAATTGAATCATAATATTGAGATAGTCTCAATTTTGGGATTGATGGATGTAAAACTTAAATATCAAAATAGTAAATTAGGTTTTTTGTGGTCTTTCATTAAACCTTTATCGCAATTTTTAGTTTATTTTACCATTTTTGGATTAATTTTAAAGGTTGGTGCTGGAAAGGAATATCCACTCAGACTTTTCTTCGGTATTATTATATGGGTTTTTTTTTCAGAATCAACCAGCCTTGCCTTAACTTCTTTTATTGGTAAAAAATCTATTGTAACTAAGATTAAAGTTAATAATATTCTAATTCCTATTTCTGCTTACGTTGCACCTTTGATAAATTTCTTTCTAAATTTTTTAGTGTTTTTTTTAATCTTTCATTTGCTAATTGAAAATCCAAGTAAAATTTACACAATTACAAAATTATTAATTTTTTCTTTTTCATTTATAACTCTTAGCATGTTAATTATTGCATTGAATATTCTTATTTCAAATCTAAATGTATTATTTAGAGATATTCAGCAAATTTGGGAATTAATTTTGACTTATGGTGTATTTTTAACGCCAATAATTTATAATATTCCGGTTCCGGAAAAATACAGATCACTTTATTATTCTCTCAATTTGTTAGTTGTTCCACTAGAAAACTTAAAGACTGTTTTTTTTAATTATGATGTTCATTTGTATAAAAATCCAATGCTTATGTTTCAACATAGTTCTTTGGTTATACTCTTGTTTGTTGTTTCATTGCTTATAAACAAAAAACTAAATAAGAAAGTAGTAGATTATTTATGATAAAAATTAACAATATTTCTAAATCTTATAAAACCTATACAGTCCCATTAAATTCTTTGAAAAGTTTTTTAATAAATTTGAAAGAATACAAAAAACAAACTAATAAAATTAAAGTTTTAAATGTGATAAAAAACTTTAGTATTGAAATAGCAGAAGGAGAGATTTTAGGAATTATTGGGCCTAATGGTGTGGGTAAATCTACGTTAGCAAAACTTATAGCAGGAACTGTAAGTCCTGATGTTGGTGAGATCATCACAAAAGGAAGGATCGTTCCATTTTTAGAGTTGGGTGTAGCATTTAGCAGCGAACTTACTGCCAAAGACAATGTTTTCTTGAACGGTGTTTTGTTGGGCTTGAGTTTAAAATACATAAAAGAAAATTTTAATAAAATATTTGAGTTTGCAGAGGTTCAGGATTTTATTGATACTCCATTAAAATATTTCTCTTCTGGTATGCAGATGCGGTTGGCATTTTCAATTGCAATGCATGCAAATGGAGATATTTTTATATTTGATGAGATATTAGCTGTAGGCGATAGTAATTTTCAAAAAAAATGTTTTAACTCATTTCATAATTTAATTGAGCAGAAGAAGACTATAATTATGATAATGCATGATTTAGAATTTTTAAAAAAATACGCTGATAAAATTTTGCAATTAAAGAAATCAGGTTCTTATGAACTTTTTGAGGATAAAAATGAAATTGCAGAATTAAATTCAGATTAGATAGGGGTAAATATGATTATACGTTCTAGAGCGCCTTTACGTTTGGGACTTGCAGGTGGTGGAACTGATTTGTCAGCATATTCGGATAAATACGGTGGTGCAATACTTAATGCAACTATAACGATGTATGCATATGCAACAATTGTTCCAAGATATGATAATAAAATAGTTCTTAATGCAATTGATAGGAATGAAAGACTAGAGTTTGATGCACAAGAATGCTTTGAAATAGATGGGAAATTAGATTTATTAAAGGCTGCATATAATAGAGTTGTAAAAGATTTTACAAAAAAACCATTAGCTTTTGAGTTGTCGACGTATGTTGATGCACCGTCTGGTTCGGGCTTGGGATCATCGTCTACATTGACAGTAGCTGTTATTGGTGCATTTACTGAATGGCTTAAACTTCCGTTAGGGGAGTATGATATTGCGCAATTGGCATTTGATATCGAAAGAAAAGATTTGAATATGGCCGGTGGAAAGCAGGATCAATATGCTAGTACATTTGGTGGATTTAATTTTATGGAGTTTGCTGAAAATGATAAAGTTATTGTCAATCCATTGAGAATAAAACAAGAATATGTAAATGAGTTAGAATTCAATATGCTACTTTATTATACTGGTACGAGTAGATTGTCTTCTGATATTATTATTGCCCAATCAAAAAATGTTAAATGTAAAGAGAAAGGGCATCAATCTGTGTTTTCTATGCACAAACTAAAGGAACAGGCTGTTATGATGAAAGAGGCTATACTAAAAGGTCATTTTAATAAAATTGGAGAGATACTTAATTTTGGCTGGCATCACAAAAAAAAATCTGCTGATGAGATAACAAATGAATTAATTGATCAGATTTATGATACTGCAATTAAATCGGGCGCAACTGGCGGTAAAATTTCAGGTGCAGGTGGCGGTGGCTTTATGATGTTTTATTGTCCGGGGAATACAAGATATGCAACCATAAGTTCTTTGCAAAAGTTTGGCGGTGAGTTCAGAAGATATAGATTTACTCACCATGGTTTAACAACATGGAAAAGTAAAATTTAAAATAGTAAAACTAAGAGGCAGAAGATCATGAAAATCTTACTTACAGGCGGCAGCGGTTTTATTGGAAAGAATATTTTAGGATCATGTCTTTCAAAAAAATATGAGATCATAGCGCCTAGTCATAAAGATTTGGATTTAACAGATGAGGATGCTGTTCAGGCTTTTTTTGATAAGAACAAAATAGATATTGTGCTTCATTCAGCATGCAAGCCTGGTCATAGAAATGCAAAGGATTCATCAGGAATATTTTTTAATAATACCCGCATGTTTTTTAATCTAGCTCGCAATTCAAATAAATTCAAAAAGATGATTATAACAGGTTCTGGTGCGATTTATGATATGAGACATTATAAACCAAAGATGAAGGAAGAATATTTTGGTGATCATGTACCAATTGATGAGCATGGTTTTAGTAAGTATGTTTGCGAAAAATATATTGAAAAAACTGATAATATAATTGATCTTCGAATATTTGGAATTTTTGGAAAGTACGAGGATTATGCAATACGATTTATTTCAAATTTGATATGTAAAGTCATTTTTGACGTGCCGCTTACAATAAATCAGAATAAAAAATTTGATTATCTCTATATTGATGATCTAATGCCTGTATTAGATTATTTCATTCAACATGATGCCAATCACTCTGCCTATAATGTTACGCCGGATAATTCTATTGAACTTTTAGAATTGGCAGAAAAAATAAAAAAGATTTCCGGAAAAGATTTGCCAATAATTATTAAAAAAGATGGTTTAGGTTCGGAGTATAGTGGTGATAATTCTCTACTCAAAACCGAGATGACACAAGTCATATTTACTGATATTGACGAGGCAATAGAGGAATTATATAATTATTACTTATCTATTAAAGATAAAATTAAGAAAGAGCAAATATTAGTTGATAAATAAGGTAAAAATCATGATGAAAGTTTCAGATTATATAATAAAAAGGTTAGTGGAACATGGCACAAAACACATTTTTTTAGTCTCAGGTGGTGGTTCTATGCACCTGAATGATTCAATTGGTAAAAACAAAGATATTGAGTACATTTGTAATCATCATGAACAAGCATGTGCAATTGCAGCTGAGGGTTATGCTCGTGTAAGTGGAAAGTTTGGAGTTGTGAATGTGACTACTGGTCCGGGCGGAACGAATACTTTAACAGGTGTTATTGGTCAATGGCTTGATTCAGTGCCGGTTCTATATATTTCAGGTCAGGTGAAGCTTGAGACTTGCATAAAAAATTATGATATTGAAGGTTTGCGTCAAATAGGTGACCAAGAGATAAATATAGTTGATATGGTCAAACCAGTTACTAAGTATGCGAACATGATAAAAGATCCAAAAGAAGTAAAAAAAGAGGTTGATAAAGCGATATATATAGCTACTCATGGCAGACCGGGACCGGTGTGGTTGGATGTTCCATTGAATGTGCAGGGTGCAATGATTGATGAAAATGATTTAGTTGAATATGATTCTTCTGAAGATGAAATTAAGTTTGAAAGTGAATATATCAAAACAAAAGTTAGTGAAGTTTTGGAAACATTGAAAAACTGTGAAAGACCGGTTTTTGTTGCTGGTAGGGGAATAAGGATTGCAGGTGCTGAAGAATTATTTCTAAAAGTCGTAGAAAAGCTAGGGGTTCCGGTTGTTTCTACATTTAATGCTGTGGATTTGATACCGTCAGGTCACCCGTTGTTTATAGGACGAGTTGGAACTATTGGAGATCGTGCTGGCAATTTTGCAGTACAAAATTCAGATGTATACTTATCAGTAGGTTCGAGAAACAATATTCGGCAAATAAGTTATAACTGGCAAATGTATGCACGCAATGCAAAAAAGATTATTGTTGATATCGACGATAAAGAATTGCAAAAACCTACATTGAAACCAGATGTTTCGGTTAATCTTGATGTAAAAATATTTTTAGAAGAATTATTGAGGCAGCTTGATCAAGTGTTGTTGTCTGGTTTTAGTAACTGGCTTGAGTGGTGTTTGGAAAGAAGGAAAAAGTATCCGGTTGTTTTACCTGAATATAAAGATGCAAAAGGTGGTGTACAGCCGTATTATTTTATTCAGCAATTAACAGAGTTTTTGCCGGAAAATTCTATTGTAACATCAGCAAATGGAACTGCATGTGTTGCTTTGTTCCAGGCTGGTATTGTGAAGGAGAATCAGAAAATGTGGTGGAATTCCGGGTGCGCATCTATGGGATACGATTTGCCGAGTGCAATTGGCGCATATTTTGCTGACAAAACAAAACACATTGTGTGTATAGCAGGTGACGGAAGTATTATGATGAATCTGCAGGAGCTTGCAACTATAGCTTATTATAAAATTCCAATGAAAATATTCATTTTAAATAATAATGGCTATATTTCGATCAGACAAACTCAGGAAAACTTTTTTGATAAAAGATTTGTTGCATGTGATGATAAATCAGGTGTTGGATTTCCAAACTTTGAAAAAATTGCAAAAAGCTTTGATTTACAATACAAAATGATTGAAAATAATGATCAGATTTGCAATAATATAAACTTTATATTTGACAGTAAACAAGCAATAGTTTGTGAGGTTATGCTGCAAAAGGACTATAAATTTAGTCCAAAACTGTCTTCTGAACGTCTCCCGGATGGGAAAATGATTTCAAAGCCATTGGAAGACATGTGGCCATTTCTTGATCGCAAGGAATTTGAGAAAAATATCATAGTAGAATCTTTTAATAAAAAATAAAATGTATTTTAGTGTTTGATAAGATCAACACTAGAATACCAGGAGGTAGGAAATGAATAATTTGGAAAAAAGAATGGTAGACACACTTAAGGATTTGAAAGAGAATCATAGTGTTGTTGGGGTTAAAGCTGAATTTGAAGCTGAAGGAACAAGAATGGAAGAAGCTTTGAGGCTCAAAGAGGTTGTTACTAGAGCGGGACTCGAACTAACGATAAAAATCGGTGGATGTGAAGCTTTGAAAGATATGTTTGATTCTAGAGCTATTGGTGTGAGCAGGATTGTTGCTCCGATGATTGAGTCAGCATATGCATTAAAGAAATTTTTAGGATCTGCAAAATTGGCATTTCCTAAAGAAGAATTAAAGGATGTGTCATTGTTGATAAATGTTGAGACAATGACTGGTTTTAAGAATATTGACCAAATGTTAGAACTTCCGGAAATTAATGAATTAGATGGTGTTGTATTGGGACGAGTAGACATGACAGGTTCTATGGGGTTAACAAGGGACAGTATCAATTCAGATGAGGTATTTGAGATAGCGAATACGTTATTACCAAAAGCAAAGAAAAGAGATTTGGAATGTGTAATAGGTGGTGGAGTTTCTGCTGAATCATTGCCGTTTTTTAAGAGATTACCTGAAGGAACATTAGATCATTATGAAACTAGAAAGGTTATTTTTGAATGCCCAGGAGGATTAGATGCGGATGCAGATAAAGGCATATTAAAAGCTGTTGGATTTGAGCTTATGTGGTTAAAAAATAAACGAGAATTTTATGGAATGATTTTTGATGAAGATAAGCACAGACTTGATATGTTGGAGACAAGATATCATAAACTCATAAAAGAAGCAGGTGGAGTAGACGCATAATGACTACACCGGTTGCATTAATTACCGGTGCTTCTCGAGGCATTGGACTGGCAATTTCAAAAAAATTCAAAGCTGAAGGTTATGATATCATTACACCTACAAGATCAGAATTAAATTTATTGTCGGATGAATCAATTGATAACTATTGCAAATCATTGAATGTGGATATTTTGATTAATAACGCTGGTATTAATCCAGTAGCTGAGATTGCTGAGGTATCTGATAATGATCTTGCTGACACAATCAAAGTAAATCTTACCTCACCAATAAAATTGATTAAAGCAGTTATACCTCAAATGAAAAAAAATAAATTCGGTCGGATTGTTAATATAAGTTCAATCTGGAGTAAGGTATCCAAACCGGGTAGAGTTAGTTATTCTGCAACAAAGGGTGCAATCAATGCAATTACTCGAACATTAGCTTTGGAATTGGGAAGTGATAATATTTTAGTAAATGCAGTTGCACCGGGTTATGTTAATACTGAACTAACCAGGCAAAATAATAGTGAGGAAGCTATTAACAATATAAAAACAGGAATTCCTCTTGGAAGGCTTGCTGAAACAAAAGAAATAGCTGAATTAGTATTCTTCTTATGTTCTGCAAAAAATTCATACATAACAGGTCAAACAATTTTTATTGATGGTGGATATACATGTCTATGAACAATATAACAATTAAATCTAATATTAGAAATTATGATGTTAGTTTTGATGTAAATGAAAATTTTATTGATGAAATAATTAAGGAAAACAAAAATAATATAGTAATAATCGATGAAAACGTTTACAAATGTCATTCAAAGAATGCTTTGTCAGTTTTTGAAAATTTAAATGTAATTATCTTACCTATTAGTGAAGAAGTAAAAAATATCAATACAGTTCTTGAGTTGTTCGATAAAATCATAAAAAAAATGCCGAACAAAAAGACTACAATTATTTCAATAGGTGGAGGAATTACTCAAGATATTACAGGTTTTTTAGCTTCAACATTATTTCGAGGTGTTAAGTGGGTATATGTTCCAACTACTCTTTTGGCTCAGGATGATAGTTGTATTGGTGCAAAAACCTCTCTTAATTTTAAGCAATACAAAAATTTAATTGGTACTTTTTATCCACCTACTTCAGTTCATATTTATACTCCATTTTTGAAAACATTAGAGGATGTGGATTATCTAAGTGGTGTTGGGGAATCAGCAAAACTTCATATGATGGGAGGAAAAGAAAGTATTAATTTTTTTGTGGACAACATAGATGCGATAAATGGGCGAGATGAAAATGTTCTTTTGGATATGATAAAAAAGTGTTTGGCAATTAAAAAAGCTTATATTGAGGATGATGAATTTGATCAAGGCAAACGCAATATGCTTAATTTTGGGCATTGTTTTGGTCATGCGATAGAAAGTGCTACGGATTTTGTCGTGCCTCACGGACAAGCGGTAGCTATTGGGATTATTCTTGCAAATTATGCAGCAGTTAAAAGAGGAATTTTAAATACTGAATTGGCTAATTCTTTTAACAATAAAGTTCTATTACCAGTAATAGATAAAAATTTATTGAAAGTAAAAATTGATTCACAAGAAGTAATAAGTGCTATGAAACGCGATAAAAAACGGGTTACTAAAGATTTTGCATTAGTCATGATTGATAATAATTACGAGATGGTTCGAATAGATGATTTGAAAGAAACGGAAATTGTTGATGCTCTGGAAGATTATAAAAATAAATATAGTAACTAAGGTGTTTTTATGAAATTAGTTAGTATTTTTACAGCTTGCTACAATGAAGAGGAAAATGTCAGACCTCTTTATGAAAAGGTAAAACAAATCTTCAATGACTTGCCGCAATATGATTACGAGCATGTCTTTATAGATAATTCCTCGACTGATCAAACAAAAACAATCCTTAGAGAAATAGCAAAAAATGATAAAAAAGTTAAAGTGATTTTTAATACTAGAAATTTTGGACATATTCGTTCCCCAAATTATGGAATTCTTCAAACCAAAGGTGATGCTGTGATTTCTTTAGTGGCAGATTTTCAAGATCCACCTGAAATGATAAATGAATTTTTAGAGAAATGGGAACAAGGTTATGACATAGTAATTGGTATTAAGAAAAAAAGCCGTGAAAATCCACTCATGTTTTTAGTGCGAAAACTTTATTATGTTTTACTTGCCAGATATTCGGAAGTTGAGCAGGTGAAAAATTTTACAGGTTTTGGTTTATATGACAAAAAATTCATTGATGTTTTAAGAACTCTAAAAGATCCATATCCATATTTTCGCGGACTAATAACAGAGTTGGGATTTAAAAGGTCCGAAATAACATATACGCAACCAAAAAGGAAAAAAGGAAAAACAAAAAATAATTTTTATTCGCTTTATGATATGGCAATGCTTGGTTTTGTGAATCATTCAAAATATCCATTGAGAATGGCAAGTTTTTTTGGATTTGGAATGGCAATGTTCAGTTTCTTAATAGCAATAGGATATTTAGTGTATAAGATTATTTATTGGGAAAGGTTTAGTGTGGGTGTTGCGCCTCTAATAATTGGTCTTTTCTTTTTTGTGTCTGTACAGCTTTGTTTTATTGGAATTATTGGCGAGTATATTGGCTCTATATATACACAAGTGAAAAATAGACCATTGGTGATTGAAGAAGAGAGGATTAATTTTGATTAAGAAAATGTTTAGAATCCGATTTATTAGATTTTTATTTGTTGGTGGGTTAAATACACTGTTTGGCTATTCACTTTTTTCTTTATGTATTTTTCTTGGTTTGCACTATGCAATTGCTGTTTTGATAGCTACAACTATTGGTGTTTTATTTAATTTCAAGACAATAGGCAAGATTGTTTTTAAAAATCATAATAACCAATTAATATTTAAATTTTTTGTGGTTTATTCAGTTGTATATGTAGTGAATGTTCTAGGACTAAAAATATTTAATATATTTGATATATCGAATTATATAGGTGGTGCAATACTTATAATGCCTATTGCGATTCTTTCGTATTTTCTAAATAAAAATTTTGTATTTGAAAAAAATAATAATGAATCTATTTTAAGTGATAATGATATTGTGATGGAGGGAGTAGAATAATGAAAGTATTAATTTTAGCTGGTGGATTTGGAACACGTCTTAGCGAAGAAACAGATATTAGACCTAAACCTATGGTAGAAATAGGTGGAAAACCTATTTTATGGCATATCATGAAAATGTATTCTAATTATGGTTTTAATGAGTTTGTAGTTTTACTCGGTTATAAGGGTTATTATATTAAAGAATATTTTTCAAATTATTTCTTGCATCAAAGTGATATGACAATTGATTTGGTTAATAATGATATGCAGATTCATAAGCATAAATGTGAACCATGGAAAATCACACTCTTAGATACGGGAAATAATACACTTACCGGTGGTCGAATTTTGCGTGCAAAAGAGTATGTAAATAACGAAAGGTTCATGCTTACATATGGTGATGCTGTAGCTGATGTGGATATTGGGCAGCTAGCAAAATTTCATGAGAATCATGGAAAATTGATTACAATTACATCAATACAGCCGGAAGGAAGATTTGGTAAATTGGATATTGCAAATGATAACAAAATATTGAGTTTTGCAGAGAAAACAAAAGGCGATGGAGCGTGGATAAATGGCGGATTCTTTGTGTGTGAGCCAAAAGTTTTTGATTATATTAAAGACGGTGATAATACAATATTTGAGAGAAAACCATTGGAAGAGATGGCGAAAGATAATGAATTATATGCTTATAAACATGAAGGTTTTTGGAAGTGTATGGATAACTTAAATGATAAAAATGAACTTAATAGTATATGGGATAAAGGTGGTGCTAAATGGAAAGTTTGGTAGAAAAGAAACTTTTTAATGGTGAATATAAAGGAAAAAATGTTTTGGTTACAGGTCATACAGGATTCAAGGGATCATGGCTTTGTTTATGGCTTACGCAAATGGGTGCAAATGTAACTGGATATTCAAAAGATTTTCCAGGCGAACCTAATCATTTTAAATTACTTGATTTAGATATGAATTCAGTGATTGCTGATATTCGTGATAAAGATAAACTTTTTGAAATTTTTAACCAAACCAAACCTGAAATTGTTTTTCATATGGCTGCGCAGCCGCTTGTGAGATATTCCTACAAAAATCCAATTGAAACATACGAAACAAATGTGATGGGTACACTTAATGTGTTTGAAGCGTGTCGCAATATTGATTCAGTTAAAGCTATCGTAAATATTACAAGTGACAAATGTTATGAGAACAAGGAATGGGTCTGGGGCTATCGCGAAAATGATCCCATGGGTGGTTATGATCCATATAGCTCTTCTAAAGGTTGTGCGGAGCTTATAACTACATCATACAGGAATTCATTTTTTAATGTTAAAGATTATGGACAGAATCATAATGTGTTGTTGGCAAGTGGTAGAGCAGGGAATGTAATTGGTGGTGGTGATTGGGCAGAGGATAGACTGATTCCGGATATTATGCGCGCAATTGCAAAGGGTGAAAAAGTAATCATTCGAAATCCAAATGCAACCCGTCCATGGCAGCATGTGCTCGAGCCTTTGAGTGGATATCTATTGGTAGGACAAAAACTACTCGAAGGTAAAACTGAATTTGCACAGGCTTGGAACTTTGGACCGGGCGATGAGGCAAATCTGCGAGTAGTTGATGTTTTAACTATGATGAAAAAAGAATGGGACATGATAGAGTTTGAAATCCAATCTAATGAAAACCAACCACATGAAGCAGGTCTGTTAAAACTTGATTGTTCAAAAGCGCATTTTATTTTGAAGTGGAAAAATGTGTGGGATAATGAAATGACGTTCAAAAAAACAGTTGAGTGGTATGAGCAGTATTATGTTTCAAAACACCTCACTTCTATTCTTAACTTGAGCAATTATATCAGTTGTGTAAAAAAAGGATAATTCATTAATGAAAAATATTATACGTTCATTTTTGTTGTTTTTGGCTTCAAAAACAACAAAAATTAAAGTTTATTATGAAAAGTTAATAATGTTGAAGAATAAATTAGAAAATAAATATTTAAAGAGTAATCCTAATAATTGTTTGTCTCTTCTTTGCGGAATGCTAGCTTCACTTTTTATTGTATTGGTTTTTAATTTAATTATTTTTAATCGTTTTTTTCCTCTTACTGAGGGTTGGTGGAGTTTAGTTGCTAAATATATGCAGAAAGGGTTAATGCCTTATCGAGATTTTTATCTTGTTTTGCCACCATTGTATCCTATCAAGATGTTCATTTTTCATTCCTTGTTTGGGTATGAATTTATATTACTCAGAATTCTCGGAGTTTTTGTCTCTCTCTTGACAACAGGTTTTTTATTCGTATTGTTTTCTAGAATATTTTCTTCTTGGATAGCTGCACTTGCAGCAATTTTGTCTATGTTTACACGCTATTCTTTGAATCCTATAATTATGTATGATTTCAATGAATTTATATATCTTTATGCTATTTTAAGTGCATATACTTTGTTAAGATTTATAGATGATATGGAAAATCAAGATATTACTGGGAGGCAGAAAATACACTTGATAATTGCAGGTATACTGACAGCATTTTGCTTTTTTACAAAACAAAATGCCGGGCTGTTTTGTTTTATTGCAAATACTTTTATATTGTTTTTCTTTACATATAAAAGAACATTAAAATATTTGTTTATGTCATTTTTATATTTTATGATTGGTTTTTTAACCCCTACATTAATAATTTTACTGTGGGTAACGTATTATCATGCACTAATACCTTTTATTGAACAGGTATATTTAAATGTAGAATCTAAAGGCGATATAACTACAATATTTTTTTTATGGATTAAGAATTTTATTAAATTGCATTTCGGACTTGTACGTAACCTGAAATACCTATTACGATTTTTGGTATTTTTGATAATTTTTTATCCACGTAAGATATTTAATTATCGATTAGAAGAAAATACACAAAATTCTTTTTCAACATGTGTAAGATGTATTTTTGCTTTAGTTGTTTTTTCTATGCTTAGTATATGTTACCCATTGGTTGATGTTGATTTGTCAAAAATAATATTATCATACAATAGCGTTAATTTTTTTATTATAACTATATCAGTAATAATAGTGTTTTTATTTTTATTTATCTCTATGTATAAACTAATTTTTAATGATAGACCAAAAGAAAATATTTTTTATAAACCTTTATTTATACTTAGTGTCGTTTCAGTTTCTTTTCTCTTTGCTAGTGGTACTTCCGGCGGAATTAATCACTATTCACTAATGGTATCAATTGGGATTTTGTTTGGTTATTTGCTTTTCAGAACCCAATATTTAGTAGTTAGAATGGCGATTGTGGGGCTATCTTTTCTGTTTATCTCTTCTGTTGCTCTGGGGAAATATCGTGTACCGTATGAATGGTGGGGCTATAGTGAGCCACATATAAAAGAAAGTAAATACAAAATGGATGGAAAATACTTTAAAGGTTTTATTTTAAGTGAGAATACGACGGAGATGATTTTATTTACAAAATATTTAATAGAAAAAAATTCTACAAAAGAAGACAGCATATTTGTTTTTCCGCATATGCCTGTTTTATATTTAATTGCTGACAGATATCCAAAAACATTTTCATTTGTACATTGGTGGGATATGATAGATAGAAAGACATGTTTAAAAGATGCCAAAATTTTGAGCGATAATCCTCCTAAAATTATTGTGTGGGGGGAAAGGAAAGATATGGAGGATTTTAAGCGACATGAGAAATATTTTGGAGGTGGAAGACCATTGGGGCAACGTGCGATAATGAATGTATTGAATGAATATATTCAGAAAGGGCATTACAAAAAAATACAGACCTATAGAGTGAATGCTTATTATAAAATTTTTATTTATAAAAAAATTAATTGAAATAGATATATTTAAGGAAGAGTATTATATAAAAATAAGAGGAGATTACTTTTCTTGTTTATTTTAGGTCTTCTATAAAAAATATAAATTTTAGAAGAAATAGGATACCCTCCCATGAATAAAACAATCCTTCTTACTGGAGCTACAGGATTTCTTGGTAGCAATCTTCTTAAAAGGCTCGTAGCAGAAACAGAAAATTATAATGTAATAGTTCTCAAACGAAGCTTTTCAAATACATTTCGAATAAATTCTATAATAGATAAAATTAAATATTATGATTTAGATAAACTAACTAATGTTGATCTGGTATTTAAAGAAAATAAAATTGATACAATAATTCATTGTGCGACAATATATGGTCGACGAGAAATTGAACCTTTGTCTCTAATAGAGGCTAATCTTATTTTGCCACTACAGCTTTTAGAAATAGGCTGCAAAAATGGTGTTAAAACTTTCATAAATACAGATACTATACTTGATAAACGTGTGAATCTATATTCACTTTCAAAAAGTCAGTTTAGAGATTGGCTGACGGTTTATAAAGAAAAAATGGTATGTCTTGATGTTGCATTAGAGCATTTTTATGGACCAATGGATGATAAGTCAAAGTTTGTTACTTTTATAATTGAGAGTTTATTGGAGAATGTGGATAAGCTGGAGTTAACTAAAGGTGAACAAGAACGTGATTTTATTTATATAGATGATGTGGTGGATGCATTTATTAAGATACTAAATAAATCAAAAGATTTAGATAAGGGTTATTATGATTATGAAATAGGGACAGGCAAAAATATAAAAATAAAAGATTTTATTGAGCTTGTAAAACAAATTGTCGGAAATGATAAAACTATCTTAAATTTTGGAGTACTTCCATATAGGAAATTTGAAATTATGAAGCATGATGTCAATATAAGAGAAATAAAAAAACTTGGTTGGTCACCTAAAATTTCACTGGAAGATGGGCTGCGTAAAATTGTTAAATTCGAGAAGGAGTGTTTGGGGAAATGAAAATATTAATTATAGGTGGGTGTGGATTTTTAGGCTCAAATTTAGCATGTAAGATATTAAATGAAGGAAATGATGAACTATTCATATTCGATAATCTATATAGGCAGGGTTCAGAAAAAAATCTACAGTGGTTAAAGGAACAAGGAAAGTTTATTTTTTTTGAAAAAGATATAAGAACTTCTGAAGAAATTGAGAAGGTGATAAAAGAAACAAAACCTGATGTGCTTTTTCATCTTGCAGGTCAGGTTGCCATGACTACTTCAATTAGTGACCCAAAGCTTGATATGGAAATAAATATTTTAGGATCATTTAATGTTTTGGAAGCTGTGCGTAAATACAGTCCTGAAACCATAGTTTTTTATTCATCAACAAATAAAGTTTATGGTGATTTAGAATGGGTAAAATATGAGGAAAATGATACGAGATGTATTGCAAAAGATTTTCCCAATGGGTTTAATGAAAATATTCAGTTAGAGTTTCATTCTCCTTATGGATGTTCAAAAGGTGCTGCAGATCAGTATATGCTGGATTACTATAGAATCTTTGGTATAAGAACAGTTGTGTTTAGACATTCATCTATGTTTGGAGGTCGGCAGTTCTCAACTTATGATCAGGGTTGGATAGGTTGGTTTTGCCAAAAAGCTATTGAAACAAAGAATGGACAATTAAAGGAGCCATTTACTATTTCAGGGAATGGTAAGCAGGTAAGAGATGTGTTGTATGCAGACGATATGGTAAATCTGTATTTTGAGACTATAAAAAATATTGATAAAGCAAAAGGGCATGCATTTAATATTGGTGGAGGAATGAGCAATAGTTTGTCTTTATTAGAATTATTTGATTTTCTTGAGAAAGAATTAAATATAAAACTTTCTTATGAAAAACTTCCGGTAAGGGAGAGTGATCAAAAGGTGTTTGTTGCAGATCTTACGAAAGTTGAAAATTTGATTGGATGGCACCCCAAAATTAGTAGAGAGGAAGGCATAAAAAAAATGTTACAGTGGACGGAAAGTTATGAGTAAGGAAATGGAATTGAGTGTCATTATACCAGCGTACTTGGAAGAAGAAAATTTGAGATTAATTCTTCCAAGGTTGAATATTGTTTTAAAAAAGGATTACAGCAATAAGTATGAAATTTTTGTGGTTGATACTCAAAGTTCAAGGGACCACACAAAAGAAGTATGTAGTGAGAATAATGTTGTTTATGTTAATAGAGAGTTTGGTGATTCATATGGTGATGCAATTAGAACGGGAATTAAATTTGCAAATGGTAAATATATTATTTTTATGGATGCAGATGGATCACATTCGCCAGAATTCATCATAAAGATGTATGCATATAAGGATGATTCAGATGTTATTATAGCTTCCAGATATGTAAAAGGTGGAGGTTCTGACAATAAGAAAATATTGATACTAATGAGTTGGATGGTCAATTTTATTTATTCATTGGTGTTAGGTTTGAAATGTAAAGATGTGTCAAATAGTTTTAAATTATATCGAGCTGATTTATTAAAAAGTATTAATGTTGTAGAGGAAATTTTATTTAAAATAAAAAAAATAAAAAAAGATATGATGATTAAAGAAATCCCATATGTTTTTAAAGAGCGAATGTTTGGAAATACAAAGCGTAATTTAGTCACTTTCATAATTACTTACATGTTTACACTACTTAAGTTACGATTTTTTAATAGGTGATATTTTTTTTGCGTTTTTAGCTAGAATTCTATAAAATACCTTTCTTGAATTGTTTACTATTCAAAGGTTTAGGAGAATAAAAATGACTACAGTTACTAAAAAACAAAAACTTGTACAAGAAATACTTGAAAAAACGAAAGAGTATTATAAAGCGATTGAAGAGGAGTCAAAGAGTGAATTCGTCCCAAAAACCAGTCGTGTGAATTATGCCGGTCGTGTATTTGATGAGAAAGAGATGATGAATCTTGTCGACTCAAGTTTGGAGTTTTGGCTTACATATGGAAGATATTCAAAGATGTTTGAGGAAAAACTTGCAAAGTTTTTAGGTGTGAAGTCTGCTCTTTTGGTGAATTCCGGGTCATCTGCGAATCTTTTGGCATTCATGGCGCTCACATCACCTCTTTTGAAAGATCGCAGAATCAATCGTGGTGATGAAGTGATAACTATAGCATGCGGATTCCCGACCACAATGGCGCCGATTGTGCAGTATGGAGCATTGCCAGTGTTTATTGATATTGATCTTGAAACTGCAAATATCGATGTGAATAAATTGGATTCGGCATTATCTGATAAAACTAAAGCTGTAATGATTGCTCACACACTTGGGAATCCATTTGATATTGCAAAGGTAAAAGAATTTTGTAAGAAAAATAGTCTTTGGCTTATTGAAGATAATTGTGATGCATTAGGTAGTGTTTATAACGGGAAATATACAGGTACTTGGGGTGATATTGGAACCAGTAGTTTTTATCCGCCGCATCATATGACAATGGGTGAAGGTGGAGCTGTTTATACAAATGATGCACTTCTGAAAAAGATTTTGCTTTCAGTTCGTGATTGGGGTCGTGACTGCTGGTGCGATTCAGGTGCAGACAATACTTGTGGTCAAAGGTTTTCGCAGCAATTCGGGACATTGCCATTCGGATATGACCATAAGTATGTGTATAGTCACTTTGGATATAACCTAAAACCTACTGATATGCAGGCTGCAATTGGTTGTGCGCAGCTTGATAAGCTCGAAGGATTTATTCAGAAACGTAGAGAAAATTTTCAAGTTTTATATGATGGTTTAAACGATTTGAGTGAATATTTTGTACTTCCAAAGGCAACTGATAAAAGTGAACCATCTTGGTTTGGTTTTTTGATTACATTAAAAGATGGGATAAGTTTTAAGCGAAATGATTTGGCAGAATTTTTGGAAGGCTGCAATATTCAAACACGTAATCTTTTTGGTGGTAATATGGTGAGGCAACCTCTGTTTGATGATTTGGAGTTGGGTAAGGATTATAGAGTTGTTGGCGATTTGACAAATACTGACAAGATCATGAATGATAGTTTTTGGGTTGGTGTATATCCTGGCATGAAGAAAGAGGCTTTAGAATATATCGTTAGTTCTATTAAAGAATTTGTAGCGAATAATAAATAAGTAGAGTTTTATTTTTGATTGTAATTTAATGGACCATTTTTGATGCATGTTAAAGGTGGTCCATTTTTTTATTTATATAACTTATACCGTTTTTCAAAATTAATTATACACATTTATCGACGAGCCTTTTGTATAGTTAAATTCATGAATTGGTATTATACCTACGATTTCCCTTTACTGGAAAACATAAAAAAAATATGCCATAATCTTTCTATTAGTCAGCACGATTTGGAGATAATTTATGCAAGTAGTCGATGTAAATAGAAAATTTATAAATGGATTTTTATCGTTAATATTTTCTATTTTGGGTTTTCTTACTTTGTCTATACTTATTGCAAGATTTGCGAAGTTTGATATTGCTCAAGCACTTGAACTTGCTAAAACTATATCTATACATCCAATATCGGAGTTTAGACCGGAACCATTGGAACAGACAATATACTTATTTGGTTGGGTTTTTTTTTCGATTACGATATTTTTATTAACTAAATATTTTTCTAAAATTTTGAAAAATTTATCAAATGATAAAATTAGAGTTTTGCTAAATTGTGTACAATGGATTTTTTTTGTTTTGGTTCTTATTGTTGGGTATTTAATTGTAGGGAAAATAATAGATACTATGACAATAAAATTTTATAGTGGAATGTTTAATCCATATGTGTTGTTAGGTTACTCTTTGTTTGTCTTTCCGTTTATCATTCAATATTTTATGTATTCAAAAAATTTGGATAGCATAAATAAATATTTAGTAAAATCTATGTCAATATATTCAATTTCTTTGATTATATTGACATTTTTTATGAATATTTTTAGTGCTTATTCTGTTTCTGGTGATCTTGATCCATATAGTTATCACGTTGAGGCAGTAATATACTCAATGCAGCAGATAAAAAATGGATTTCCAATACTTATAGATGGATTTCATAATACTTATGGATTATATGCTCATATTTTACAGCCACTATTTAAAATATTTCCATTCAATTTATTTTCATTTTCAGTAGTAATGAGTTTGCTGATAGTTTTTTCTTTTGTTTTACTTAATAAGTCTATGAAGGAAATTATAAAAAATAAGTTAATTTTATTTTTTGGTTTTACAAGTTTTTTTTATTTTGCATATTTACGTTATAGAATAAGAATCCATGATTTTTATTTTCAATATCATCCTATTAGGTTTTTATTTCCTGTTTTGGTCTTGTATTTGGTAATTAAGTATTTACAATTACAAAGAGAAGATAATGGTAAATCTAAACTGGGGTTTTATGTTATAAGCTTGATTGCTTCTATTGGTATTTTATGGAATCCTGAGTCTGGAGTAGCGACGTTTGGAGCTTGGGTGCTTTTTTTAGCATTTAAAGAATTTATTTTTCAATCTAAAGTAAATTATCTCAAGAAAGTCTTGGCTATATTTTTAAAACTATTTTTAATATTGGCTGTGGTTTTTGTAGTTTATTCGGTCGGAATATACTTATTTTTTGGAGCTTTTCCAAATGTATTAACTCTATTTACATCTGTTAATATTTTTGCAAAAGTTGGATACAAAATGGTTCCAACGGTAATTTTGCATCCGTGGATGTTAGTAATTATTACATACCTTATTGGAATTTGTTATTCTTTTTTGGTCGAGTCTGATGAATATCAGTTTGATGGTTTGATTATTTTATACCTTTCATTTTTAGGTTTAGGGCTGTTTGTTTATTTTCTTGGACGAAATAGAGATGTTAATCTTTTGCATGCTTGCTGGCCTGCAATTGTCCTGTTGTCTATTTTTGCTGATAAATTGCTAAATGTAATTAGACTAGATAAAAATATTTTCGATTTTAAGAAAATATTGTTTACATTAATTATTTTTATATTAGGGATTTCATTTATAATTATGGTTTTTCAATTAAAGGAAATTAAGTGGCATTTTAAACACGTAAACAAACTGGATAATGTGTTTATAAATAAGCAGAAAAATGATTTTATATTAAATGTAGAATTTATTAAACTTCATACAAAAAAACATGAGAAGGTTTTAATACTTTCAGAAATGCAAGGTTTATATCATGTGGAAACAAGAACATTTTCACCATTTAACCCAGGTATTATTGATTTACTTTATAGAAGAGATTTTGACAAGATGATTAAATTTATTATAAACAATCAAGAGATTAAAATATTTTATGATACTACAAGGATGTCAGAATATTTTGATTCATTACTACAAGAATTGTATTTTGTTTCATCTGTTTCAGAGAATGGAAAAATGAAATTGTTCAAAAAAAGAATTTAGATGAGTTTTAATTATGTCACTTAAAAAATCAGGTTTAATATTAATTTTAATAGCGATGTTTAGTAAATTTTTGGGGCTATCTCGAGAGATTCTGATCGCCTATAATTATGGTACAAATGCGGATTACGACGTATATGTTTTTTCTACGACGATAGCTCTCAATCTTGCACATTTTTTGCTTGGCGGTGCATTTGCTGCAGCATTTATTCCTATCTATTCAGAGCTTATTTCCGTTCAAAAAGAACACGAAAGAAAACAGTTTGCTTGGCAGATTATTAATATTACTTTTATTATTGCTGGTTTGATGATTCTGTTTGGAATTTTGTTTTCGAGACAACTTGTAGGAGCTTTAGCACCTGGCTTGAATGTTGTGAGTCATGATAAAGCTATTTTGATGAATTATATGGTTCTTCCGACGATATTAATCATTAGTATGATTTCCATTTCAAAGTCGGTATTGAATACACATGAAAAGTTTTTTTTACCGGGTTTGCATCAAACATTATTGAACTTAAGTTTGATAATCTGCATGGTTTTATTTAGTGAAAAATTTGGCATATTTGCGCTTAGTTTGGGCTTTTTGCTTGGCGGAATAATTCCACTTGCTATCCAGTTCCCACAAACATTAAAAAAAATCGGTTCTATAAATTTTAAAATTAATTTGAAGAACGAATATTTTCAAAAGTTTTTAAAAATATTTTTGCCAATGCTTATTGTTATGTTTTTTATTGAATTGACTTATATAGTTGATAATATGATTGGCTCATATCTTGGCGAGGGTAATATTTCAGCGCTTGGATATTCAATGCGTTTGATGGATTTGGCAAAAAGTATAATTGCAGTTTCAGTTGTAACTGTAGTTTTTCCACGTCTATCAAAGAAATCATTTGAAGGGGATTGGAAAAATTTTGGAGATGCATTGAAAAAAGGTTTGAATGTGATCTTTATAGCAACACTGCCGATAATGCTTGTATTTTTGTTTTTTCCGCAATATGTTGTTTCAATAATATTCGAACGTGGATCATTTGATGTTGCTTCAACAGCCATAACTTCTCAAGCTTTAAGATATTATTCATTTGCAGCATTTTTTATATCAATAAATTACATACTTACTCATGCACTCTTTAGTCTAAAAAAAATAAAACATATGATTTATATATCGAGCATAAGTTTGATTATTAATATTTTGCTAAACATAATTTTATCGAATTATATGGGAGTTGCAGGTATTACACTTGCGACTAGTATTGCATATTTTCTGATGTTTGTTTTACTTTTGAGATCACTACGTGTTAGAGAGAGCGGGATAAATTTAATAGAATGGCTCAAAAGTGTGTGGAAAATAACGAGTTCTCTTTTTGTGGTGTTTTCAATGGTTCTTTATTTTGTAAATCAATTTCCAACTAACGTAACTTTTGCAGCAGGTATGTTTTTGTTGCTTTGTGTATATATTTTATTGTTAAGAAAATTCAATAAAGATATTTTTGGTTTAATTTTATCGACTCTAAAAATTAAAAAATCATTATAAAAATTCTATTCTTCTATTTTTGCAGGTTAAAATAAAGGTTGTTCAAATGATAAGTTTTTTGTTTTTGATGATAATAGTTGTTTCGTGTTTTTGTATGTCAAAGCTGGTTATAAGAGATTCTTTTTTAAAATCTGAATCGTTCGAGGAAAATCTTTTAATTAATATGGGTTTGGGACTGGGAATAATGTCCTATATGATATTTTTTTGTGCGATTTTAGGACTGCTTTATAAAAGTGTATTTCTAATCTTAATATTTGTTCCGATATTATTAATTATTATAAAAAATAAAAAAATATGTATAAGTAATAATTTTGGAAAATTATCCGATTATACTTTCGAGTTAAAACTTATGATTTTTCTAATTATATTTTCGAGTTTAGTTTATATAATTGCTACATCGAAACCGACATTTGATAGTGATTCTTTATGCTATCACTTGCCTGTTGCAAAATATTTTCTAAATGCACATAAAATGATCAATATTTCAGAGTTTCAGCAGTATGCTAGTTTTCCTCAGTTTGGTGAGATGTTGTATGTTTTGGCATTAGGTTTGAAAGACGAAATATTAGTGCAGCAAATTCATCTTTTGGCAGGTTTTTTATCTGTATTTATAGTCTTTGTTATGATTAGAAAATATTTCAATTTAACATCTGCACTTTTATCTGCATTGCTATTTTTATTATCAAGTTATTTTAGTACACAATTTGGTACTGCAATGATAGATTTCTTTGTGTTGTTGTATTTTACGTTAGTTCTTTATACATTTTTGAAATGGTATGATACAAAGCATAATAAATGGTTTTGTCTTATGTCTATTTTTTTGGGTTTTTGTTTTGCTGTTAAATATACCGGAGTTATTGCATTCATAATTCCGGTCGGCTATTTTTTGATTCAGATAGTTCATAAAAGATTTTTTAATAAAAACAATAGTAAACTGATTTTGATTTTGTTTTGTGTTTTTATTCCTGTTTTTCCATGGCTTTTGAGAAATTATATATTTACAAATAATCCTTTTTCTCCATTTTTAAATTCAATTTTTAATGATAAAAGTTTAAATTCTTTTCTCATTTTAGATATGAAAAATCACTTTATTGCATGTAAAAACATCAAAAACTTCATGAGTTACTTTACGTATATTTTTGAGTTATTTATTGCAGAACCTACTATGTTTTTGTTTCTATTATTTCCTTTTTACCGAAATAAAAATTATCATTTTAAATTTATCATATATTATGTTTTTACTTATTTGTTAGTTGGTACGTTTATTTTTCCTCATATAACAAGGTTTTTTGTGGTTGTGATACCATTTGTTATTGCAATAGGTGTTGTTAGTTCTGTGGATATGATGAAACGGAATAAATTGATTAAAATATTTATTATTCTTTTTCTTGTCGGATCCATTGGCAATCGTTCTTATGAATTAGTCCTAAGTTTGGCTAGTAGAGACGGGATAAAATATTTTTTAGGAAAATATTCAAAACATGAGTATTTAGAGAAGTATGCAAATTTTTACATGCCGTATATAAATGAAAATTTAAATGAAAATGATAAAATCCTTTCAATAAATGAAACAAGAGGCTATTATTATGAACCGATTTTTATAAAGACAAGTAGTTCAAAGTTTGGATCGTTTGTCCATTCAATATCTGACGAAAAAAATCTGATAAAGAAATTTTATGAAAAACAGATTAAGTATATGTTTGTTAGTAGATCAGATTATTTTCAAAAGCATCAGAGACCTACGCTTTTGACTGATGCAAAAGTTTTAAACAAAAATTTTGAATTGATTGCAAAACATGATGTGAATTATTTGTATAGATTAAAAGATAGAGAAGTTTTGGAAATTTAGAACAGTAAGTTTTAATTTGTTGCAGCAGGAATTTGAAAAAAATATAAGTGTAACATTTGTCTAAGCGACGCAGGAGCACACTAACTAACTCGTACTTAAGAGTTCCAATAATTGCATCAAGCGCAGCTTGTTATGGAGTCTAATAATGAAAATATGTATTACATGCAGAACTGTAAATGTTACAGGTGGAATATCAAAGTATGTATATGAATTGTGTAAATATATGTGTAGTCACAATCATGAAGTACATTTGTTTACAAATGATTTTGCAGCGCCAAAAATAGATAACTTAATTATCCGTCATGTGCCAATGATTCGAGTAAAACTATTTTCTCAATTAAGCCTTTTTTCACTGTCTGTTATGTTCGAGGTTTGGTCTTTTTTTATTATGACATTGTTTATGATAAATAAGAAAAAATATGATATTGTGCACACACAAGGTGCGGCGCTATTTCAACCGGATATTCGGACAGCGCATAGTTGTCATTTGGCATGGATAACTATGGCTCGTAAAAATGAAAGAAATATTTTAAAAAAAATCTTCAAATCACGATTTAATCCGCTTCATTTTTTAGTTTGTCTAATCGAGAAAAAAAATTATACAAAAGCTAATTATAAAAAAATAATTGCAGTTTCAAAACAGACAAAAGAAGAAGTACGCAGATATTATAAAGTTTCTGAAAGTGATGTTATAAACATTCCTAATGGGGTGGATGTGGATTTATTCAATTCGCAGCAAAAAGAAAAATTTAGAACTAGTCTTAGATCTAAATACAATTTTAAGGAAGATGATATTGTTTTGGTTTTTGCAGGACATGAGTTCAAAAGAAAGGGGTTGGATATTGCAATTGACGCTTTGTTTGAGTTGCAGAATGAAAACATATATTTATTTGTTTTTGGACGAGATGATGTAAAGTCTTATGCAAATAGAATAAAGAATACTTTTTTGGAGAATAGAATTATTTTTGCAGGAGAAACCAATGAGCTTAATAAGTTTTTTGCTGCATCGGATATTTTTGTTTTCCCGACGGAATATGAGCCTTTTGGTTTGGTTGCTGTAGAGGCTATGTCTAGCGGACTGCCTATTATTGTTTCTTCTTGTGCAGGTGTTGCTGAATTAATTCAAGATGGCGAAAATGGTTATTTGCTGGATTTAAACGATCGTAAATATGATTTAATAAGATATTTGCAAATATTGATGACAGATAAAGAAAAGATTATTGATATGGGGAGAAAAGCACGAACAACTAGTTTGAATTATTCTTGGGATAAAATTATGCAGCAAACGGAAAAAGTGTATTATGAGGTTGTGAATTTGAAGAAGGAGAAACTATGAACATCTTATTCCTCACTCGTAGTCTACCTATTCATGCTACTGGCGGTATGGACAAAAATGGAAGAAATAAATCTCTTGACTCAAGTGTTCACTAGATATATATTGTTCATTATATTGTGAACATTAAAAAGGAATGAACATTATGAATAAATCTAAAAAAAACAAAAATATTTTTGCTGATAAGGCTACAATTGTATTAAGAAAAATGTTGTCTGATCCTATGAAAAAATGGGTAATACGCGATTTTATAGGGGAAAACGGGGTGAGTATTGGTATGGCTCAAGGGGTTCTTGAGGCAATGTTAAAAAAGGGTTATATCGAACGATTAAAGCGAGGACCTGAAAGTTTTGCGCTTCTTACAAATACGCGGCAATTAATTGATGATTGGAGATTCGCATATACTTTTGAATTAAACGATATTTATACATACTATTCGTCTGATAAAAACATCTTTAAAAAAATTAAAGATTATATGAAAGATAAACAATACGCATTCACTCTTCATACGGGGGCAAACATGATTACATCATTTGTTGTGACAGATCAAGTATATGTGTATTTTTCTCCATCTAATTGGGAAAAAGAATTGTTGGATTTAAGACAACAGCTAGATTTAAAGGAGCTAGTTAGGGGTGGAAATATTCACATAGTCAGACCTTTTTACAAGAATAGTATTTTTTATAATAGTCAAACTATTAAAGGCTGCAAGGTCGTTTCCAATTTGCAGCTTTATTTGGATCTTTATAATTTTAAACCTCGTGGAAAAGAGCATGCCGAATATTTGAAGGAACATTTGAAAGAAAATGATAAGGAATTATATGAATATTGAGAAAATTGAAACTGTATTTTTTAATGTTCTTGAAGATATTAATGCTTATTTGTCTGATCTCACTCTTGTAGGCGGATGGATGCCGTATATTTATTCAAATTTTTTGTGGAAAACATATATTAAAAATCCTGTTACAACAGTTGATATAGATTTTGGAGTCAATCAAACTATTAAAGGTAAATATTCAAAAACAATATTTGAAACACTTTCTTCTTTGAATTATAAAGAACATCATCTTAAGATGGGGAAAATGTTTCCGGTAGTTCTTTACAAAGAGAGAATGCCGGTTGAGTTTATTACTTATCCGTCAGTTGATATGAAAGTAGTTGAGAAAATGGTCGGTCAACAGATTTTAATAAACAAAATTGATAAATTTGATTTTCTATTAAAACACTGGGTTACTATAAATGTTAGAGCTAAGAAAAAGAAAACCTATACTTTGAATTGTCCTAAACCCTCTGCTTTTCTATATCATAAAGGTGCTACTTTTATTGATCGAGAGAACAAAGAAAAGCAAGCTAAAGATTTATATTATATCTATTTCATTTTACGGTATGCACCAGACATTGATGTAATTTTAAAGGAAGTATCTCAATATCGAGAGAAAGGATATTTGACGGGTATTGTGGATAATATGAATAAATTTTTTGAAAGAGTATCGAGTCGGGGCTGCTTATTGGTTGAACAGGAAAATGGTCATGATGAGTATATTGATGACGTACGGCAAGACATATTTGAAAGATTTAAAAGTATGCGAAAAGCATTGCAGAAGAAAGTACTTTGAACGTACTGCAACTCAAACTTATTGATATGGATTTTTTATGAATATTCTATTTCTCACTCGAAGTCTACCTATTCATGCAACTGGCGGTATGGAGCGTCATGCGGAACTTTTGATTAAAGGCATGGCTGAGTTAGGTCATGAGTTAACAGTTATAACAACAGGTCATCCTGGTGGTAAAACGCAAGAATCTTGGGATCATATAGTTATTAATTATCTTGCCGGTACAACTCCGGGTAAGTATTCAAAAAAATGGTGGCATTCGTCGAAAGATATGGCTCTAAAGATTTTTAGGCAGCAAAATATTGATATAATTTATAGTATGAGCGCAGGTGCTTTTGCGCTTATGAAGATGGAAAGAATGCCTCCTATAGTTGTAGGTGCAACAGGTACTGCATATGGTGAAATGCTTACAAAATTTCGTCAAACATTTTCATGGAAAAAATATCCGGGAATAATAAAAAATCTTTATAATTGGTATCACACAAAAAAGCTTTTACCCTATGCAGATAAAATAATCGCATGTAGTGATCAAGTAAAAACTGAACTTGTTACACGTTTCAATGTTAGTGATGAAAAAGTATCTGTAGTAATTCCTGGGATTGATACTCAACGGTTTAATAAATTTCAGAATAAAAAAGAGAGTTTAAAAGAAAAGCTTAATATAAATGATAAAGATATAACTATATTATTTGTGAGTCGTTTAAAAAAAGAAAAAGGAATAATGTTTTTGTTAGACGGATTTAAAAAGATTTCAAAATCTTATCCGAATCTAAAACTCATAATTTCAGGTGATGGAGAAGAAAAAAAGAATATAGATAAATTTATTTTAACCAATAAATTATCTGAAAATATTAAGTGTATTGGTAATATTTCTTATGATGAGATTCCGAAAATATTTTCTATAGCTGATATTTTTGCATTTCCAACGCTGCGTAATGAAGGGTTGCCTCTTGTTGTGCTCGAAGGTATTGCTGCTCGAAAGATATTGTTGTGTTCGGATATTCCACAGATTAAACAAGGTGCTGCAGATTATGAGGCATCAGTTTTTTTTCATGCTAATAATAGAGAGGATTTTTTGGGTAAATTTAGGGATGTTATTGATAATATTGATTCTTTTAAAAAGAAAACTGAAGTAATATCTTGTGCAGTTAGTAATATTGATTATCATACTATGGCAGAACGTACCATAAAAGTTTTAGAAGAGGTTGTCATTGAAACTCATCCACATAACAAATGATCTCCATACCGGTGGAGTACAAAAATTATTGTTTGATGTAAATTCCAAACTAATAAAAAGAGATGCTTCTATAGAAATTAAAATTATCACAGTTTGTGATTTGGGCGATATGACGGGGCGCTTTGAAGCATCTGGTATTGAAGTGAAACTTTTTCCATGCTGGAAAAATAAATCTCTAAAGTATATTTCGCTAATTGAGATGTTGAGACTTGTTCGATATTTGAGACGAGAAAAACCGGACATTGTTCAGACACATCTTTTTTTGGGCGGATTGATTGGTCGGTTGGCTGCAATTTTTGCAGGCGTAAAAAGTATCATCCACACTGAACACAATGTGTATTTGTGGAAAAATTTTTATCATAAATTTATAGATTATATTTTAGCCTTGTTCATGAAAAAAATTATTGTTGTAAGTGAGAGTGTAAAGAATTTTTGCATTAAGAAATGTAAAATCTCGGGTTTAAAGTTAATCACTATTAATAATGGAATAAATTTTGAAGATTTTAAAGAAATAGATGATGCTGCTGTTGCTGCTGTTAAAAATAATTATGGATTGAATTCAGACGATTTAATTATTGGCTTTACTGGACGGTTGGTTGAACAAAAAAACGTGAAAACTTTGATTTTAGCATTCGAAAAAATAATTAAGAATCATGGAAATGTGAAATTATTAATAGTGGGTGATGGAAAGCAAAAACACGAATTTCAGCAGTATGCATCCGAACATAATTTTACGGATAAAATAATTTGGACTGGAGTTGTTGAGAATATTAATAGCGTGCTTTTGATTATGGATATTTTTGTACTGCCGTCATTTTACGAAGGTTTTGGGTTGTCGCTATATGAGGCTATGGCTATGAGAAAATCTGTAATAGTTTCAAATATCCCTGCCTTCAAGGAAGTGATTGTCGAAGGAGAAAATGGCTTATTATTTGACGCAAAAAATTCAAACAAACTTGCTGAAAAGATTGAACAGCTAATCAAAGAGCCTGAAAAACGCAAATATCTGGCACACAATGCACACAAAGCTGTGTATCCGAAATTCGACATAAATAATGTAGTGGATAAGTACTATAAAATGTATACCTCTATAGTTACTATAAATGCAAAATAATAATATTAATCCATAATGTATTCCCCTCTCCTGAGTTTAGGAGAGGGGTAGGGTGAGGTTACAGAGGGGTTGAGGGGTAAGGATTGGTTGAGCAAATGAAAAAATATATTCTTTTAGTCATTATTTTTACTTTTTGTATCACAGTTTTGCACGCTAAATGGCAAACGCTGAAAACGAATGATTTCACTATTTTCTATTGTCAAAATGAAGACTATGCTTGGGAAGTAATAAATATTCTCGAGCATTACAAAAGCGGTCCGCAGCTTTTTTTTGGTCAACAGAAAAAGAATGTTCCGATTGTTATCGAGGATTTGGGTGCATTCTTCAATGCATATGCAAGTCCGATTTTCTATAATATCCACCTGTTTCAATATGCTCCGGGTTTCAATACTCTTGGTTTTACGCAGAACCATTTCCGTATTGCTGCTATACATGAGTACACACATATCTTGCACACAACAAAAGCCGAAGGGACTTTGGCTGCTTTAAATAAGTATTTTGGCAATTTATTTCTGCCCAATCTTTTTGCGCCGCTTTGGTTTATAGAAGGAGCTGCAGTACATCAAGAATCTAAACAATCGAGTTTCGAAGGTGCATTGAATGACGGTTTCTATGATGCATACATTGCTGCTTTGGTGTATGACAATAAGCTTCCCAAGATATATAAAGCTACAAGTTTCCCGCTCGAATTTCCACGTTATGAATCATATTATTTATTTGGTGGGAAATTTATGGACTTTCTGATTAAAAAATATGGTGACCATAAGTTTCGTGTTTTTATGGAATATAACAGCGGCTCGTTTAGTACATTTTTTTCACCACTTGTTCCATCACTTGGTATGGATAAGCATGCAAAAAAGGTTTATGGCAAATCATTTGATCAATTGTGGCAGGTATGGATTAATAGTGAGAAGGAAAAGTATAGTGATTTCAGACAAACCGGTATAAAAATAACAACAAAAGGTTGGAATGTGGTAAGTTTGCTCAAAAATGGATATGATTTGTATTATTTTCGATCATATCCTCAGAAAACAAATTTATTCCAAAGTTTTGAGTTTAATCAAATTGTAAAAATGGATGCAAAAACCAGTGATGAAAAAGTCATATTTAGCGCTAATTCAAATTTTTCAGCGCATCCAAAAATACATGAAAATAAATTATTTTTTACATTAAATGAATTAAAAAAAGGCTATGACAATATCTCGAACCGTACATTTGGATATGAAAGTGTGCTATATTCCAAAAATCTTGAAACAGGTGAAGTGGAGCGTATATTAAAGGAAAAGATACGTGCATTTGAAGTTCTTGATTCATGGACATTTATATACTCAAAGGATAGAAAAGGAACATTTGGTACGGATATTTTTATTTATGATTCAGTGAAAAGGGAAAAGCAGTTTTTATTTCAAACAGACTATCTTATCAATGAAATTGTTAAGAAAACGGATGACATATATTATGTTTCAGCTCGCAGAAACTGGGAAAATTTTGGTATTTATGAACTTTCGTTGGATTCAAGGGCTTTTGAACAAATTATAAATACAGATTATTCGGAAACTAATATATTTCTTAACGGCAGTTATCTATATTTTGCTGCAAATTATGACAAGGTGCATAGAACCTATGCGTATGATTTTGATTCTCGTGAATTATTTAGGGCAAATGATGATTTTAGTAAGTGTCCAACTATGCTTACATTCAATGGTAAATATGGTGGAAAGCATTTGTATTATATAGGGCTTAATTCAAATGGTTATGATATATACAAGACACCACTTAATTTGACGAAATTTACATTGCCAAATCTGCCTGCGATTTCCGAAAAACCCGCGTTCCAAAATTTGAATGTAGAAACACACAATACAGGCTTAAAAGAAAATCTCAAAACTTTATATCCGAAAATTCGTTATCCATTTGTATATGTTGATAAGGATGAAAGTGCATTTGGCCTAGGATTTTTGGGCGCTGATGCACTAGGCTATATTCCCATGTACAATATTATCCTGGCATATGACACCAAAGACCAAATGTTCAAGTCAATATCCACGATTAATACAAATTTTTTCACACCATTTGAATCTTCTTTTGAATACAACAATTTTGACGATGATTTATTTAGATTTAGTATTGGATATCCGGTTATTAAATCTTTAGTCCGCAAGGTTCAAAAGTTAGATGTGGGTACATTTTTGGATTATTATGATGATTTTGGGCGTAGAGAAATTGCTCCATTTGTTCATGGGCAATTCAAATGGTCAAAGACAGTTGTAAATTATTTACTGTATGTTCCATATGAACCCAAATATTCCAATTTGGGCGAGGATAGGTTTGGCAGCTATTTCAACTTTGATATTAAGCAATATATTTATAAGAGTGAGCTCAAACTAAAGATAAAGAGTGCATATGATCCGGATAATTCGGATGAGGTTCTGGACGAGATTCGAGGATACCGGGATCCACTTCAAGGGAAAAAGGGGTTTATATATGCTTTGGAATACTCAATGCCATTATTAAAGATACGAAAGGGTTCATGGAATCCTAATGCTTATGTTGAAGATATGATTGTAACTCTATTTAATGATGGGGCGCTGGATGGGAGCGGTAGAGTGCAGAATACATTTGGTATAGAATTGCATTTTGAGACCACGTTGTTTTTTGGGATGCTCCCGCTTGATACCGGGATAAGTGTTGCTAGAAATAGGGAAAATGATAAAGAGTTGGTAATATTCATTAAAAGTGAGTGGTAAATTAGTGGTTATTTTGATAAACTTATACAAAATAAAGAGGATAAGTTATGAAAAATATAGATAAATTAAAAAAAGAAATTGTTGCAAGAGTTGCTAGCATTTGTAAATACAAAGAAATTATATTATTTGGTAGTTATGCTAAAGGGAATGTAACAAAAGATAGTGATATTGATTTAATTATTATTCTTAATGAAAGTGGATTTTCAAAAAGTTATATTGAAAAAATTAAAAGAAGACATAGTATTGCCAAATTGTTTTATGACATCAAAAGTGAAACTCCTATGGATATTCTAGTTTACACAAAAGATGAGTGGAAAAGGTTGAAGGAGATAGATAATTCTTTTATGAAAGAAATAAATGAAACTGGAGTTAAAATAGCATGAAAGATTCAACGAAGAATTGGATGAATTTTGCTGAAAAAGATTTAAAAGCTGCAGAAGAGTTAGTAGATAAAGAGAACTTATCAAATATTGTACTTTTTCACTGTCAACAAAGTATTGAAAAGGCTTTAAAGAGTTTATTAGAAGAAAATGATATGCAAATTCCAAAAATTCATAGTGTTTTTACACTTTATAAAAAATTACCTGACAATATTAAAAATATTTTGAGTTTCGATATTAATGAACTTGAAATGATTGATGAAGTTTACATTGATTCAAGATATCCTGCTGATATCGGGCTTCTTCCGAATGGGCAACCAACAATTGAAGATGGGAAAACATTCTTTAATATTTCTAAAGTTATGATTGAAAAGATACAAGGTGTATTTGGTAGTATATAAAAAACACTTGAATTTTTTCGAAAATTAATTTATTATTGAAACACTTCCCCCCAGAGTAGGTCTTTTACAGACTTCGTAAAAACTTCACATGATATTCATTAGATTTTCGCTTGTTGATACTAAAGAAATGTAGTATTTTAGTAAGGTAAACTAAAAAGATATTTTCTCAAAAGGTATATGAAAATGAAAAAAATGAAAAAAATAATTTCAATCAGTTTGTTAATATTGTTTGTGAATACTACTTGTTTTAGTAGTGGTTATTCATTTGTGCCAAATGTTGTTAATACAAACAGTTCATCTGGTATTTGCACATCAAACATATTCAACATTATATACATGATTGCTAACAACACATCGATCAACCTTTCAAATGCAGCAAATGCGGGTCATGTTGTGGCAAAAATCAAAAAAGAGAAAAAAATCATAAAAAATATTGATAAGCTTTTCAAATCTTCCGGTTCAATGTTATTTGATTTTGGAAAATTGGAAAGGTTTTTTATTAAATTTGATAAAACTCAAAAACCTATTAATAAAGATACATTATCAATTGAAAGTTCAAGTCAAAATCAAACTATTTCAAGTTCAAGTGATCTTGCGATCTTTAAAGATGAAGATTATATGATATTCAAGAAAAAATTGTGGATTAGAGATGCACAGAATAATCCTACATATAATAGAAAAGATTCAATGAATAAATTTTACAATTATTATAAAACTGAAAAAGCAAAAGTAGTTGGCAGCAGCCAATGTTCCAGAAGCAGGTCAAGAAGGACCAGCTCTAGTGCAGTTGCTAGTTCTTCAAAGGATGCGGATGGCCCTGCTGATGCATCGGATGATCATTTAAATATAACAAGTTTATTGCTAAAGTTAAAAAACCTGTATTTTTCATTAAAATGAAGAATACAGGTTTTTTTTGTTTATAGCAATCCCAGTGGGGGGATATTGGGTTTGCTAAGCAGGGGTGCTGCTTGCGGCGCCTCTGCGAAAATTTACTAACGAGTTGGTTAGTAATATGTTGAAAACTAACAAAAAAACATCATTTTAAGCGACGCAAGGAGCGTATAGTGTGCGTTGTATGAAAGAGTTTATGTTAGTCAAAAAAAAGGAGGTTCAAAATGAACTTACGAATCAAAAAAATTATTTCGAGTGTGTTGCTCAGCGCATTTCTTTTTTCGCTGAGTGGATTGCAGCATGCGTATGCTGCAGTTGGTGCTGCGGTTTCGCCGAGCCACCTGGTGAACAGAGAACTTATTCTGTCGCCGGAACATGGCAGGATTTTAGAAACTTACCAGGGAACTGGAGACAAAGCATTTATTTGTATCCAGGATTTGCATTGTCACCAAGAAGTGCAAAACAATATCGATCAGATATTGGAATCTGTAAAGGAAACTTACGGTAAAAACCTAAAGGTTGTAAACGTAGAAGGCGCATGGGGTGAGCTGGATACTTCTCTTATAGAAGTAGTGCCTGCAGGCTTTGGTGTGCGTGAGGCTATTATAGACGACTTGATGAAACGTGGATCCATGACAGGTGCTGAGAAATTCGGCATTAAGCATGGTGATGCTATTAAACTTGTCGGATCTGAAAAAGCTGACATCTACCATAAAGATGGAAAGCTTTTGTATAGCTCATTAGCAGTTAGAGAGGATGCAGTGGCTGGAATTGGACTTATTAGGGAAAAACTTGATTCTTACAAAGCAGCATTATATCCAAAGTCATTGGCTAATTTTGAGAAGTTTCTTGCAAAATACAAAAAAGGCGATATGAATATTGTCAAATATATCAGCGGCTTGAAATCAGAAGCTGAAAGCCTTGGTATTGCGTTTGAACTAAAATATCCAAATATGAATAAGGTTCTTTTACTTGCAAAGCAAAGAATGAGACTTGCAAGAATTCAAGCAATCCAAAGTGAAGCTATGGATGTTGAAAGACTTTTGGATCGAAATTTGAAAAAAGACCAAAAAGCGAGACTTGCGAGTTTTAGAAATGAAGGAACTGACAAGTACTACATCTATTTAATGAAACTTGTTAATGACAATAATTTCGTTATAAAGAATACATTTGTACTTTTGGATCAGTATTTCAAGTATCTTGAGATTTCTATGACAATCAATACAGCTATGCTTGTGGATGAAGAGATTAGAGCTCAATATGAAGTGCGAGATCTTCTTGCAAACACAAAGCCTTCAAAGGATTTATTGTATCTTGATAAATATACATTATATTTAGAGCACTTTGTTTCAAATGCAATTACATTGAAGGAAGAGAAAGAATATTTGTCAGAGGAAAAAAATTATTTTAATAAGCTTAGAAGTTTTATTAGAGAAAATAGACGTGATATGGCATGGGAATATGCTGTAACAAGTTATCTGAGAATCATTCAAAAAGCTGTTAGAATAATGAAAAATTTCTATGACGTTGCAGAAGAAAGAAACCAATATCTTGCAAAAAATACACTTAAGACAAAAAAAGAAACAAATCTTAATGTGCTTGTTGCAGGTGGTTATCATACAGAGGGTATCACACAGATTTTAAGAAGTCTGGGTGTATCATATGTATTGATCACACCAAACATCACACAAGATGTTGATAGTTCCATATATCATGATAGGCTGCAAGAGCAAGCGCAAACAAACAACTACATATCAGTTGGTTCAAAACCGCAAGCTTTTGCAATCAATAGTATGTTTCAGGGACAGGCTTTTAATCAAGCAGGTTTACAGGGAATATTTGGGCAGTTTAGAGAGGTTGAAGGAATAGTTGCATTTTTAAATAAAGTAAATACTAATACTCAAACACCAGATGACATAGCAGCTGCTTTCAAAAGTGTGATTGAGCACTATTTAAAGGCTTCAGGTTTAACTGAACAAAAAATAGGAGGAATGCTGCAAGAATTAGCTATCAGTATAACTAAACGGTTTTTTGGTGGGAATGACGAATCAAAGATGGGTTTAAATATCACTGAGGGTAAAGTTACTATATCGGCATCTGCTATCCCGGCTATAACCATTGATTTTAGCGGCTATGGGGCAGAAGCAGTAGGCCTACGTGACGAAGGAAAAGTCGACAGTGTCAGTGGCTCACGGGGAGGCACAAATGCTTTGCTGGATGTGACAACGAGATTGGGGCTGAGTCCGGCTACGGCTATGTCTGAGATTGCTGGAATGATTGGAAAAGGAGAGTCAAATATAGCAAAGCTTGGACTAAATGATGAGCAACAGAGAGCTTTGCAAGCAATTAGTAGTACCTATGTGGACCAAAAGGGCGAAATGAGTATTAACGAATATGTAGTCCTAGACAATATTTCTAAAGTTGACTGGAACTTACCAATTGAGTGGCGAGATGATAATACACTTTTGATTACAAAGAACAGCCTGGATGCATTTGCTGATTATAAGGCATCAGTGTCAGAAGATAGATTCAACGCTCATTTAGATTATAGAAAAGAGCATGAACGAGTAGAAGCAGAAAAATATGGTGAGATATTTATAAGTGTTATGGTAACAGAAAGTAAAGAGAATATCACAATTGAACAACAAGTTGAAATAAGTAAGCGTATACATGCTTACGCGATCACAAGTGCTAAAGAGCAATCGCGAGAGGATGTTGATAGCCTCATACAAAAGCAGTTTAGTGACATCAGAAGACAGCTTGCTTTGCAATCCGAAAACAAACTTACTAGTTTTCAAGGTGCTGTAGAGGCATACAAGGACTTATTAAGAACTCTTAATTTGGCAAACTTGGATACTAAGAGCTTAAAAGACCAGCTTAGTACTTTAAGGACTTTGGCATCAGAGATATTGTCACCGGTTGGAACAAGGTTTGTTTTGATTGAGCTGACAGAAGCGCATGGTGAAGCAGCTGCTCTCATAAAAGAACTAGAAGATAGAAAATTACTAGAGAATGGCAGACTAAAGGATAAGGTACAGGTAGTGTTCAGAGGCGATGCAGCTATATTAAAAACTCCTGCTGGTGCAGTGGACGCTATCCAAAAAATTTCTGCGTTAGCTCCTAGAGGTATGATAGAGTTCGTAGTGGGACCACAGACAACAAATGCTATGGCTAAGATAGGCGAAGCTAAATTAGGTGAAGAATATTCCTCTATTAGAAATTTGCAAGATGCAGACGTTCTGAAAATTGCAACACTTGGACCTGATGGAAGTATTATTACAGGTGGCGGTGTCATAACTCAAGAATTTGTAAATCAATATAGAGCTATTTATCCTGACGATAAATTTTCACAGCCATCAAACAGAAAAATTGAGTTTATTACACTTATGAATCTAGCATTTGCTGCATCAACAATTGCTGTAAAAGTAAATAATGTTGAAGAAATTAATAATCAGCTTTTGAATTTGCCTGAATTGGGACTTGTTAAAGGTAGTGCTGGATATAAGGCATTTGTTGAGGGTGCTACTAGTGGTGAACTGTTAGGTAGTATAGTATCAAAACTTACAAAAAAAGAGGCAACAAAGCAGGCAGCTAAAGGGCTTCAACAGACAGTGGTATATAAAGTTGATGATGTTCAGACAACTTCGATTTTTTATTTTGATGAAGAAGATAAACCAGAAGTTTTTGAATTTACCACGACTGCGGCATTAGACTATCAAATGGCAGACGTTAAAGTTTCAGTTGCTGGAAAGCCAGATGAGGTTGTACTGCAATTGCAGGTAACGGCTACAGATGCTAACATGCAGATTATCAAAGAGGTCAAGTTGGCTCCGGCTATTGAGTTGCCGGCATTAACAGGTGCAGCTAAGGTTGCAGCAGAGGCAGTAAAACTTGGACAGCCAATTTCTAGGGGAATGAGTATGTTCACTAAGTGGCTTAACATAGCCAAAAAGAAGAAAGGCAGAGGTCTTACACAAGAAAAACTCAAAAAAATTGCAAGACTTGCGTCTATGGCGTAAGAAAAAAGTATACTCAAAAAGGAGTATATATTGAGGAGCATTTCTCCTCTCAAAAGGCAAGCGGGCCTGTTCGAAAGAATGGGTCCGCTTTTTTTATCCTCGCTCTCTAGTCTACTCTCACAAATCCGCCAGTTGTATGAGTGTTATACCAATTTCCGAAATAGAAGATACACACGATACCGTCGATGCGTTTGTAAACTTAAATTTGGAAAACGGTATTATACCAATTTCCTGTGTTCCGTACAAAAATGTTTTAAAAATAAAAGTTCTTTAAAATTAATGGTATTTTGAGATAAAAATATTGAAATGGGTGCTGCAAAGGGCTAAAATAGCCAAATAAGTTTATGATACTAAATAAAAAATAGGGAACAGACAAAGAAATGCAAAGAAAGAATTATTATGTATATATAATAACAAATTGGACCAACATGGTAATGTACATAGGAGTTACAAACAATCTTGAACGAAGAATGTACGAGCATAAAAATAAATTGGTAAATGGGTTTAGTGAAAAATATAATATAAATAAATTAGTTTACTATGAAGAAACAAGTGATGTGATTTCAGCAATTGAAAGAGAAAAAGAAATAAAGAAATGGAGACGGGAGAAAAAGAATAAGTTAGTGATTAAGTTGAATCCATTATGGCAAGATTTGAGTGAAGAATGGTAAATTTGGCAATGTAAAATAAAGTGTGTAAGTAATCATAATCTAATAAAATAAAAAAAATAAAAAAGGAGAAAAAAGATTATGATTATTAAAGAAGAGATTTTAGAAGAATTGTTAAAGGACTGTACTAGTCCGGAAGATTTGATGGGAAAAAACGGTTTAGTAAAACAGTTAACAAAATCGTTAATCGAAAAAGCATTAGATGGAGAAATAACGCATCATCTAGGTCATTCAAGACATTCTAAATCAGGCGGAAAAAAAACAAATTATCGAAATGGATCAAATAGTAAGAATTTACGAACTAATTTAGGTGAAATAGAAATAGAATCTCCCCGAGATAGAAATGGAACATTTGAACCAAAACTAGTTGAAAAAAGACAAACAAAATTTAAAGAATTTGATAATAAAATAATATCGATGTATGCACGTGGAATGAGCAATCGAGATATAGAAGAGCATTTAAAAGATATCTACGGAGTAGAAGTATCAGCTCAATTCATAACAAATGTAACTGATAGTGTAATAGAAGAAGTAGTGGCATGGCAGAATAGACCATTAGATGAAGTATATCCGATAATGTACATGGATGCGCTTAGAATAAAAACCAGGGAAAATGGGCATATAATAAACAAGGCTCTGTATTTAGCAATGGGAGTTAATTTAGAAGGACACAAAGAAGTTTTGGGAATGTGGCTGGCAAAAACAGAAGGCGCTAAATTTTGGCTTAATGTAATAACAGAACTTAAAAATCGAGGAGTAAATGATATTTTTATAGCATGTGTTGATGGATTAACAGGTTTTGAAGACGCAATACATAGCATCTATCCGGAAACAGAAGTACAACTTTGTATAGTCCATATGATTAGGAATTCTTTGAAATATGTACCTTACAAAGACAGAAAAAAACTTAGTACAGATTTGAAGAAAGTGTACACTACAACAAATGCGGATTCAGCACGATTAGCATTAGAAGATTTTAAAGAAAAATGGGACAGTAAATATCCAACCATATATGAAATATGGAATAGAAATTGGGAAGGTATAATTCCATTTTTAGCATATCCTGAGTATATCAGAAAAGCTATCTATACCACGAATGCAATAGAATCTTTGAATCATACGCTGAGAAAAATAACCAAAACAAAAGGTTCTTTTCCGACTGATAATGCTGTGTTTAAATTGATATATTTAGGCTTGCAAAATGCCTCTAAAAAATGGACAATGCCTATCCGAGATTGGAAGCTGGCATTGAACCAATTTGCTATAATTTTTGAAGGGAGATTCCCTTTAACTTGAAGATGGTAAGTGGTTATTTACACACTTAAGTTGACATACTCGTAAATTTAAGAGCAGATAATGCAATTTACATAGTATCGTGTCCTTCGAAAGAGCTTTTTTTTCCCCGTGTCATTTCGAAGGAGCGTAAGCGAC
>JBHPKP010000019.1:0-17165 GCA_042566505.1 bacterium | reverse complement strand
TCAAATGTTATGGACCAGCAAAGAGTGTTCATCAAAAAAAAACACATCAAAATAAATATTATATTTTGCAGTTTATTTTTTACCAATTTCAACTTCCTAAATATTCTTCTATTTCTTCCATTTGAATTTCCCAACGATTTGTACCCTTTGGCTTTTCGATAAAACCTTTCACTTCCATTAAGCTAAGCATATTACTTGCCTTTGGACCGCTAAATCCATTTGCTCTCAATAAATCATATGAAACCTTTTGACGTTCAATAACAAGATTTAATGCATGTCTTAATTGCTGCGCTTGCTCATCATCTTCAGTTTCATCAGTATTTTTTGGCACACTCAGGTCTTCTTTAAATGTACTATAGTCAGGCTTAAATTCTTTTTTAATATTCTTCAATACTTTTTGAACTTCATCTTCCGATATAAAAGCACCTTGTATACGTTTAGGTTTGGGTGCGCCTGTTGGCAAAAAAAGCATATCTCCTCGCCCCAAAAGATCCTCTGCACCCTGCGAATCAAGAATAACTCTTGAGTCTGTTTTGCTCATAACCTGAAATGCTATTCTCGAAGGCAGGTTCGCCTTTATCACACCTGTAATCACATCAACAGAAGGCCTTTGGGTTGCAAGTACCAGATGAATTCCAACAGCGCGTGCCATTTGAGTAAGCCGAACAATTGACTCTTCTACCTCACGAGATGCCACAAGCATAAGATCAGCAAGCTCGTCGATAATCACAACTATATAAAACTCTAATGGATTACCTTCTTTTTTCATTTTTGCATTGTAAGATTCAATATTTCTGACTGCATTATCTGCAAACTTTTTATAGCGTTTCTCCATCAAGAGTACAAGTCCATATAAAGTTTTGGCAGCTTCTTTTGGGTTAATAATAACTGGCGCATATAAATGCGGCATATCTTTATAGTAACTAAGCTCTACCATTTTTGGATCTATCAGAATAAATTTCACCTCATCCGGTCGTGCCTTATACAAAATGCTCATAATGATAGTGTTGATACAGACACTTTTACCGGAACCTGTTGCACCTGCTACAAGTAAATGCGGCATCTTATCAATTGTTGATATACATGGTTTTCCAGACACAGTTTTTCCTAATCCAATTGTTAGTTTTGATTTTGAATTTTTGAATTCATCTGTATCAATAATCTCCTTGAATAACACCGGTGCTGTTTTATGATTTGGAATTTCAATACCAATCGCGGACTTGCCGGGAATCGGAGCAAGTATTCGGATACTTACAGCTTTCATAGTAAGTGAAATATCGTTTGAAAGCGCTGTAACATTACTTACTTTCACACCAGGCGCAAGCTCTACCTCATATCTTGTAATTACGGGACCCGGAACAATACTCGAAACCTTTGCATCTACCCCAAAATTTTCCAATGTTCTTTGTAGAATGTGCGCATTTTTTTTGAGGACTTCTTCACTTATATGGTCATCAACATTCTCCGGTTCCTCGAGATATTCAATTGAAGGTATAGTATATTCTGAATGTGGAGTAAAATCTTCGCGGACTTCAACTTCTTTTTTTTGTTCTACTATAAGTTTTTTGATTTCTTGTTTTTGAAGGTTACTTTTTTCCAATTTAACTTTTAAAGGTCTTACTATTTCAGGCGGTGCTTTTTCGAATTCTTCATTCTTTTTAATATTTATTATAGGTTTCGGAGCGGGTTTTTTACTCGTATCATTGCGAGCAAATTCCTTTGCTTTAATATGCTCAATAAATGATTTTATTTTTTCACTAAGCATACGAAAAAATGATTTTATCGAAGGTTGAGTAATTAATATCAGTGAAAATCCGGTCAATAAAAGAACCATCAAGTATGCACCAAATCTACCCAAAAGATTCACAAAAATATTTGATATCAAATACCCAAACATTCCACCCGGAACCTCATTAACTCTATCTAAGCCACTCAATGCACTTATTGAAGGACTTACTACTAAAAAAGTAGTCATGCCGAATATTTTATAAACCCAATTAACAATCTCTTCCGTAAAAATTGTCCAACCAAAAATTATAATTACAAGTGGAATTATATATGCCATAAACCCAAAAAGGTAAGTGAAATTATCAAAAATCAGCCTGCCAATCAATCCGGAACTATTAGGCACAAAAATACAATATGTTATAAAAAAACCAACACAAATCAATAGAATGCCATACAGTTCTTTATAAAATCCTCTTTTGTTATTTTGATCTTTAGTTTTTGTAATTTTATTTCCCATTACTCTCTCTTACATTAAAATTATGACATTATAACATTTTTTATTTGATTATTGTATAGTAAAAACTATTCCAAAAATAATAAATTTGTCTCATTTTTATCGTATTTTTTCAAAACTTATCCACATCTGTTAATAACCTGTGGATAACCTTATATTTTTCTTTATAATTCATAGCTTTTTTGAATATGAGTACTAAACACATAATAAACCGGAGAGAACATCAGCAGTATGGATATTTCCTTATTTTTCAATGCTTTTTCTACGTCGTAAGTTTTCCACATTTGTGGATAACTTGTGGAGAATGAGAATATGAAGACTTTTTAATAGATTTTAGCTTTTATTGATTAAATTCCATGAAAACATAGTCTATTTATGGTTATTTACCATGATTTTCTTTAAAAAGCACCTTGACAGATAAAGTATTCCATACTAGAATATTCCAAGTTAGAATACTTCGGGAGTTTAATATGCAAAAAAATAAACTTATAGTTTTGGGATTGTTGTATGAAAAGCCTATGCATGGTTATCAGATACTGCAGGAAATAAAAAAACGGCATATGAATATATGGGCAAAAATTGTCACTGCTTCCATATATAATAATCTAGCTGAACTTTGCAGCAAAAAACTAATTAAGAATACAGCAAACAGCTCACATCAAGATCGGAATGTTTTTGCAATAACGCAAGATGGTAAAAAATATCTCAAAAAATTAATCTGTGAAAATATCGAAGAAATGAAGCCAAACATGAATAGTAAAATCGCATATCTTCTATCTGTTTCTTTTATTCATGTATTAAACCCAACAGACGCTTCAAAATCCTTAACAATTAGAAAAAATCATATGGAAAAAATGCTAGCAGAAATTGAATCAAAACTTAACGATACAAAAAACATACCCTTCAACATAATATATGTCATAAATTCTTTTAGACAGCATCTTGCAATCGAATTCAATGGAATTAGCAACCTAATTAAAGACATTACAAAAAAGGAGCGCAAAAAATGATTTTTTTAAATTTTTTCAAAATATTTTTAATCTTAATTATTATTGTTTTGCAAACAAACATTGCAAATGCAAAAGAACTACTTACACTCAAAAAATCTATAAATCTAGCACTGAAAAAAAATATTAACCTACAAAAAAGTAACTATGATACTCTTTTGAATGAGGAAAAAATTAATCAGGTTTCAGCACAATACGAACCAAGTTTAAGTTCACAGCTCAGCAAAAGGCAGGCATCTTTATTCGGGCAAAACATAACACGTGAAATATTTAATGTGCAGCTATCGAAAAAGCTGAAAACAACAGGCGCTAATCTAACAATTGACTGGCAAAATAAAAAAGACGATGAATTTGTACTTTTTAATCCACTTGCACCTCAATTTGATGCAAATCTTGGTCTCACATACTCTCAACCTCTTTTGAATAACTTCCTCGGAAAAAATGATTTAAAATCACTTAAGATTGCTAATATTTCAAATGAAATTATTCAAATACAATTAGCTTTCCAAAAAAGTTCCATTATTAATAATATTGAAAAAGCATACCTTGAATATGATTTTGCAAAAAGAAATCTAAATACACAAAAAACATCACTTGCAAGAAGCGAAAAACTTTTAAAAATAAACAAACAAAAATATCGTGACGGACTTATAGAAGAAGTTGATATTAAATCAACTGAAGCTGCTATTATACTCAGACAAACTTCTATACTTATTGCAGAAGACACTCTTAACAATGCGTTTGAAAACCTTTTATCGTTACTCGGTCTTGAACTAGAAACTGATTTTACATTTGAAACAATTAATTTTAGTAATTTTAAATCAAGTCATACTTTTTCGAATGCACACGAAATATTCGAAAAAGCTATATCAAATCGCAATGATTTAAAAATTATTTCACTTACAAAAGAAATTAATACTATCAAGAATAAAATTAAGAAAAATGAAAAATTACCAAACCTAACAGCAGTATTTCAAGCATCGGAATTAGCATATGGAACAAGCTGGCAAAATACATACGAATCCTTTGTGCCTGTATTTTATGTAGGTCTAAATATAAATCTTTTTCCCTTTAACAAAAGATCCAAGAGTCTATTAAAAGAAACTGAATATATGCAGAAACAAACTGATCTAAATTATCAAGACATGAAAATAAATATTCAAAAACAATGTAAAGCTATTTTCAGATCATTAACTACAAATACTAAATATATGAAAGCTGCAAAAACAGTGTTAAATATCCAAACAAAAAAACTCAAACTCGAAGAAATCAAATACAATCAAGGTCGATCATCATTGCAATGGCTTTTAAATTTTGAAGATGATCTTACAAATGCTGAAATCGAATATTACAAATCTTTAAAAGAATACTATAAGACATTGTCCAATCTAAAATTTGTTTCAGGAGAAAAATATGAATCTAATTAAGTTTTCCATTGAACATAAAGTACTTATAAATTTAATAACATTAATAGCCATTATTACCGGATTGTATGTTGCAATAAATATGAAAAGAGAGGCATTTCCTGATATTCAAGTGGACTGGATATACATTAGAACTGTTTATCCGGGCGCATCACCAAAAGAGGTCGAAAAATTAGTTACTATCCCTATGGAAGATGCTATTAAAGATATCGATGGAATAAAAACATATACATCAACCTCTGCAGAAAGTATTTCATTTATATTCATTGAACTTGAACCTGATTTATCAGATAGAAATAGAGTAATAAATAAAATCTCACGTGAAGCAGACAAAGTAGACATTCCAAACGATACAGAAGACCCATTTACCGATGAATTTGACATCATGGCACCACTCATTGAACTAGCGTTTTCAGCAGAAGACATGCCGGAAATGGAGCTGCGTGAACATGTACGAAACTTTGAGGATGTTTTAAAAGATATAGACGGAATTGGAAGTATTGATCGAGTTGGTTGGCGCGATAAAGAAATATGGATTGAGGTTGACCCAAAGAATTTGGATAAATATTACCTTTCACTTGCACAAGTTATACAGAGCATTTCAAACCAAGACGTAAGTCTACCAGGAGGAAAACTCACACCCGGCACTAAAGAAATCATATTGCGTACAATCGGTGAATCTGAAAAAGTAGAGGACTATAAGGAAATTATTGTACGTTCCAATAGTGACGGTAAACATATAAAAGTATCAAACCTCGCAACAATTTCTGAAAATCTCGGCGAACAAACAAAAATTTATAAAACTAATGCCAAAAAATCCATTAGCCTTATTCCAAAAAAACAAAAAAAAGGCGATATTATTACACTCGTAGATATAATTAAGGTTAAAGTAAAAGAATTCAAAAAAAGCCTGCCGAACAATGTATCCATTGATCTTATTAACGACTTTTCATTCTATGTTAAAAGACGTCTAAATGCGCTCACATCAAACGGTATTATGGGACTCATACTTCTAATCTTCACACTCCTACTCTTCCTAAATATACGTGTAGCCTTGGTTACAGCGCTCGGTATTCCGTTTGCATTCTTAACTGCTCTTTTGTTAATGTCATTCTTTGACATCAGCTTAAACCTCATTACTATGTTCGGACTTATCATGGTACTCGGTATGATCGTTGATGATGCTATTGTTGTGTCCGAAAATTCATACAGATATATGGAACACGGCATGAATCCGCATGATGCAACAATAAAAGGCGCAAGCGAAGTCATTGCACCTGTTACAGCAACTATTCTTACAACCGCAGCTGCATTTGCGCCACTTATGTTTATATCGGGCATCATGGGGAAATTTCTACGATTTTTTCCAATAGGTGTTTTGTTTGCGCTCGCTGCCTCGCTTTTTGAAGCTGTAATAATTTTACCATCACATTTAGCTGAATGGATTAGACCACTTAAAACACGTGAAGAATTAGGTATTGCCGAAAAACATACTTGCGAAATAAAACATCAGGGAAAATTTGCCAAATTCATATGCTTCCCACTAGTAATGTTTTCTGCACTTAAACACTATATTACATCGCACGAGAGAAAAGGCAGTGAAGCAAAATGGTTCCAAAAACTTTTACATACATACACCAAAGCTCTCAAATTTACTATACATAATAGATATAAGTTCAGCATCCTACTTGTATTAATTCTAATTGGCTCAATAGTATTTTCTGCAACAATAATGCCATTTAGATTATTCCCGGATATGATCGAAGTTTTTTATGTACGTATAGAAAAACCTGAAGGAACCACTCTCAAGCAAACAGACAAAAGTCTATCTAAAATAGAAAAATTATTAATACAACTTCCAAAAGAAGAGTTAGATGATCTTACAACAACTGTTGGTTTCTGGGGCGAAATAGGCGGCGGACCATTCGATAAACATGGAGAAAAATACGGGCAGTGTGTTGTGTATCTTACACCTGAACAAGAACGTAAACGAATGGCGCACGAAATCATAGAAGAGTTACGAACAAAAATTGACAAACTTGAACTGGAAAATATTATTAATCTTGAATTTGAAAAGCAACAAGGTGGTCCACCGGTCGGAAAACCTGTATCAATTGAAGTAAAAGGAAGTGATTATTCAACGTTAAATGAAATTAAAGATAAAATAATTTCATTCATGAAAAATGTTAAAGGCATTGAAGATATAAAACACGATTACGAACTGGACAAAGAAGAAATTCAAATTTATATTAATAAACTCGAAGCTGCTCGTCTTGGACTTGATGTACGAACAATTGCAGCAACCGTACGTTTTGGATTTGAAGGCGGAATTGCAACAACAATTAGACAAGGTGATGAAGATGTTGACGTAATAGTAAAACTGGATGAAAAATCCACAAACTCAATTGACACACTAAAAAATCTGAAAATCCCAAATAACCAAAACAGACTTATATCCCTCGAAAAAGTTGCTATTTTCAAACAAACGCAGGGCATCAAAAATTTCAATCATAGAGATGGAAAACGTGTACTTACTATCACTGCAAATATTGATGATAAAAAAATCACATCTGTTAATGCAAACAAAATAATCTTAAAAGAATTCAAAAACATCCCGGAACTTTATCCCGGCTATATATTTAAAAGCGGCGGTGAGTACGAAGAAACCAATGAATCAATGCGTTCAATGGCAAGAGCCTTCATAGTTGCATTCATGCTCATATACATGATTTTAGCAACACAATTTAAATCATTCATTCAACCATTTATTATTATGACATCTGTTCCATTTGGAATTATTGGAGTTATATTTGCGCTATTCATACACGGTCAGCCCATGAGCCTCATGGCAATCTTTGGAACAATTGGTTTAACAGGTGTTGTTGTGAATGATGCACTTATATTTGTGAATTTCATAAACAAACGTCGGGAACATGGCATGTCCACAATCAATGCTGCAATTGATGCGGGACGCACCAGACTGCGCCCAATCCTTTTGACCTCACTCACAACAATTGTTGCGCTTCTCCCACTCATTTATGGTATCGGTGGATCAGAGCCATTTCTAGTACCTTCTGCAATTGCATTAGCATATGGACTCATGGCTGCAACATTTCTAACACTTGTAATCGTGCCAAGTATTTATATTATTGTGGATGATATTAAAATGTTTTTTTGGCGCAGAAATAATGGTAAAATGCAGCAAGAAATCAACATTAAGTAGCAGGAGTAAATTATGAAATTAGATTTGACTAGTTTTAAAAAAGCAATTGAATCATTTGAAAATTCAATAAATGTAGCTTGTAATGATAAAAAAATGGAAAGCTTTGATATTTCCACTCAAGAAACTATTAAAGCAGGTGTCATACAAAACTTTGAATTCACATATGAATTATGCTGGAAATTTATTCAAAGATGGCTAAAAGAAAACTACATAAAAGAAGAAGCTGAGTTTCCTCGAACAAGAAAAGAATTATTCAGATTAGCTGCACGTGCAAGTTTGCTAGAAGATGCTTCTGTTTGGTTTAAATATACAGAAGCACGCAATATGACTTCTCACATCTATGCTAAAGAAGTTTCAGAAACAGTTTTCAATGAAGCTGTAAAATTCATTATAGATGCTAAAATCCTTTTAAATAATCTGGAACAAAAAAATGATTGATCTTGCCCCTGAATATCTCACTCAAGTTAAAATAATACTCATTGAAAATATACCAATGCATGAAGTTAGAATTTTTGGTTCACGTGTTAATGGAACTGCACAAAAAAATTCTGATATTGATTTAGTAATTATTGGAAAAGATACAATTAATTGGCGAGAAATTGAAAAATTGAAAGATATTTTTTCAGAATCTGACATTCCCTATATTGTAGATATTGTTGATTGGCATTCTTTAGATGATAATTTCAGAAAAATAATTTCTTCAAGGTTTGAAACAATCCAAAAACCTTTCTAGTTTCCATCATGCTTAATAACCTAAAATTTTAATTATTTTCGGGATGGCGGGATTTGAACCCGCGGCCTCACGGTCCCGAACCGTGCACGCTACCAACTGCGCTACATCCCGTATCTAAAAACATAACATTAAATTATTTACAAACTAAACAGCGCACAATTCAGATTCTAATTTTTCTACAGCTTCTAATGGATCAAGTGCTTGTGTTATTGGTCGACCAACTACTAGGTAGTCTGCGCCGAGTTTGAATGCTTCGGATGGTGTGGCAACTCTTTTTTGGTCACCTTTTTGCGCAAAAGTTGGACGGATACCTGGTATGACTAATGTCAGTTCATCATCTTTATAAACATGTTTTATAGTTTCAATTTCGTGTGAAGAACAAACAATGCCTTTTATTCCTGCATTCTTTGCAGCCTTTGCGAGCTTTTTCACCTGCTTTTCAACAGATCTATTGATTCCAATATTATCTAAATCGCCCTCTCTCATGCTCGTTAATACTGTCACACCTAAAAGAATCGGCTTATATTCATCTTGATTTTTCACCGCACTAACAGCTTCTTTCATCATCACATACCCACCTAAGGTATGCAGAGTTATCATATCCACTTCTAATTTTATTGCAGACTCAACTGCATGTTTAACCGTATTCGGTATATCATGATATTTTAAATCCAGAAATACTTTTTTGCCGCGTTTCTTCAGCTCACGGATCATCTGAGGTCCTTCAGTTGTAAACAAAACAGATCCAACTTTATAAAATGATATTTTACCACCTAACAAATCCACTAATTTCAAAGCTTCATCACCACTATTATAATCAAGCGCTGCAATTATTTTATCCATACTCATCACAATTCTCCTACTTACTTAAGTGAAATACTTTTTATTATATCTTTAATATTATCAATATTATTTTTCTCACAATATTCATTCAAACCATTTATGATTTCTAAACTTGCAATTGGGTTCACAAAATTTGCTGTTCCAAGTGAAACCAAATTTGCACCGGCTATCATAAATTCCAATGCATCGTCAGTATTCATGATCCCACCCATGCCAATGACCGGGATTTTTACAGCTTTTGCAGCCTCATAAACGAATCTCAGTGCCATAGGTTTTACAGCAGGACCTGAATACCCTGCAAAAGTATTTTTAAAATATGGTTTCTTTTTATCAATAGCAATTGCCATTCCCAAAAATGTATTCACAAGTGAAAGTGCATCGCATTCTGCATCCTCACAAACCTTTGCTGCATGCACAACATCAATAAAATTCGGTGACAATTTTACAATCACAGGTTTTTCAGTAATACCCTTTACACCATAAATCAATTTCGAAATCAGCTTCTCATCTTGTCCGATCGCCATGCATCCTTTTTTTACATTCGGACATGAAATGTTTAATTCAAATGCATCTATTCGATCTTCATTCTTAAGTATTTTGCAAACTTCGATATATTCATGAATATCATTACCACCCACACTCACTATCAAACGTACATTTTTTACACTTTTCCAAAAAGGCATAATCTCATCGATAAATGTTTTAACTCCAGGATTCTGAAGACCTATTGAATTTAAAAGTCCGGCTGTAGTTTCTAAAAGACGAGGCTGTTCATTCCCCTGCCTTTCTTCTAAAGTTATGGTCTTTGTAACAATCCCACCAAGTTTTTCAATATCAATTATATCAGTCAATTCATTTCCATAACCAAATGTACCCGACGCTACAATAACCGGATTATTAAATTCTAACTCTTTTATTTTTACATTTAAGTTACTCATTATTTTTCATCCCATATAATTTTATCTAAATCAAAAACCGGTCCATCCTTACAAACTTTTTTATGTTTCCAACCTTGCTCATCTTTTATTTTCACAACACATCCATTGCAAATACCTATTCCGCAACCCATATATTCTTCAAGCGATACCTGACACTCACAACTAATTTGATTTTTTCTGAGATTCTCTACAAGCGATCTTATCATTGGCAATGGTCCACAAGAATAGATGAGACTTTCATTTGTTTTTAATTTTTTATAATCAATAAAATCCGTAACAAACCCCTTCTTTCCTACTGCGCCATCTTCTGTTGTAAATATCCTATTTGATTTTAAACTTTCGTAATGCTCATCGCAAAAGAAATCATCTTTTGATCTAAAGCCCGCATAAATATCAAATTTATACCCAAACTCTTCTAACTTTTTCGCGCAATAATATAATGATGCAAGCCCTGTCCCGCCGCCAACTAAGATAATATTTTTCTCTTTTAATTTATTTTTTTCAATATCAAATCCATTCCCCAACGGTCCAATAACATCCAGCATCTCATCAATCTTTTTCTCGCTTAAAGCTTTTGTTCCTTTTCCTATGACTCTATAAGCTATTGCACAACTATTGTTATCAGCTTCGAAAATACTTATTGGTCGTCTGAGAAGCGGATCACTAACCTCTGAAACTTTTACTTCAACAAATTGCCCGGACATAAAATCACTATCTGCATTTTCCCATTCAAAACGCATGTAGAAATATTCACCGCATAAATTATTATGTTCTAAAATTTTACATATTTTTCTTTTCATGATTTTTCCCATCTCTTAGGTAAGTCTTATTTCTGCTTCCAAACAATATTTCCGGAAACAATCGTATAATCCACAGTTCCCATTAATTCTTGTCCCATAAAGGGTGTATTTCTGCTTTTTGACTCTAAATTATCGTCTACAACCCACCTTTTCTTTGGATCAAATACGATAATATCAGCGTCGAATTCTTCTTTGATTTTACCTTTAGTATCCAGTTTCATAATTTCAGCAGGTTTTACAGTTAGCCTACATAAAACTTTCTCAAACGAAATTTTATTTTTCAAAACAAGTTCTTCATAAGCTAATGACAACATTGTCTCAAGCCCTATTATTCCAAATGGTGCAAAGTCAAATTCTTGATTCTTTTCATCTTTTGTGTGAGGCGCATGATCTGTAGAAATGCAATCAATTGTTCCGTCTTTAATACCTCGAACAATTGCTTTTAAATCATTTTTTGTTCTAAGCGGTGGATTCATTTTCATATTTGTATCATATCCAACAACAGCTTCTTCTGTTAACGTAAAATAATGTGGGCATGTTTCGCATGTTACTTTTACTTTACGTTTCTTTGCTGCGCGCACAAGTTCAACAGAACCAGCAGTACTTATATGCGCAATATGGATATGTCCGCCTGTTACTTCCGCCAAAATTATATCACGACCAACCATAACATCCTCACTAGCTCTTGAAATGCCCGACAGTCCAAGCATTGTTGAAACATATCCGCTATTCATAACCCCTGAATTTGCCAAGTGAATATCTTCACAATGTGAAATAACCGGAATATCAAAAAGTTTTGCATACTCAAGCGCTATTTTCATAACCTCTGCATTCATTACAGGGCTTCCATCATCCGAAATCGCTTTAACGCCCGCTTTTACAAGTGCTCCTATTTCTGCAAGTTCTTCACCCGTACGACCTTTTGTTATAGCACCAACAGGATAAACATTCACTATACCTTCTTTTTGAGCTTTAAGTTGAATATATTCAACAGTTAGCGCATTATCAATTGGAAGATTTGTGTTTGGCATGCAAAATAATGTTGTCACTCCACCTCGAGCAGCTGCCCTTGTTCCTGTTTTTATTGTTTCCTTTGATTCACCACCCGGCTGCCTTAAATGCGCATGCAAATCAATTAAACCGGGTAAAACCCATTTTCCATTTGCATCTATTTTTTTATATCCTGTTTTATTTATGTTTTTTCCGATTTTCTTTATTTTATTATCTTCAATTAAAACATCTGCTTTTAATCTGGTCTTGGAGTTTGCATTAATAATTGTTCCGTTTTTAATTAATAACTTCATATTTTTCTCCTTACAAATCACTGTCAAATCTATTTGTATTTTTTGACAATAGATATAAAACAGCCATTCGTACTGCAATCCCATTTGTAACCTGTTCATTTATAATAGCGTTCTTACTTTCCACAACACTTGATGCAATCTCAATCCCTCGATTCATTGGACCCGGATGCATTATAACAACATCTTTTTTTGATTTTTTTAAACGATCTTCTGTCATGCCATATAATTTTGTATACTCTCCAATTGATGGAAAATATTTTTGTTTCTGACGTTCTAGTTGTATGCGTAAAACATTTATAACATCCGCATCTTTTAAAACTTTATCGAGATCATATTCAATTTTCACTCCCATTTTTTCTATATCATTTGGAATAAGTGTTGGTGGTCCAACTACTGTAACATTTGCACCAAGTTTTTTTAAACCCCAAATATTTGACTTAGCTACTCTACTATGCCCTATATCACCGACAATAACAACATTCAATCCTTTTACAGATCCTTTTTTCTCTTGCATACTAAAAATATCCAAAAGACCTTGTGTTGGATGCTCATGAAACCCATCACCTGCATTAATTATCGATGCATTAATATTTTTTGCCAAAATATCTGCACTGCCTGCCATAGAATGTCTAATAATGATAAAATCAGCATTCATAGCTTCAAGTGTTTTCCCGGTATCCATTAAACTTTCGCCTTTAGCTATGCTGCTTGTTGAAGTCGATATATTCACAGTATCAGCACTCAATCTTTTTGATGCGATTTCAAATGAAACTCTAGTACGAGTGCTAGGTTCGTAAAACAAATTAACTACAGTACGTCCTCTAAGAGTTGGGACTTTTTTAACTGACCTTGTAAATAAATCCTTAAATGGTTTTGCTGTTTCAAGGATTAATTCAATTTCTTTTTTATCTAAATATTGTAAACCCAGCAAATGTTTTTGTTTAAACATTTATTCACCTCTTATTTCTTCGATTCCAAAAGTACAACTCTATCTTTATCGTCTATTTCTTTTAATTCAACTGAAATAAGTTCATTTTTGATTGTACCGAATTTCTTCCCGATAAAATCCGCTTGTATTGGAAGTTCTCTATACCCTCTATCAATCAATACACCTAAACGAATCGTAGTAGGTCTACCAAAATCCATAATACACTCAATAGCTGCACGCACAGACCTGCCCGTAAACAGGACATCGTCGATTAAAACAATATTTTTGCCATCAACACTAAATGGAAAATCAGTTGGTTTAATCTTAATAGATTTAGTAGGATCATGCACATCATCTCTATAAAGCGAAATATCAAGGGTACCCATAGGTATTTCCTCATTTTCAACTTTCTTTATCTCGTCCAAAATTCTTTTTGCAATAAAAACTCCGCGCGTCTCAAGTCCAATCAAAACAAGATTTTTAACACCTCTGGTATTCTCGATAATTTCATAAGCCATTCTTTTTAGAGTTCGATTAAGTTCAATTTTATCTATTATGATTTCCTTTTCTGTGTATGCAGCTTTCATAAATTCCCTCAAACCTACTTTTTAGTTTCTAAATATTTTTTATATCCAACTTTTTTTAATCTCCCATCTTTTGTAATAATATCGTCGTGCATTTTTTGTTTAACATCTTTCAATTTTTGGGATATTGCCGGATATTTTATCCCAAGTATTTGAGCTGCATATATAGCAGCATTAATAGCACCTGCTTTCCCGATACTAACTGTTCCTACTGGTACACCACTTGGCATCTGAACTATTGAGTAAAGTGAATCCATGCCACTTAAAGCTTTTGTCTCCATAGGAATACCAATAACCGGCAGAGTTACTTCCGCTGCTATAACACCTGCCAGATGTGCCGCCATCCCGGCTCCAACAATAATCACCTCAATCCCATGCTTTTCAGCTGTCCTTGCATATTCTAAAACAAGTGGCAAGGCCCTATGCGCAGATGCAATTCTCATCTCATGTGGTATGTGCAATGAATCGAGCATTGCAGCAGTTTCAGACATCGTAGCTAGATCCGAATCACTTCCCATAATAATTCCAACTATTGGTTTTTGCTTTGTCATGTTTTCCTCCAATGAAAATTTTAAATTATTTCTTTATCCTTGTTCCGAATGTTTTTTTATTCGAAAAACAAGATTTCAAAACACCTTTATGGCGTCCATCGACAATATCAACTTCCTTAACACCATTAAGAATACTTAAAGCAGCTGATTTTATCTTTGGAATCATTCCACCTTGAATTATATTATCATCAATTAAACCTTTAATATTTTTAACCTGTATTGTCTGAATTAGACTTTTTGAATGATTTATATCTTTCAAGACTCCGGGAATATCACTCATAAAAATAAGTCTTTCGGCCTTCATACTTGAAGCAAGAGCATCTGCAATCTCGTCAGCATTAACATTTAAAGCTCCACCTTTTGAGCTAACTGCAATTGATGATACAACCGGAATAAGCCCATTCTTTACAAATATTTTTAAAAAATCGAAATCAACTTTTTGCACCTTCCCAACAAATCCTAGTTCTTTAACCTGCCTTGCTTTAATAAACATACCATCTCGCCCAGAAAGTCCACATGCTTTTAAACTAATTCTATTAATTTCACTAACCAGCATCTTATTAACTGTTCCTGAAAAAACCATTTCTACGATTTCCAAAGTATCTTTATCAGTATACCTTAAACCTTTGACAAATCTAGTTGCTATTCCTGCTTTTGTCAGCCAAGATGTAGCTTGTTTCCCTCCACCATGCACTATAATCGGCCAATAACCTAACTTGATCATATGTTTTAAATCTTTATAAAACTGCTTTCTTGCATCTTTATGATCCAGTATGCTTCCACCGATTTTTATAACTATTATCTTTTTCATCCGTCCTACCAACTTCCATTCAGAGTGAATTATAATGTATCAATTTGATAACTACAATATCAAATTTCACTTCTCTACTCAACTTTTTTCGACTCATTTACCTCTAACAAGCGGCACAAATCTAACAGCCGTAATATATTTTTTTTCTAGTTTATTTTTCCCAACTTTTTTTGCCAAAACCAATTCCTGCACCGAAAATTCTTCACCAACCGGAATGCAAATATATCCGCCTATTTTTAGTTGTTCAACTAATGGCTCAGGTATATGATCCGGTGCACACGTAACTATGACTGCATCAAATGGTGCAAACTCAGGCCAGCCCAAATAACCATCTCCAAACTTAACATGTACATTTTTGTAACCTAATTGCTTTAACACTTTTGTTGAATTGATATAAAGTTCTTTTACTATCTCAATTGTATAAACTTCATTTGCAAGTTCTGCTAATACAGCAGCCTGATAACCCGAGCCTGTTCCAACCTCTAAAACTTTTGATTTCTTATTCAATTCAAGTAGTTCTGTCATCAAAGCAACAATATAAGGTTGAGAAATTGTTTGTCCTTGTCCAATAGGCACCGGTCTATCTTCATATGCATATTCTTTATATAATTTTGGTACAAATTCATGTCTAGGAACTTTTCGCATCACTTCTAAAACTTTTTTATCTTTTATTCCGCGGAGCATTAACTGATTTTTAACCATTGAATATCTCCTTGTACTCATTTCTGTTACACGACTTTGATTTTTTATATTCAGATCATTTTTTTTACATCCACAAACAAATAATAACAATATGATCCCTATCAGTATTAATTTATTTTTTTGCATTCCTTTTTTCCTCATCAATAATTTTTCTCAAATTTCCTTGATACCCTTTATTTTCCGGCTCTAGGTTAATAGCTGCTTCCATCATATTTTTAGATTCCTGATAATTTTGTTCTATGAAATATATTCTAGAAAGCAAATTATATACTTGCGATTCGTTAAAATCATGTAGACCAAGTATACGTTTTTCATAATTACTTTTACTCAATCGTTTATATGTTTTTTTAAAGTTCAAAATAAAATCTAAATGACTTATTCCTGCAGTATACCTTTTTATTTTAATAAAGTTTAATCCCAACAGAAAATGCGCATCCAAATAATTTGGCTCTAAAAATAAAGCCTTTTTTAAATTATCAATACTCATATCAGGTTCGTTCATATTAAAATAGATATTTGCCAGACAGTATTTAGCAAAAGGATTGTATGGTTCCAGCTCAATACACTTTTTTAAATCCTCTACTTTGTAATTTAAATAATTATCTCCAAAAATCAAAGCTCTTTTTAAATACAGTCTCCCATTATTTGGTGAATTCTTTACAGCTTTATCAATATACTCAAGTGCTCTATTTTGACTTATTAAATTTTCAGAATATAAGGTTTCCCATAATTTTGAATTTACAGGGTTAATTTCAGCAGCCGCTATATCTTGTTTAAAAAATGAAAGCGTTTCCGAGGATAAAATAATAAAAAGAATTAGCATGAGAACAGTATTAAAGACTATTACTGAATGCCTAATCACTTCTTTTACATTATATTCTTTCAATAAGATTGAATTATCTTTTAAAAACCAAACAATACTAAAGAGAAAAAGTATCATTATTATCGGCAGATGCAAAATGAAGTCGAACATACTGTGCATAAGTAAATAAAACATTAACGATAGAGAATAACTATACTTAATATTTTGTTTGTGTCGCACAAAACAAAAGCATAAATACACAATCAAACTTAT
>JBHPKP010000018.1:0-17934 GCA_042566505.1 bacterium | reverse complement strand
AGATGAGATTTCTCGGTCTTGACTCGTTGAAACTCGTCATTTCCTCGAAATGACACGTGCAAGTATAGTTTGGATATTTGAGGAATTTAGTTTTATTTGCTGTAAATAAATACTACAGACTAGTTAATAGCTTTGATTTGTAAGGATAAATTAAACAATTGACATTGAAATAGTTGGGACTGTATAATTAAAATATGTGTGATTAAAGTCATAAAATAAATTTCTCAGGAGGCAAAAATGTTAAGTAATCAACTAAGAAAGTATAGGAAGAAAAACAGTATGTCCCAACAAAAACTTGCTGAAAAGGCAAAAATTTCTTATAACGTAGTGACAAAAATTGAGCAAGGCGCTGCAAAAAGTCCAACCATTCAGACCATTTCAAAAATCGCAGATGCTTTTAATGTTTCGATCGATGAATTGGTCGGAAAAAAAAAGTAAAATAATAAAGTATATTTGTCGATATAAATCAAAAGTTTACTTTATTAAATTTCTATTATTTAAAGTTGTTTGAATAATAGGTTGAAAGGAGATAACAAAGTAAATGTTTGATATGTTTTTAAACTTGGCTAGGCTTCGTTCAATGGGCAGACTTTGGACAGTATTGCTAAAATGGCATCCTTGGCCGGATAGTCAGAAATTGAGTACGTTGAAGGTTCAAGAAAATATTATGATGCTTTCACTAATGAATAAAGAGTTGGCGGATTTGGTAAAATCAGTATATAGAAAAGCTGATACGCAGAAACAAATGTCAATCAAACAAAGATATAATTTGGGATTAAAGTTTTTGGTATTGGATAATGCACTTGAGGAATATATATTGAGTGAAGATGACAAAAGACGAGAAAAAGATGCTGATATAAATTCTTTAATCCATAAAATTAAATTGAATGATTTGAAGGAACATGTAACAAATTTAAGAGTTTGTCGAAATAGAAAAAGGCTTGCCCATACAATTCACAAACAAGATGAAAAAAATCAGTGAAAATAAGGCACACAAAAATCCCCAAAGAAGCCAACTAATTGCAATATAAATAAAGGTAAAAACAAATGGTAAAAATAGGAAAAATAAATCAATTAAAAGTTGTGAAAAGTGTAGATTTTGGGCTATATCTTGATGGGGGCTCCTTTGGCGATATATTATTACCCAAAAGGTATGTTCCAAAAAATTGCAAACTTGGTACCATACTGAATGTTTTTATTTATTTTGATTCTAATGATCGCATCATTGCAACGACCCAATATCCATTTGCAATGGTTGGACAGGTTGCGTATTTGCAGGTTGTGTCCGTTAGTTCATTTGGCGCATTTGTTGATTGGGGACTGGCAAAGGATTTATTGGTTCCAAAGGGTGAGCAAAAAAGACCAATGGAAAAAGATAAGTATTATTTTGTGTATGTCTATATTGATAAACAAACCAATCGTATTGTGGGATCTGCGAAATTGAACAAATTCATTGATATTGATCCGGTTGAATATAAAGAGGGGCAAGGTGTTGATATTATAATATATGAGAAAACAGATATTGGTTATAAGGCAATTGTAGATAACGAATATTGGGGTATACTTTACAAGAATGAAGTGTTTCAAGATTTAACAAAAGGGCAACGCATTAAAGGTTTTGTTAAGAAGGTTAGACCTGATTGGAAAATCGATCTTAGTTTATATGAGTCCGGCTATTCAAAGGTGGAGCCGCTTACTGATAAAATCATTGCAAAACTTGAGGATAAAAATGGTTTTATTAAGATGAATGATAAAACTGCCCCTGAAGTAATTTATAGAGTCTTTGGTGTAAGTAAAAAAGCATTTAAAGCTGCAATTGGGACACTGTATAAACAAAGAATTATTCTGATCGACCAGGATGGTATTAAGCTTATTTCTAAGGAAACAAAATGACAAACAAATTTGTTCTTTTGTCTGATGGAAGCTGCGATCCAAAATCAAAGATTGGATTTGGAGCATACTTGCTGCTTTCTGAATTTGATATACCGTTGGTTTCACATCTTTCAATTAAAAATCAAATCATATTAAAAAAATTCAATAATACATCTTCAACAAAACTTGAAGTGGAGACATTACTAAATGCATTGGAAAATATTCAAAAAAAATATAAAGAAAATACTTTAATTAATAATTTAATAATATATACGGACTCGCAATGCATTGTTGGCTTGGCAAGGAGGCGGACAGCTTTGGAGGCTAGAAATTTTAAGAAAAAAGGAACAAATAAATTAATAAATAATGCCAGGTTGTATCAAAAATTTTATTGTTTTAGTGATAGATTAAAATTTGAGATAATAAAAGTAGCAGGACACTCCGGGTCGGCAAGTGATTCAATTCACAAAGTATTTTCATATGTGGATAAAGAAGTTAGAAAGGCTTTGAGAGATTATAATTGTAATTAAAAGCGGGATTGTTGTTATGGAACTATTAGCGCCGGCTGGTACAAAAGAATCATTTATAGCAGCTATTCGCGCGGGAGCGGACGCGATTTATGTTGGAACAAAGAATTTCAATGCGCGTTTGGGTGCCGGCAATTTCAACACCTATGATCTGGAAGTACTCATCAACCATGCTCACCAAAAAAATGTAAAAGTTTACATTACACTTAATACACTCATTAAACATTCTGAAATAAATGATGCTGTAGCAACAGTTGAAGAAATTTATAAGCTTAAGCCGGATGCAGTTATATTGCAGGATTTGGGGCTCAGCAGAATCATTGCGGACTATTTTCCGGATATGAGGATGCATGCAAGTACGCAGATGGCAGTCCACAATTCAATGGGTGCGAATGTTTTGAAAGATATGGGGTTTGAAAGGGTGATCCTGGGTCGTGAGTTGAGCCTTTCGGAAGTGAAAAGCATATCTAAGCAATCAAAGATTGAGGTGGAGATATTTTGTCATGGCGCGCTCTGCTTCTGCATTTCAGGGATGTGTTTGTTCTCAAGTTTGATAGGCGGCTATAGCGGCAATCGCGGTCTGTGCACACAGCCGTGCAGGCGTATCTGGGAGGGGGTTGATGTGCGCGGGTATTTGTTTTCACCGAGGGATTTGGCACTGGCAGAATATGTTCGAAAGCTAAAAAAGACAAAAGTTGCCTCTCTAAAGATCGAAGGTCGTATGCGAAGTAGTGAGTATGTTTACAAAACTGTTAAAGCGTATAGGATGTTGATTGATGCCAAGGATTCGCAGTTCGAAGAAGTTTTGCAAGAAGCACGTTTGTTGCTGGATAATGACTATGCGCGAAAGAAATCAATATGCATTTTTCAGGGACGTGACGATAAATTATTTGAAATAAAAAATGCGCAATGTTTGGGAAAAGAAGTTGGACATATAACAAAAATTTACGGTGAGAAAATTGAGATAAATGCAAATGAAGAATTATCATCGGGTGATAGGGTACGTATCTCAAATCCACAAACTGACAACACAAAGGTCTTTAAGCTAACTGATATTTCTAAAGCAGGTAAAAATTATGTGATAGAGCAGTTATTATCAGGATTCTCAATTGGAAATCCTGTATTTCTTGCAGGATCACATGCCTGGAATGAGAAAGAGATAAAAAAAGAGCTAAATGATATTTTTAATAATTATAATGAAAAGCAAGAGAAAACAAAATCTTCAAATGCTTATACAAGTTTAATTGCGAGGCAGTGGGATGAAAAGATTGAAAGAGGCAAAAATATTTGGTTAAAAATTGATGATCTTGAGTGGTTAAAGTTTGTGGATGAGATGAAACCTGAATTTATAATTTTTTCAGTTAATAAAAACAATATTAATTTATTTTTAAAATGCGCTAGTAAATATGAATTCAACATGAAAAAAGTTGCAGTTGAGTTAACGCCATTTATTAGCCAAAGAGATGTTGTAGAGTTTAAACATGCCTGCTGGAAATTTTATGAAAAGGGAGTTAATAAATTCTTTTTAAACAACATATCCCATTTTAAAATTGTACCGGATGAGGCAGAAAAAATTTCCGGTCCATGGCTTTATACAATGAATGCATATAGCGCGAAAGCATTGAAAGATTATGGAGTAAACAAATTTACTATATCGTGGGAACATGATGTTTTGAATATCGCACGCCTCTGCAGTTCAAATTTGAGGCAATATCTCATGCTAAATATATTCGGATATCCACAAATCACACGTTCAAGAATGCTCAAGGAAACTGATTATAAAAAAGTTATATCTGATAAAAAAGATATTGTTCTGCAAGAGCATAATGAAGCAGATATGAATATTTTGATACCTGAGAAACCGGTAATGATTTTTAATGCAATTGAAAAAATGTTCAAATTTGGCATTAGAAATTTTATAATTGACCTAAGTTATGTTAAACCTAGCAAGAATTTTTTGAATAGGCTTGTAGAGAACTATGTGGACGGGAAGAATGATACGGAATCTTTTAAATTTAATTTCAAAAGAGGATTGAAGTGAGATTTTTTTGAATAGGCTTGTAGAGAACAAGATGCTTGTGCAGAATGATGCGAATTTTTTAATTCTAGTTTCAAAAGAGGATTGAAGTGAGATTTTTTTGAATAGGCTTGTAGAGAACAAGATGCTTGTGCAGAATGATGCAGATTTTTTAATTCTAGTTTCAAAAGAGGATTGAAGTGAGATTAATAAGTTTAAAATATTTTATTCTGGTTCAATTTTTTATGTGTGCATTTATTGGGAATGCTTTTTGCGAACAGGAACAGCTTGCAAAGGTTATGGACCTTGACACGATTTTGAAAAAAGATAGTTGTAACTATATAGATGCATTGGATCAAAAAAAAGAAGGGTCATATTGGGCTGTTATTGGAGGACCTGCATACAATCCGGACTTAGGTTTGATTATCGCTCTTTTGACCGGCTATTATTACAATGGCTATCGGGCGGACGAACGGTTCAATTGTACTCCATATATTAATGCCCTAACTTTTTCAGTTTCAGGATCAACAAAGGGTATGTATAGTTTTTTGTGTGATTGGGATGCTCCATATTATAAACATTCGGTGTATAGAGTTCGAGGGCGGATTCTATACATGAAAAATTTGGTTGATACATACTTTGGAATAGGCGAAGAAACATTAGAAAAATTACAAACACCAAACGGAAAAACTTTTACAAAGTACAATGATTACTATGATAATCTTTCCGTTATTCAAAATGGTCAAACAGATGCATACTATAATTTTTTCCGGAGTGAAACTGCAGTTGGAAATATAAATGTTGAGCGTGATATGTTTAGTAGATTTTTTAGATTGATCTGTGGCGTATATATTTCAAAGGTACATATTCATGACTATACGGGTGATACGGTTTCTGCAAAACTTGAGGTTGGCTCTAGTGATCGTGACGAGGCAAGTATGCGTACCACAAAACTTTTGCAGGATTATCAATCCAATAAAATAATAGGTCTGGGCGAAAGTTGGAATAATAATCTGCGTTTTGGTATGGCGTATGATACGCGCGACTATGAGGTAAATCCGAAAAAAGGGATGTTTCACGACTTGTTTTATATTCTTTCATCGGAAAATGTACTTTCGGATTTTGATTATACAATTACTACATTGACTATGCGTTCATTTGTTAGTCCACTTGATAAGTACTTGAATCTTGTTCTTGCAGCAAGGCTTATGTATTCAATCAAAAATGGAGATGTTCCTTTTTATGTTATGAATAATATGCCAAGTAGTGATCGACATGTTACCGGACTTGGAGGGGAGACAACACTTAGGGGATTTCGTCAAAATAGGTTCATTGGACCTGTTATGATGCTCGGGAATATAGAGTTCCGATATTCATTTTGGGATTTTTATATAAAAAAAGAATTGATGAGTATTATGATTGTTCCATTTTGGGATTTTGGAAGAGTTTTTAATAATTTCGAAAACACTACTTTAAAGAATATTAAATATTCGTATGGACTGGGATTTCGGGCATCATATAATCAAGGATTCATTCTATCCATTGATTTTGGAGTGAGTTCCGAAGAGTCAATGTCATTTTATTTGAATTTTGGTAGCATGTTTTAATAAGCTGCGCTTGATGCAACTATTGGAACTCTTAAGTACGAGCTAGTTAGTGCGCTCCTGCGTCGCTTGGTTTGAAAAAATATAAGTTTAAGGTAGAAAAAAGATAGCCTTCAAGTTCTTTGTGTCATTTCGAAGGAGTAGCGAGTTTTAACGAGCTATGACTGAGAAATCTTTTTCGCAAATGAGCAGAATAAAACCAAGGTAAAGATTTCTCAGTCAATACTCGCCTAGGCTCGTTATTCCTTCGAAATGACACGCGGCTTGGAAGTTTTTTGTAATTAGTAAGCATCTTTAAATTGATGAAAAATGACCTCCTGTTCGTTGAAAAATGGTACGTAAATAGCAGAAACAGCATAAATAAGTAATTATTTATAGTTGAGAAAAACTGTAGGAGGTGAAAAAATAATTGAGAGATTATTTTATAGTCGAGAAATTAGTTTTGTGACAAGCTCAAGAAAAATATCTTTTGGAGGTGAAATATGTATTTAACTGCTTTGGATACAGCACTTAGGTTGGTGCTGGCAGCTGTGCTGGGTGGTGTGCTTGGAATGGAACGTGAGAAACAAAAACGTAGTGCAGGGTTGCGAACACATATACTTGTTTGCTTGGGATCAACACTTATTATGTTAGTTTCGATTTATGTTTTTCAAATATTTACAAAAGGTGAAACAGCTGATCCATCCAGAATTGCTGCAAGTGTTGTAACCGGTATAGGTTTCTTGGGGGCAGGTGCAATCATTCGGAGCCGGGAAAATGTTATAGGACTCACAACTGCTGCAAGTATTTGGGTGAGTGCGGGTATTGGGCTTGCAGTTGGATGCGGTTTTTATATAGGTGCGTTCATGGCAACACTCATAGCATTTCTAACGCTTGGAATATTGAAAAATGTAGAAAATTCTCGTAGCAAATAAATGAAAATGCAAGCCGCTTGTATTTTATGTAATGATACAAATGTTGTGATCCTATTTAAAGATACTAGAGAATACTTGCACTGCCAAAATTGTGATTTGGTTTTTGTGCCCGCCTACCAAAGACTGAAGCCTTCCGAAGAACTTAAAAGATACAATTTTCACGAGAATAATCCGGATGATAAAAGGTATAAAGGTTTTTTAAACAAACTTTTTGAACCTGTAAATGAACGTATTAAACCCAATAGTCACGGTTTAGATTTTGGGTCAGGTCCTTGTCCTGTTTTGAGCTTCATGTTTGAGGAGAAAGGGCATGAAATGCAAATCTACGATCACTATTATGCAAATGAGTCCGCAGTTTTTGGAACACAGTATGATTTTATAACTGCAACTGAAGTTCTTGAACATTTATTTTATCCCAATAAAGAGTTGGATAGAGTATGGTCATGTTTGAAGCCAAATGGAATATTGGGTATCATGACAAAGTTTTCGCCGGATTTAAAAAAATTTGCGTACTGGTACTATAAAAATGATGATACACATGTTGCATTTTATTCAAAAAAAACATTTGAATTTTTGAAAGTTAAATGGAATGCATCACTAGAATTTATTGGCGACAATGTTGTTATTTTTTATAAGTAAGTAATGGTTTGTTTCAGATAGTTTCTCACCTATAATATAAACCTAAAAAAAACTTGCAAAAAAATCCAAATTGTAATACAGTCCTAAAATAAAGGTATTGAGAAAGGGGTGTTGAAATAACAAGGAGGTTTTTTATGCCATTAGAACGTTTGCAAAAACATTTTGGATTTACGTCATTTAAAAAAGGACAAAGAGAAGTTATTGACACAATTTTGAATGGCTCTTCATGTGCTGCGATTTTTCCGACAGGCGCGGGTAAATCGCTTTGTTATCAATTACCTGCAGTTATGCTGCCAAACTTAACTTTGGTTGTGTCACCGCTTCTATCACTTATGAAGGATCAGATTGATTTTTTGAAGAGTCACAAAATACCTGCTGATCGTTTGGATTCAACGCTTGATACATTTCAGTATAATTCGATACTGAATAAGGCTAAAACAGGTGAGTTAAAAGTTTTGATGATTTCAGTTGAACGCTTTAGGAATGAGCGGTTCAGAATGCATCTTAAACAAATGGCTGTTTCATTACTTGTTATTGATGAAGCGCATTGCATTTCCGAATGGGGTCATAATTTTAGACCTGAATATTTGAAGCTGCCGATTTACCAAAAAGAATTTAATATTCCGCAAATTTTATTACTCACTGCAACTGCAACCAAACAGGTAGTTGGTGATATGCGTTCAAAATTTAATATCGAAGAGAAAAATGTTATAGCTACAGGTTTTTACCGTAACAATCTTTTCTTGAAAGTTACGTCGCGCATAGCATCTAAAAAACGAGAAAGCTTGCTTAGAAGAGTGATGTCCAAACCAGATGAGTCTACGATTGTATATGTTACTTTGCAGAAAACTGCGGAAAAAGTTGCGGAATTTCTTTGCGCTCATAATGTGAATGCAGCTTTTTATCATGCAGGAATGAAAAATAACGAACGTGAACGAATCCAAAACTGGTTTATGAGTGGAAATATTAAGTGCGTTGTTGCAACCATTGCATTTGGAATGGGGATTGATAAAAAAGATATCAGGCATATCATACATTACGATCTGCCAAAATCGATCGAAAATTATAGTCAAGAAATTGGGCGGTCCGGTAGAGATGGTCAAAATGCAGTGTGTGAGGTATTTGCATCACGAGGGAATATCAATCTTTTAGAGAATTTTATTTATGGAGATACCCCTGAAAAAGAATCCATACGCAGGCTTGTTACTACAATAAAAAATGAGAAAAATTTTGTGTGGGAAATAAAATTAGCCGCGCTTTCCAAACTATTAAATATCAAGATAATGCCGCTAAAAACACTGCTTGTATATTTGGATATGCAGGGCATTATTAAACCAAAATTAATATATTTTGAAAGTTATTCATTTAAGTATAATATCCAACCAAAGCAAATATTAGCTAATTTTAAAGGTGAGAGAAATGAATTTATAGATGAGATTCTAAAGAATTCACATACGAAAATATCATGGACACATGTTAATATTGAAAAAATTCTTGCAACATATAAAAGTGATCGCACAAACAGACAAAGAATTGTTAATGCATTGGAATATTTAAATGAAAAAGGTTGGATTGAGCTTTGGGCAAGGGATGGGGTTGAAATGTATGATATTATGAAGCATGCATTTGATGCGCAAGAGTTGACTGAAAGACTCTATAAGCTTTTTAAGCAAAAAGAAGAACATGGAATACAAAGAATCCATAATATGGTTCAGTTTTTCGAGCAGAAATCATGTTTAAGCAAGCAGCTAGCTGCTTATTTTGGTGAAAAATTGCAAAAAGAAGAATGTGGTCATTGTTCAGTGTGCCAGAGTGGAAAAGCGCTATTTTACAAAGAACCAAAGCTCAAGCCGCTTTCTAAATATAAAATCAGTGAATTAACAACTGAATACAAAAAAGTATTAGTAAAAAATCATAGCATCCTAAATCTCACCAAATTCCTATGCGGTATACATACTCCACAATTTTCCGGGCCAAAAATAAAGAAACTTACAGGCTATGGTATATTTGAAGAATACCCATTTCAGAAAGTGAAAAAATGGGTGGAGGATAGTGAGAAATGAAGCCAATCTAGTTAAACTTTATAACTATCGGCAGCACAACACCCAAAAAAATTACCAAAACCACAATTAGTCCAATCCACAGTGATTTTACGGATCGTGCCATGGCTGTTACAGTGCATGCTTTAAATAATGGAAGCACAAATACAGTGTTGTTGAAGGAACCGTGGATGATTACTGTATTGCTGCCTGCTGAAATTGCAGTAGGCGAACCCCAGCGAGTATCACCCTTTGCTATTTTGTCCCAGATAGGCTGACCTGTGAAGTATGATGTGATTGTTATGCCAGTTTTAGCATCCAAAATATAAATGTGGTTATTGAGTGAGCCAATGCAAATAAAATGCTCGTTGTTTGCTTTAAAGAAACATGGGCTTGAGTAAACCTCTGCTCCAACTAATTTTTTCCACAGAAGTTTTCCGGTTTCAGCTTCGAGTGCATACACAAAGTAATCATGTGAGCCTACGTAAACTATATCCTGTCCGTCAATAGTTCCAACACATGCAGAACTATCAATCCAGCTGCCAGTCATAAAACTCCAGACTCTTTCACTGGTTAGTGCGTTGATGCAAACCAACCCGCCATATTTTGAACCTAAGAAAAGTAAAGGTTGTTTGGCACTTGTCGATATAACCGGGGTCGCCAAAACTTCGTGCGGCATTTGATAGTCCCAGACTTTTTGGGGACTAGTATCTGTTGCATCTAAGCATATTAGAAGTCCGCGTTTAGCTGAGAACGTTATGTATTCTTTATTTTCAAATATAAATCCAATTGGTGAACTCAGATAGCCTAGGTTTATAAATTCTTGCCAAATAATATTTCCGGTTTTTGGGTTAATGCAATAGAGGATGCTTTTTTGTTGGTTTCTGGGGATTGCTTTATCGTATGCAAAACACGTTATGTAAAGTTTGTGATTTTGGATAAATGGGCTTGATACATATGCGTGGTCAAGTGTTGATGATGGTTTTATGAGTTCTTTTGTCCAAATTTTGTTGCCGGTTTTTGCATCCAGCGCATAAAGTGTCCTGTCACTTGAGCCAAAGAAAAGGACTCCTTTGTAAATAGCAGCTGTAGATTGGATTTCACCGTTTGTGATTTTTCGCCACATGACCTTTTTTTGCGAAAGATCAAGCGCATGCATAGTTTGATCATATCCGCCGATAAATGCAACAGGATGACCTGCAATAATGCTTAAAGCAGGTGATGCCCAAACCGGAACACCCGGTTCATATTTGCGACCGGTTCTGTACAAATAATGCCATTCATCCAAATCACGCACACCTTCATACACAATTGATGCAGTACCTTGGCTGTTTGCTCTTTCTGCATGCCAAGTATGAGCAAGTAGAGAGGTTGGCGTTAATAATAAAAAAATTAACAAGCTAATCTTTTTCATGTTTGATTTTCCAATTATCTTTAAGATTTAAACAGCTGGTAGGGCATATATCAACACATGCAAGACACATGTGACATTCACTGAAATTTATGTTGCCTCTATCAATTGCATCAACTTGGCACACATAGGTGCATTTATCGCACCATATACATTTTGATTTATCGAATTCGATTGTACGTACGCTATGTTTTGAGCACCATGCAATTGCAGTGCGCCACGGGCATAAGTATTTGCACCATATTCGAGGTACAACAATTGCAGCAAGAACAACCATAATAGTTGCAAGAAATGATGCTGGATCGTATACCTTTGCAAATCCAAAATGTACAGGTGAAGTTATGCGCATGCTTAATAGAGCCGTAACTAGAATAATAAAAAATGAAATGATTCTTAATCTTCTAAGTTTCATATCCCACTGCTTTTGTTTAAACACAAGTATAAATAAAAGTATGATGAGTATTTCCGACCAGTAAATACTTGCATCCTCCACGAAGAACATGCGTGTAATGCTTAGTCTATATATCCAGCCTATAAAAATTAAGGCAACAGCGATTGTCATGATTAGCATTTTCTTGGAAAATGGGTAGCCTTTTTTTTTGTAATCAATAGACTGTTTTTTCGTTAAAAATCCAATGAATTCCTGCAATGCACCAGTCGGGCAGATCCAGCCGCAGAAAAGAGAGCCAAAGATCATTGATGTGACAATAATCATGACAGGCACTGAACAATAATAAAGCGCGATAATATTTTCTCGACCTATTTCATTTAAACCGCGTACAAAATTTCTAATCATTCCAAATACACCAAGGCATGTGAATACCACAAAAATAAAAACAAAGATTCCAAATATCTGATTTAAGTGTCTGATTAGCTGTCTATTTTTTTTCGGTACAATGATGGGGATAACTGCAAGAAGCGCAAGTGCTAGAATAGTCAAAAGTTCGACATAACTGCCTTCCAGTCCAAGTAAGGCATTTTCAACGAGTTTGATGTTGCTGAAAATATTCGAAAGCATGTTTTCGAGTTTGTTGAACATAAATATAATAAATAATATATTTGGGATTATTACAAATGAAATTTTTGAAAAAAGTGATGGTTGTCTGTTGTTTGTCTGAATCACGGATTACTGCGGATTAAAGGATTTCACGGATGCGCTGATTTTACGGATTTTTATTGGTTATTTAATTTATTTAATACTTTTTCCAAAAGTTCACTATCTTTGATTTTTGAGAATCCAAAACATTTATTTCCAAGGTGTTAACCTAAATCTAAGCGTCGCCACTTAAACTCGGCTTCAAAACCGTACGTGACGTTTTCACGTCATACGGCTCCTCAATAATATGGTGTTTGTCAAACACACCCGCCTTTTTTCTAACTACTCATGCTGCGACATAGCTCCGCTTTTCTCGGTTTTTCCAATACACACAGTCTCCATCAAATGGACTTTTGTTTCCTCTTACTTTAATATAGCGCATAATTTGATATGCGCTATGTCTGACTAACCCAATCTTATCAGGTATTCTGAATCGCCACTTAGATCTCGCATCAACTTGAAAATATTTATTCTTTTTCCACTTACCGTTCTTATTAGAATGTTTTCGGTGAATCCATCGAAAGATTTTGTTCATAACTTCATACTCAGTACTGCTGAATATTTTGCTTGCTACTGAGTATCGATAATATTCACACCAACCTCTAATAATTGGATTAAGTGCTTTTATAAGAATGTATTGATTTCCCCATCGATGTTTATCTATTGTTTTTGCGATTTTATACAAATGTCTTTTTATGCTCTCTTTGTTCGGTTTTATTAGAGTTGTATATCCTAGCTCCTTATGCTTATCTTCATATTGTCTGATATTAAACCCTAAAAAATCAAATCCGGGAACATTATTGTCTCCATATCGCAAATATGTGTGACAAATTCTAGTTTTCCCTTTATTGAGTTCTAGTCCTATGTTCTTTAACCATGTGGCAATATATTCTTTTGCCTTAAGTATTATCTCTAAACTTTCATGGATAACTACAAAGTCATCTGCATATATTATTATTGATAATCCTTTTGCTGCTTGCTCCCTTGTAGCATTCCATTTTGAAGGTACTATTTGTTCTTCTAACATCTTTTTTCTTTTCAGTTTTAAGAATTGAAATAAATCTTCAATTAGTGCCTTCTTTATATCACTTTCTAGTCCACAAAGTGCCACATTGGCTAGCATTGGAGATATTGTCCCTCCTTGAGGAGTTCCACTTTCTGTCACTGCAAATACATTGTTGTCAATAACTCCTGCTTTAAGCCATACTTTTACTAGTTTTCTTACTTTTGGACTTATGTTGAGTTTCCTAAGCAATACTTCATGGTCAATATTGTCAAAGCAACCTGAGATATCTGCGTCCAGTACATATGCATTTTTCATATTAATTGCGCAGAATATCCCTTCTATAGCGTCATGACACGACCTTTTGGGGCGAAATCCATATTGATTTGGGTCAAATTTTGCTTCCCATTCAGGTTCAAGCGCCATTTTTACCAATGTTTGTTTCGCTCTATCCATTATAGTAGGTATGCCCAAAGGGCGAAAAGTTTCTTTTCCTTGCTTTGGTATCCATACTCTACGTAATGGTTTTGTTGTTGCTTTCATAGTTATTTCCATAGCCGTCTTTATTCGCTGTTTCTTTGACAAATTCGCTTTGCCATCAACTCCTGCTGTTCTCTTGCCTTTATTTATTTGTGTTACTTTCCTTACTGCGAGAAGCTTTGCATTAGTTGATGTTAGTAAGAGTCTTTCAAGTTTTCTTACTCGTGCTATGTCACCTTCTTTGCTGGCTCGATAAATTCGATTTTGCAGCTTAGATACTTTCCTCTCTAGTTTTGACCATGGAATTGTATCCCATTTATACCTAAGTGTTTTCACTTGGCTCATAATTTTTTCACTGTTACTCACGACTCTATCCTCCATACTATCGTATCTCTGTCTGCATATCTCGGTCATTACTCCGAGCTTTTGCTTCTGAGATAATCCCTCTATATTAGCGTATACGGTTGACTACCTACTCATTGTAATGAGAACACTAATACAGTTATTCCGTTCCATAATCTCATTTTACGTTGAACTTAGGCTCCTGCTATTCACCGAGGGCAGAGAAACATCAAGTTTAGATTCAAAGACTCTAAACCTCTCATTCGCCCCAATACCTTTTGGTTAAAGCGTTTCCAGTTTCATTACGCTTTTTGCGTCTGACGATGATTCTGACACAGGTTCCTCACGTAGCCATATTCAACTCTGCTCGATGGGATGTTCAGTTGAAACTACTGATTACCACCTTTTAACCCTGGCTATCCACATCTTTGATAGTCATTCCAAAGACATGTGGGTTATGCTTCATCTCGATGTCAAAGAGGTTGGAATTTCACCAACATGAAATTATAGTTAGACGATAGATTTATTATCGTCCTACATATTCTTATGCTATTTCTAATAGCATAATTCATACATAAACGGATCGCACCTTTAATGGAAGCTCCTATATGATAAACTTCTTTATCGTCAATAATCAAAAATCGATCATGAAAAATTCTGATAAGTTAGCTATTAAATTTGGTTATCGAATTCTAGAAGGTGGTGCTGACAATGATGAGGTATATACATTTTCATTGTTTAATTATTTGGTTTTTGGTGTACTCATTTATTTATAAAAGGTGGATGTATGCTTAAACCTAAAAAAGTAATTGTAAAAGATTTTATGCAACAAAATTATGTTTGTTATCTTGCTGAATCTATGGGTAAAAACTTCCATTCTGAATTCAAACCAGAGTTAACACCAAAGCAAATGCTTAAAATGGGAGTTTTTGGTGGTAAATATATGACAGACTGCAAGAATGAATTTCCAAAAGACTGGTATATCAATGTAAAACTTTGTCATGAAAGGCATGTATCTGAATTAAACTATTTTAGAATGAATGCATCACAGCCTTTATCTGTATGGCGAAAAAATGGTTGGATTTATGAAGAAGACCCAAGAGGCTGGTTCCAATGGTATTGTAGATATTATATGGGACAAAGATGTCCGGATGATTACCGTCAGATAAAACGTTGGAAAGCCATGAAGCGACATATTGCGCAAATTAAAATTCACTGTATAGAAAGAGATGTTGCTTGCAGACCAAAGCAAAGGCAGGCGCTTTTAAATTGGGCGTATGACAGTAGAAAGATATGATTAGTTAAAAATAGCAAAAATACATTAAAATCATCAAAAATAGTATATCAAAAAATTAAAAATCATAAAATGAGATACTTAAAAACTTGACTTTTATGTAAAATCATGGTATATTACCAATAATTACAAAGTTGTATAAAGAACGATGAAGTCCTTTTTGACATAGAATTTGTCAGAAAGGATTTTTTTTGGATAAACTTTAGCAAAGACGCTTATTTGCAAGGATGCGTAATGTATTTCTTGAAAATAGGCGTCTTTTTTTATTGATGCCAGGGAGGAAAAATGAAAATGAATTTTAAAGTATCAGGATTAATTGTTGTGATAATGTCTATTATTGTATCAACCTTAAGTGCAGGAATTCTTTTGGAAAAGACAAAGTTGGAACTAGCAGGAGATATTTCGTACGTAAACAAATATGTTTGGCGTGGTATGCTGCAGGATGAGGATGCTGCAATCCAAAATACATTTTCTATAAGTGGATATGGTTTTGGAGTTAGTATTTGGGCAACTAATCCAGTAGGAAATAATAAGGATGAAATAGAAGTGAATGAGCTCGATTATGATTTTAGCTATACCTATAATTTAGAAGAACTTGAATTAGTAATTGGGTATGTAGGTTATGACTTTCCATATGGTGGTTATTCGAGTGAAATATATTTTGGAGTAAATTATAATTCGGCAGTATCACCAAATATTAAATTTTATCGGGATTTTGTTAATGATACGGATTATTTACTTGTGGATTTTAGTCATTCATTTGTAGTGAAATCACTTGTGGATTCAATAGCATTTGGATTGAGTTATGGATATAATCTGGATGATGGAAGCGATCTATTATTAAGTGCTGATGCAAATATTCCGTTTACATCATCGGGCAGTAGTTTTGTGCCTTTTGTAAATTATTCAGTGCCTTTTGGTTCGATAAAAGATTCTGGGCAGGATAAGGAATTCATTTTTGGACTAAAAGTAGATTTTAAAATTTAGGAGGTTTTAAAAATGTATTTATTAAGAAGAATTAGGTTTAGTTTAATAATGGCAGTTTGTTTAATGATTTTGCCGTCGGTATGTTTTGCTTCGAATGATTTTAGTAGTTTAGTTAGAGGTGTTGATACTGTTTGGATATTAATTGCAGCATTTTTGGTGTTTTTTATGCAGGCAGGTTTTGGGATGGTAGAAGCAGGATTTATTCGTGCAAAGAATACTTGTAATATTCTGACGAAAAACTTTTTGGATTTTTGTATGGCTTCTATTGGTTTCTTTGTATTTGGGTATGCGATAATGTTTGGCACAGGAAATGGATTTATGGGTTTTTCTGGTTGGTTTATGAGTGGTGCTGAGTCGGGTGCAGATGTACCGCTTTTTGCCTTTTGGCTTTTTCAGGCTGCATTTTGTGGTGCTGCTGCAACTATTGTTGCAGGTGGTATGGCTGAACGTATGAAGTTTCATGCATATTTGATCTATTCATTTATAATTTCAGCTTTTATATATCCTATAATTGGTCATTGGATTTGGGGTGGTGGCTGGCTTGCAAGTCTTGGATTTGCTGATTTTGCAGGCTCAACTGTTGTGCATTTAACAGGTGGATGTGCAGCACTTATTGGAACTATAATATTGAAGCCTAGGATTGGAAAATATAATCCTGATAAATCTCCTAATGCTATTTCGGGACACAATATCCCGCTTGCATCATTGGGTGTCTTTATATTGTGGTTTGGTTGGTTTGGGTTTAATCCTGGTTCGACTTTGTCAGTTGGAAATGGGGATTTGATTGCACGCATAGCTATTAATACAAACCTTGCAGCTGCAGCAGGCGGTATATTTGCTATGATCACGGTTTGGAAACTGTTTGGTAAGCCTGATTTGTCTATGGCAATGAATGGTGCATTAGCAGGACTGGTTGCAATAACAGCTCCATGCGCATTTGTATATCCGATTGCTAGTATTATAATTGGTGCAGTAGGTGGAGTACTTGTTGTTTTAGCAGTTGTACTTTTGGATAAGCTAAATATTGATGATCCTGTTGGGGCATTTCCTGTACATGGTGTTAATGGTATTTGGGGGACTGTTGCAGTCGGACTTTTTGGCAAAAAAAGTTTGGGTCTGGTAAGTAATGGATTATTTTTTGGAGGCGGTTTTTCACAGTTAGGTGTTCAGATTTTTGGATGTTTGACAGTAGCTGTATTTGTACTTGTAAGTATGGGAATTGTGTTCAAGCTTATCGATAAAACTATTGGACTCAGGGTGACTAGAGATGAAGAATTACGAGGACTTGATATTACTGAGCATGGAATGGAATCCTATGCAGGTTTTCAAGTATTTATAGCTGAATAAAAAAATATAAAGAAGGAGAAATAAAATGAAATTAATAATAGCAATGATTCAACCGCATAAATTACCGGATGTAAAAAAAGCGCTTTTTGACGCAAACATTCATAAGATGACTGTGAGTAATGTTTTGGGGTGCGGTCAACAAAAAGGCTATAGCGAAACGTATAGAGGTGTTATGCATGAGATTAACTTATTGAAAAAAGTTAAGCTTGAAATTGCAGTAAATGAAGAATTTGTTGAGCTTACAATTAATGCAATAACAAAGGGTGCACGCACCGGAACAATAGGAGATGGTAAAATTTTTGTGTTTGACTTGCCTGACTGTATAAGGATTCGTACGGGTGAAAGAGGTGAAAAAGCGATTG
>JBHPKP010000017.1:0-18997 GCA_042566505.1 bacterium | reverse complement strand
GGAAAAGATAAGCAGACTAAAGAGGATAAAAGTAAAGATACTATGTACAAAGAAAAGAAAGATGCAAAAAAGAAAATGAGTGATGAAGAACAAAAAGAAAAAGGTAAACAAGAAGACAAGAAAAAAGATAAGCAGCAGCAAGCAAAAGAATCTGAGGAAAAAAAAGATGAAAAAGGCATGAAAAAAGAGGATGCGGAAAGATTGCTTGAAGCTCTGCAGGAATCGCCGGAACATCGCAAAAAAGCTCAAATGAGGAAGTTTAAGGGATTTAGCCCAAAGGAAAGAGATTGGTGAGAAAAAACTAAAATGAAAAAAATATTATTAGGAATTTTACTTATATTAAATTGCAGCTTTTTATTTGCTCAGGATATCTCTATATCTGCAAGTGTAGATAAAAATACTGTTACGCAAGATGGTCAAATTATTTTGCAGATAAGTGTGTCTGGCAGCGCACGGAACTTGCCGACTCCAAGTGTTCCACAAATAAATGGATTTACTGTTTATTCATCCGGTCGTTCGCAAAACATTTCAATCGTCAATGGACAAATGCAATCGTCGCTGGTATATAATTATGTACTTAGTCCTCAATCAATTGGCCAATATACCATCCCAGCTATATCTATTACTCATCAGAGCAAAACCTTTTCAACTACTCCAATAAATGTACAAGTTGTTAAAACACCGTCTAGCCATACACAAATAACAAATCAACAAACTCAAACTACACCGGGACAATTGCCTCAGACTCAACAAGTAAAAGATGTTTTTATAACTCTGCAAACAAATAAAAAAACCGCTTATGTAAATGAACCTATTACTTTAACTTTCAGATTTTATACAAGAATCAATTTAACCAGCGGTCCGCAATATTCTCCTCCTGACATATCCGGTTTTTGGGCAGAAGACTTGCCGCCGCAGAAAACCTACATGACAAATATTAATGGTGTTAGATATAGAGTTACAGAAGTAACAACACAACTTTTTGCAACAACAAGCGGAAAACAAACAATTGGACATGCAAGTCTGACGGTAAGTGTTCCTGACTCCAGTTCACGATCAAGAGATTCATTTTTTGATGATGATTTCTTTGGCAGGTTTTTTTCCAGCGGCAAACCTGTAACCTTAAAAACAAATCCAATAAAATTAAATATTTTACCTCTTCCTTCGAAAGGGAAACCAGCATCTTTTAATGGAGCTGTTGGTCAATATAAAATGAGCACTTCAGTTGATAGAAAAAATATAAGTGTTGGCGATGCTCTAACTTACACCTTAACCATTCGAGGTTCTGGAAATATAAAATCAGTTACCGAACCCAGCCTCTTAGATACTGCGAATTTTAAAAAATATGACTCCATATCATCGGAAAACATATCAAAGCAAAATTATAAAGTATCCGGTTCCAAGACATTTAAAATCACACTCGTTCCAAAAGTATCAGGAATACTAAATCTTCCGCAAGCAAGTTTTTCTTTTTTTGATCATAAGAAAAAAAAGTATATAGAGCTTAAATCTGCGCCCATAAAATTAAATATTAAGCACAGATCAAAACAGAAAACCGACGAATTAGAATCTATATACCTGCCGGAACAAGTTAAACAAATTGCAAAAGATATTCGATTCATCGAAGAGAAAACCAAACTAAAATCTGGAAGCACTTTATTACTCAATAATCGTAAATTCTGGTTGTTCGTTATACTTTTCCCACTTTTGTATTTATTGGTTTTATTGCGGCGTTTTTATCGATATACAATTTCAAAAGACCCGATTTCATACAAAAAGCGAAAAGCTCTACGCGAAGCATTGGCAGACATAAATAAATCAAAAAAAGTTTTAAATAAAGATGAAAAAGAAGCTGTACAAATTTTATCGAACACAATAACAAATTACTTTGCAAAAAAACTTAACCTCGAATTTGCTGGTTTAACTATAAGAAAAGTTCAAAATGATCTGGAAATAAAAAATATCGATAAATACTTAATTGACGAACTTATAAAACAATGGAACAGGCTGGATTTCATGCGCTACGCGCCAAGTACGATAAAGAAAGAGGATGTTAAAAATTTAACAAAGAAATTACACAACACTCTTTCACAACTTGATAAATATATTCAAGTTAACACTTGACGTGACTAACACAAACTCTTTCATACGAAGAATTTTAGTCGTTCCTGCGTCACTTAAACAAATGTTATTCTATCGGAGCATAAACATGAATCTAAAACAAAGCGCGTTAAAAACTTTCATTTTCATTTTTATAGTTTCAGGTTTTACATTTGCTCAAACACTTGAAACACATTTTCAAAATGCAAATAAAGAGTACAAAAATAAAAATTATGAAAAAGCTTTATCTATCTACACAAGCATCGAAAAACAAGGACTTTCATCAAGCGAATTATTTTTCAACATTGGGAATACTTACTATAGACTCAACAATCTCCCAATAGCAATTGTTTACAATGAACGCGCATATAAACTTTCCCCTCGCAATGAGAATATTCGACATAACCGTGAATTTTATAATGCATTAACCGGACAAAAATATTCTATATGGCATTATATACTCTCGTCTCTGTCTTTAAATGAGGCAGCCCGCATTACATTCATATTGTACTCACTATTTTTTCTAACTCTTTTTCTTTCATTTAAATTCTATCCAAGATGGCTCTTCTGGCTAAAAATTTCCTCAATATGTCTTGGAATATTATTTTTTTTATGGACTCTTGCCATATATTCTACCTACTCTAAACTTTCTGCTGTTGTTTCAAAACAAGACGTCAATGTTTATTCCGGTCCAAACACAGAAAATATTGTTGGATTCACTGTTCCACTGGGTCGCAAAGTTTCAGTTGAATCTATATCTAATGATTGGATTGAAATCGGAATGGACGAAGAATCCTTAAAAGGCTGGATAAAATCCGAAGATGCGGTTATAATATCAAAAGATTAACTAATTTTCTCAAAAGGAGCTGATATGAACAACCTTTACTTTGATCATATTGCTTCCACTCCTATAGACCCCAGAGTACTTGATGCAATGATGCCCTATCTTAAAGAACATTTTGGAAACCCTCAAAGCTTGCATACATTTGGTGAAACAGTAAAAGATGCCGTTGATAAGGCGCGTGAACAAACAGCCAACCTTATTAATGCAGCAGTTGACGAAATATATTTTACTGCAAGTGGAACAGAATCCAATAATTTTGCTTTAAAGGGTTTGGCATTTGCAAACCAATCAAAAGGCAAGCATATTGTTGTTTCAGCAATTGAACATCAATCAATTTTACATTCAGTAAAAACATTAGAAAAATTTGGATTTACAGTTACACAAATACCCGTCGACAAATATGGAATAGTAACTCCAATCGATGTAAAAAATGCATTGAAAGACGATACTATTCTCGTTTCAATTATGCACGCAAATAGTGAAATAGGAACTATCCAGCCAATTAGTGAAATTGCGAAAATTGTTAAAGAAAAAAATATTTTATTTCATACGGACGCTATTGCATCAGTTGGGAATATTTCAGTTGATGTGAATGGTCAGCATGTGGATGCGTTAAGTTTTGCTGCAAACCAATTCTATGGACCAAAAGGAACTGCAGCTCTTTATATAAGAAAAGGTGTTCGAATTCTTCCGTTTATTGACGGCGGTATACAGGAAAGCGGCAAACGCGCAGGAACAGAAAATGTACCGGGTATTATTGGACTTGGGAAAGCATGTGAACTTGCAAAAAACGAAATAACTTCCAGAACAAAACATGTATCTCCTCTAAGAGATAAACTACTCACTGAACTTCCAAAGAAAATTAAAAATATATACGCAACAGGACACCTAGAAAACAGACTTCCACATCATGCAAGTTTTTGTATAGAATTCATCGAAGGTGAATCAATGTTGCTAAACCTAAGCTTTAAAGGTATTGCAGTTTCTAGTGGTTCAGCATGCACATCAAAAGCTTTGAAAGCCTCACACGTTTTAAGAGCATGTGGAATAGAGGCTGCGCTTGCGCAAGGTTCGATTGTTTTTTCAGTAGGAACAGCTAATAAAGAAAAAGATATTGATTATTTACTTGAAATTTTCCCACCCATTATTGAGAAACTCAGACAGATGTCACCACTTTATAAAAACACGGAGGAATTTTAACTATGCCAGAAAAAGAAAAAGCAACAATAATTGTATTTAGTTCAGACATTGATAAAGTCTTTGCTGCACTCACTATTGCAACCGGAGCTTTATCTATGAACATGGATGTAACTTTATTTTTTACATTCTGGGGATTAAATGTTATTCGAAAAGAAAATACCACAAAGAAAAAAATTGGAATTATTAGAAAACTTTTTAGTAAATTTAACAAAGGGGGTGCGCATAATTTAAAACTATCGAAATTTAATATGGGAGGTATTGGAACACATCTAATGAAAAACATCATGAAAAAAGTCAATATGAATGACACTCAAACAATGCTTAAAACAGCAAAAACCATGGGTGCAAAAATTGTTGCATGCAATACAACCTTAGAGTTCATGGGCATCAGCAAAAATGACCTGATCAATGAGGTTGAAAAGACATCAGGTGTTGCAACATACATTGCAGATGCAAAGAAAAGCAAAATAAATCTTTTCATTTAGGGGTTAAAGTATGGAAAAAGATTACACAATTGATTGTTTTGGATTATTATGTCCAATGCCTATCATTAAACTTAGTGAAAAAATGAAAGAAATGCAGCAAGGCGAAGTAGTTGAACTTTTGGTAACTGACGAAGGAAGCAAAGAAGATATGCCGGATTGGTGCGCAGCCACCGGGAATGAACTTCTTAAAATTGAAGAAGAAGGTGAAAAAATAAAAATTTACATTAAGAAAGGGTCTGAATAGTTTAGCTTGCAAATTTTATACTTCTATGGTTTTCTATCGCCATACTATTATAAATTCAGGTTTTGTGCTCAGCTTTACTTTGCTTCTGCTTTTCCCAAGTTCATATTTGGAGGGTCAGTAAAATGCGTGCTGTAAGACCTCAGAAAACGCTTTTAGACATGACCTGAAATAACAGTCTATGAAAATATTAATCCTAATGATTCCGTCCTTTATGTTGAAAAACTAGAAATTTTTGAATTAGAATCAGAAAAAGGAGATTTAATATATGCAATACAAAAGACTTGATGATTACCGTATCTTACTGCCGCAGAATGAATGTATGAGGACCAATGGACTCATTTTTGTAGATGAAAAAATACTGAAAGCACCAGGTAGTGAAAATGCTTTCCAGCAGGTTGCAAATGTTGCATGTTTGCCAGGTATTGTGGGATACTCGCTTGGAATGCCGGATATTCACTGGGGCTATGGATTTCCGATCGGCGGGGTTGCAGCATTTGATTATGATCATGGAATAATTTCTCCGGGCGGCATAGGGTATGATATTAATTGTGGTGTTAGGCTTGTTCGAACCAATCTTACGCACGAAGATATCAAGAACAAATCCCTTGAATTGATAAATATGCTTTTTCAGGAAGTACCGGCAGGGATCGGATGCGGAGGTAAAATCCGACTCAGTAAGACTGACATACGGAATGTTTTGACAAAGGGCGCGTACTGGGCTGTTGAGAATGGATATGGATTGAATGAAGATTTGGATGTAATCGAGGATTATGGAAAACTGGAAACTGCAAATGCAAATGTCATTAGTCCGCATGCAATTGAACGGGGTCTATCACAACTCGGTACACTTGGCGCTGGCAATCATTTCCTTGAAATTCAGAAAGTCGTAGAAATCTATGACGAGCAAAAGGCTGCGAACTTTGGGTTATTAAAGGATGCCATAACCATTATGATACACACCGGTTCACGTGGACTAGGATATCAGGTGTGCGATGATTTTATACGAGTAATGCGCAGCGCTGTACGCAAATACAATATTCATATTCCCGATAGTCAGCTCGCGTGCGCGCCATTTACTTCGAGTGAGGGACAGGAGTATTTTGCCGCAATGTCATGTGCTGCGAATTATGCATGGGCAAATAGGCAATGTATTATGCATTCAGTGCGGCAGAGTTTTCAAAAAGTTTTACATGCATCGCCGAATGAGCTCGGTATGGGACTTGTTTATGATGTTGCGCACAATATTGGGAAAATTGAAAATCATAATTTTAACGGAAAAGATATGAAATTAATCGTACATAGAAAAGGCGCAACCCGTGCATTCCCAGGCAATAGAATTGAGGTTCCGCAAAAATATAAAAGTTCGGGACAACCGGTTCTGGTACCAGGCACAATGGGCAGTTGTTCGTACGTGCTCGCTGGCACTGAAAAAGCGCTCAATATATCCTTTGGAAGTACTTGTCACGGCGCTGGACGAGTGATGTCTCGCACTCAAGCACTCAAAAAAGAATCGGGCCGTGATGTTGAACGCAATATGCAGAAATTGGGAATTACAATTAAAACTGCACACTACAAAACACTTGCAGAAGAAGCGCCCTATGCTTACAAGGATGTTAATAATGTCGTCAATATTTGTCACAATGCGGGTCTTGCGATAAAAGTCGCACGTATGGAACCTTTGGCAGTGATAAAGGGCTGATTACGCAGCCCATTTCATGCTGTATAATTGTTCAAAACTAAAATCCTTGAACTTTTCACTTCTTATTATTTTTAATACTTCTGCCATTGTCTTTCTTACAATTGGACTATATTTACTTACGATTATTATTGGTATGCCCATTGTTCTCGCCAATGCTTTGAAATTTTCAGGGACTTCTTCTATTCCTTTTGTATTATCATCTGCTGCATAAAAAATTCCTGTTGATTCCGGACACATAATTAGAAATTCATTATGATTATTATATGGATTATCTCCTGGATTCAAGAAATTTTCTTCAATAAATTCCAATAATAATGGTTTTACTTGTTCTCCTCTTATAACAATCTCCCCAACATTAAATTGTTCTTGATTTGGTATATCTGATAAATCTTCGTATGTACTTATTTTCTCCATAAAGTTCAAAAATACCTCTTCATTTCCCTCTATTCCCAGTTTTGTTTTTAATTCATCTAATAATGCAGGTCTCGAACCTATGTTTTCCAATAATTGCGGAAATCCTTTTTTATAACCTGATTCTATATTTTCCCGACTTCCTCTTATAATATTTTGATTCATTACTTTAAAAATGAGTCCAAATTTACTGTTCCTAAAAGTATTAAATACACCCTGCGCCCAATATGAAACACTTATTAAAGAATTTAGAATATTTGTATGCAACGACGATACCATATCTGTCAATCCTGATGAAACATCTTTTTTTGCATGCACAAATACGTTCAACTCTAACCTATCTAATAAATTCAAAGCTTTTAACCCATGCATTGTTCTTAAATCAATAATTTTAAGCGAAGCATTTGATGTTGGAATGGAAATCTTTGTTTGAGGTATCCATAATTGTCCCATACGATTTGCTTTAACTTTCGTTTCTATTTCTATTCTTCGAGCTTCATATTCATCTTTATGAGATTCCCAAAACCCATTTCCAACTCCTTTCATATCTGCTTGTTCCAGTATTTGCATCAGGTCCCACAGATGACCTCTTAATGCTCCTGCTAATATTTGAGCGTACGTATAATTAGATTTCAAACCTAAAATCTCGATTAATTTGCCATTTTTTATTATTAGTTCCCTTATTAATTGCTCCCAATCATGGAATAAAACTAACGTTAATATGTCGTTTATTACTTCTTGTGGTAAATCAGCTCCTAGTAATCTTGCTTGGTTTAACATTTCTGTTGCTTTATGATAGGAGTTTACACAATGATCAGGATCAGGAGCTGGCTGTTTTTGATTTGCTCCTTTTGCTATATCATGAAACAAACCAGCTAATAATACTGTTTTTTGATGTTCAAAAGATAATTTTTCGAAATTCGGATTAGTGACTATGCCCTGCATAACTTTCAATGTATGAATATCCAATGGCCACTCATGTGTCCCATGTTGCTTTTTCCCTATTATTTCTCTAAAAGCAGGAAATATTTTAGCTATTTCCTGTTCTAAACTAAAACATTCCCCCTTTGATTCAGATGTGATATCTAAAGTTTTTATTTTTGAAATTACAAGTTTTACAAATCCATTGATATTAATTTGCCTGGTTATCATATTAACGAGTTCTTCCATATTTTTAGCTTCTAATTGCCCCAGCAAAACTTTTTTGAGGATTCTTAGTCTCCTTTTTCGTTCCGACTTATCATCAGACCAAAGTTGTTCCCATTGTTCTTTACTACCAAAAGCCTCTCCAAATAATGAAACCATTGCTTGTACAAAATCATGTTTGGTAAGATTCTTGTCTTCACAAGCTCGTAAAAATTCTAATGTTGCTCTTTGATTTTCAACTATATCCCTCTTTTTATTCAAGTTACTAAAATATACCCATGCATCTTGTTTAAGTAAAACTCCAATTTCTAAATATTCTTTTATATTATCTGAGGTTATTTTTTTTTGTTTTATCAATTCTTTTAAATTCTTTAATAATTCTTGTTTATGGATTTGAGAATTATCTAACATTTCAGAAAGTTGTATTTTTACATTTTGCAGCAGTTCTTTTGGCAATAATTTTATTATCTCAGCCATATATAAACAAGCGGTTTCATTTCTACCTATTACTTTCATTAAAGGAATAAGCTGATTTTCTACAATACTTAAATCATCTGGACTTTTTATAAGTTTTATCTGTATTAGCATAGGTAAAATACGCCCAAATACATAGACAGCATTTTTATCTAGTCCTTTATATAAAACAATAAGCTTGTCCCATACATTCTTCAAATCGTTAAAAGTTTTTATACTCCCTTCCTTTTGTATTGAATAGAAAACCGGAGCTGCCAAAGAAACATTGATATTAGAACTTTTCGTATCGTTCATTAACTTAATTAACTGCTTCCCTACATCCCTCAAATCCTTACTATCTTTTACTAGCCCTGCCTCTATTGCCGCTGGTAAAACATAGTTAAATAAATCATTAGCATTTTCAGATGCATCTATTCCGAGCTCAACAAGACATGACAGCCATGGTGCAAATTTTGTATCCTCTCCTAATACTTCTTTTAACATAGAAAACTCATTCGTAATTAACCCCGTAGCAGTAGCTTTACCTGCTTTTTCTATTAACTTAATAAACTGATTACCCAGACTATTCAAATCACTTGGATCTTCTACAAGTCCTTTCCCTATTGCCTGGGGCAAAATATCCCCAAACAAACAACCTGCATTTTCACCCGCTCTTATTCCGAGTCGGACAACATCTGGCCAAAAATCAGCTATATCTAATTCTTCTGTATCAGTAAATGCATCTATTAGTACCGAGAAATCACCAAAAAAGAACGAATCCCCTGCTTTACTAATAAGTTCCTCTATGCCATCCAAGCCAAACTTTATGAATGCTTCTTTTAGACTCTCCTCAATATCATCAAAATCAGAAATTCCCAATTTTTCACTGATTTGTCCATACTCTATTCTTACCATATTTTCTACAAGTTCCAGGATTAGTTCTTCAGAGTACGAATGTGTTATATCATCAAACATACTCCATAGCTCTACATAAGTTATGCTTTTGTCTTTAACTAATTCAGTGAATTGCTCTTCTAGTACCTTACACGCTTTTCTTCTTTTATTTTTATTTTGCATTGCAAAAATACTAGGTACTGAAATCGTATCGCTGTTTTTTGATGTGTATTGATATGACAAACCTGTTGTCTGCAAAAATAATGTGATTGTAATAATAAAGATAAGTGTTTTTCGCATTATCCCCCCTGTCGCAACATGCTTTTGTGTGCTATAACTGTGGTAGTATTATATCAAATATACTACGTATTACTTAGCGAACTGTTTGCGAATCTGAGTGAATTTTTGACGAAGAACATTCGAGTAGTGAAATCAGAAAGGATTTTTTAGCAACTAGATTTGTACTTAAAAATGATATTTGGAAACAAGAGTATAAAAGTGCTTTTCGACAAGGTTATATCCGTAGTTTATTTTATCTGTTTGATTAAGAAGAGTTAGTCCAAATTTTTAATAACTGTACCATCCATTACTTCCGTCCGCAACAATCACCATACCCGTGTCTTGCGGCATCACATACGTTGCATTTCCGTCAATAGTTTCAGAAGCATTTGGATCAATTATTAAACTTCCGCCGGTTTTATTGTTTCGAATCAGATACATACGTCCAGTCACAGTAGAAGTTTGAGGAAGATTTAGGGTCACTGTAGCAGTACCTGAATAATTGATGATAAGTTCGTCCGCTGCAGTATATGTTGCAGTCTGGCTTGTGACTTTTCCTGCCAGAGATCCATTGATCTCTAGAATTGAATTTGCAGTTGCTTTATTTATTGCAACCCTGCCTGATGATAAAACCGTAAGCGTTCCGCCGCCCACTTGAAAAAGCCCGCTTGGATTTGTCACCCCTATTCCAACATTCCCATCATTCAAGATAACCATTTTTTCAGTTCCATTTGTTTTGAACTGAATCTCACCGGTACTATTTGTATCATGATCAGCAGAAAGTGTAATGTCCTCATCATTTTCAAGTATATCAACGCTGCCTGATGACCCTGTTGTTAAAAAGGTTTCATCCGGAAAGTACAACCCACCTGTTCCTATACGTATACTTCCGTTTACATCCAATTTGTATGATGGAGTTGTTGTGCCGATTCCAATGTTTCCACCATCCTCGATAAACATGCCGTTTCCACCATCATCCTCAATGTAAAGACCTAGACTGGTTTTTGCCTTTACAGTATTTGCCTGCATTGTACCTGCATAAAGAATATTTGTTCCCATGTCTAAATTATCCTGTAAATAAATTGTGCTTGTTGCGCTAATACTATCAACTTGCACCTGATTAAAATCTGCAGTATTACCTGTCACTTGATCTGCAGAGGTTATATCCCCGGCTGTGATGCTCAAAGTCCCGTCTGTCAAAGTTCCGGCAGTTAACGTATTTGTTATGGCTGCTCCAAGAAATGTTACATTATCCGAAGTTTGGACATCCTGATCCATCGCATAAAGTTCATTTGCACCTTGCCCCGTATTTACAGTTGCAGCTGTAAGAGCGCCTGTAAGTGTCATGTCCGTTGCTTGCACGGTTCCATTCACATCCAAAGTATTACCCGGATTAATGCTGCCAATCCCAACATTGCCATTATTAAGTATTGCCATTACTTCCGTTACTCCAATATTGAATAATATCTCACCTTGCGCATTTGTATCGGAATCTGCGGTTAATACTACATCCTTTGTGTTTGACAATGCGCCTGCAGAGCCTGCGCCTGCAGTTGTAATACTTGTCCCGTCGGGAAAGAAAAGACCGCCGGTTGCTATACGTATATCGCCATTCACGTCCAGTTTATATGCAGGATTAGTTGTTCCTATTCCTACCATACCGGTATTTTGGATACGCATTTTTTCCGTTGTGCTTGTAACAAACTGTATGTAACCGGTTCCGTTTGTATCAGAATCAGCAGTTATAACAACATCCGTGCTATTGCTAATCGATGTAACAGACCCTACTCCGGCTGTTGTCATACTGCTATTATCTGCAAAATACAGCGCGCCTTGCGAAAATCTAATTGAGCCTGCCACATCGAGTTTATAGGAAGGATCATACTCCCCAATTCCAACATTCCCGCCGTCTTGAATTTTCAAATACAGTGTATTCGAATCATCTGAAATATTTAATCCGTCGATTGATGCAGCTTGTATTGTATCTGCCAAAATTCTGTATGCCTGAATATCATTATTGTTCATGTTTATCGGATCATCGAAATACACAATTGAAGCTGCAGTAATTGATGTTACATTCACTTGATCAAATGTACCTTGTGTACTGCTCAAAGTATTGCCTGATGTTAAATTCCCGCCTGTAATTGACAATGTCCCATCTGTAAGAGTACCTGCAGTAAGTGTATTGGTTACATTTGCCTGGCTAAATATAACATTGTCTGTTGTTTCCACATCCTGGTTCATTGCATATACTTCGTATGCGCCCTGACCTGTATCAACCGCTGCAGCAGTTAGTGTATTTGATAACGTAAGATTCGCTGCATCAATATCACCGACCACATCGAGTTTTGCAGTCGGACCCGTAGTTCCAATCCCCACATTTCCATCATTTGCCACAACAAATACCTGAGTACCGCCAATATAACCTTCAATTTGACCATTATTATCAGCATCCGAATCCGCAGTAATTACTACATCCTTTGTATCAGATAATGAAGATGCAGACCCTGCATTTGCAGACGACATACTAGTTCCGTCAGGAAAATACATTGCACCGCTGCCAATATGGATACTGCCTTCAACCTCCAGTTTATAGCCGGGATTCGTTGTTCCGATTCCAACATTACCGGAATACCCTTCTACATTGAGTGAACTTGCGCCCATCCTCATATCATTTGTTGCCTTAAGATCAATGTACAGAACACTCCCTGTTGTTGTTATTGTGCTGATTTCCAATGTACCGGTCCCTGCAAACACAGTTGATGCGCTTAAAAGTAATAATAAAATCAATATTCTCTTCATCATTCTCTCCTGCAAACACCTCAACCTTATTCCCCCTCTCCTGAGTTTAGGAGAGGGGGCTAGGGGGTGAGGTTATTCCCTCTCCTGAGTTTAAGCTAATAACTAAACCATGCACTCCCATCACACGCTATAATAATACTCTGCCCTCCGTTAATAGATATTTTAGCTGCACCATTTATGTTTTCTGTTGTGTATGGTTGTATCACAACTTTTTTGTTTGAAGCCATGTTTACTCTAATTAAATAAACTCTGCCTGTGCAGGTTCCGGCAATTGGTAAATTCAACGTATAATTAATTACTCCTGAAAAGTTAAAAGTAAAATCTGTTTCATTAGCAGTGTGAGTAGCTGTCAAATTGTCTACTGGACCGGTAAATGATCCGTAAATGTTCATGTTCGAATTACCGGTTGTTGTACCAATACATACACTTGCGTCATGTTCAACACCTAAAGTATTTGCACTCACCTGAAACAATGACACAGGACTCAATGTCCCTATTCCAATATTCCCGGAATTTGCAGCAACCATTCTTGTGGAATTAGATGTTTCAAACAAAATTCTACCAGTATTGTTTGTATCCGTATCAACAGCAACTACAAAATCATAATTATTTTCACCTAATGCAATGTGACCAAATCCCGCAGTTGTTTTGCTGCTGCCGTCTGCAAAATATATTGCGCCTTGAGAAAATCGTATAGAGCCTGTTACATCCAGCGGATAATCCGGCGAATTGTTTCCTATACCAACATTCCCTCCATCTTGTACAAACAAACTATTGGCTGCATCATCTGTTAAATTCAGACCGCTTGCTGTTTTTGCCTGCACAGTACTAACCTCTATCACATCTGCCAAAATCACACTTAATGAAGAATCCATATCACTAACTAAATATACATCTGTATTTTTTGCGGTAATACTTGCCACAGTGACTTCATTAAACTGTCCGATATTCCCGCTAAGATTCCCGATTGATGTAATATCGCCCGCACTAATGCTTAATAATGAATCTGTAATTGTATTTGCACTAATTGTGTTTGTAATTGTGCTAGTTGCAAATGCAACATTATTTGTTGTCTGCATATTCTGGTTCATTGGATAAAGTTCATATGCTCCTTGACCTGTATCCAAAGTTCCTGTTGTACTGCCTGCTGAGGTTGTAAGAGTTGTTGCTTGCGCCGTACCATTTACGTCAAGCTTTGCATTTGGCGCTATTGACCCAATTCCAACATTCCCATTATTCACAATTGTCATCTGTCTAACAGCATTAACTATCATATGAAACTCACCGTTCAAATCTACATCCGTATCAGCAGTAAGCAGCATATCCAATGGATTAGAAGCAGATGATGCAGTGCCTACATCTGCTGTTGTCATAAAAGTTGCATCTGGAAAGTATAATGCGCCCGTTGATATTCGAATTGAATCTGTACTATCCAGCTTATATTGAGGATCAACTGATCCTATTCCAACATTACCATTGTTCAAAATAGTCATATGTTCGCCTGCGCCTGCAAAAAAATTAATTTCACCAACATTACCAGTACTTGCATCAGCTGCAACAACAACTTCCGTACTCGAACTCATACCAAATGCAGATAGGCCATTTGCAGTTGTCATCTTGCTCCCATCGGGAAATACTATTTCGCCTTCGGAAATTCGGATCGAACCTGCAGCATCCAAAGCGTATAACGGATTATTTGTCCCAATACCAATATTCCCTCCATCTTGAATAAATATTCCGTTACCTCCATCCTCAACCAAATACAATCCTTGCGATGTCCTTGCTGCCACTGAACTCACATATATCCTTTGACCTGTCAGATCATTGCCATTTACATTGAATTTTTTTTCAAAATATATCGCGCTTCCGGTTGCTGTAATAGAGCTTGTTTGAACAGAATCTACTGCCAAAATATTTGCCTGAGCCGAATTTAACAAACTAATATTTCCACTTTGAATAACCACAGTATCGGCTGCTAAAGTATCTGCTGTTGCTTGATTGGTTACAGTTAGACCGGCAAATGTAGGGGTGCTTGTGGTCAGCATATCCTGATTTGATGCATAAAGTTCAACATTGCCATTACCTGTATCCAAATTCAGCAATGTCGCGGTCCCACTTAATGACATTGTACTTGCAGTAATATCACCACCCACATCCAACTTACTTGTTGGAGCAATTTCACCTATCCCAACATTTTGATTGTTCAAAATTGTCATGGCTTCAGTTGCGCCTATAAAAAATAAACTCTCTCCCTGCGCATTTGTATCCGAATCTGCAGTAAAGGCAACACTATTGTTATCGGACAATGCATTTGCTGTCAAAGTTCCGGTTGTTGTCATAACTGTATAATCCGAAAACACCAAACCGCCTGTATTCGAACGCACACTCCCGTTCACATCAAGCTTATATGCTGGTGAGGAAATATTGATTCCAACAAAGCCGCTGCTATTTTCAACATAAATATAGCCCGGTCCAATATCAACAGCTTTTGTCGGATCTTTTATAACGCATAAATGTTCATTAGTTTTTAGTGTAATTGAACTCACTTCTACCTTGCCAACACCGGAATACACAAAAGGCTTGCTCATAAGTATGAGTACCAAAACCAATAAATAATGTTTGTAGTTTCTAAAAAGTCTTTTCACGTTCATGTTCCTCTTCTATATATTTATGTCAACTCTACAACATTGGTATAAATAAACCTCATAAACACAAATTTTCAAGTGAATTATCGTCTAAAAAATGTGATTTTTTTGCGAATTTTTATTTAGGATTATATGTGATTTATAAGGTTTTCTAATTTATTACTTTGGTTAAAGAAAAGGATAGGGATGGGATTAGGGAACTTACGCTGCCATTTGACAAGCTTTGAGTAGAGCCGGATCACTATAATGATCTTTAGTATCTTTGAACATTGTGTTGAATAATATTTCTGCTTGATTCAGTGCGGGTTTTGCTATACGTGTCAAAAAAGTTTTTAATCTGGTAAGAGTTTGAGAAATAAATCTCCTAGATTTTGTTTGCAAGCTCTGTTTCCATCTAATTAAAAAATGTGATTTTTGTTCCGGCATTGCCAGGTTTTTGTCCGATACATTTTCTTCATAAATACAATTTAGCGCTTTTTTTATACCTTCAAGCCTTAAATACCAATCTCTCCATTCATTTTTAGATTTCGGATTTGTTTCACATTTTGCTATCCATTTTTCAAAGCTCTTAACAAAATACTCTATGGATTGTTGAGGCCATAATAAGATATCTTCGGAAATACTATCAATATGTTCTTGATCTGATAAATCTTTGTATTTCCATCTTGTATGTTCTATTTCGGCCTTAGCTTCAGAATCTTGTTTTTCTAGCCATGCGTTTATTTCATCTTGGTGTTCTAGGTATTCAGCAATTGAAAATTCACCGGGTATAGAGGCGTATTGGCATCTTAAACCGCCCGAATTCTGTAGTAAAATTATATTATCTTTTTGATTACCGAAAAGCCTTACATCTTGGGCTTCAAATCCCGTGTTCTGATAGTGCTTTCTAATTATATTCCTAAAAGCTGTATCGAGATATTCATTGAATGATTGTCCATAATAAAAATGACCTTGTTTTCCGTGTCCTGAAATAGCATTCATATAGTTAGCTACGGGTATTTTTCTGTTTGAAAGAGTAGTAAAAAACATGCCTGGTACACGCTGTATTTCGAAACCTGCTTTTGTTAAAATCTGTGCTTGTTGTTTAATTATGTTTTCAGTCAGTAACTTTAATTTTTCCTGAGTTTCAATCATATCATCAATCGCTACAATCATATCATCAATCACTAAAGAAGGAGTTGTGTTTTTTAGTTCTTCTAATACTTTTAGTGATTCATTAAAGTCAGCCATAAATATTGTACCGTTAGGTCCCGGACGAATGCCTATATCCAAATGAAAACCGGGATGTGGAGTCACAACACTTTGTCCATCCGGGATACCCAATGATTCTTCTACGAAACCAGCCATTGTAGGTTCATGCCATTGCTCTTTAGCTTCATCTACTCTATCTTTTGGTCCAATTTTACATTCTTTTCTTTGCATAGCTGAAACAGATAGACTGCTTAAATCATCATTCCAGCCAGGAAGTTCTTCAGATTTGAGATATTCTTGGTATTTATACCAGTAAACTGCTGGTAAAGATCTATTACCAATGATATATTTTGTTTCTCCTTTTGTATTAATTGCTGCGATTAAATTCCCTCCATCTATTGGTACTTCAGCTTTTTGAAATTTTATTTGAGCTTCTTTTGCTCTTTTTTTGTATCCGCTTACAGTAATCCATGGAATGCTAGTTTGGGCATGGCTAAGATTTCCATATCCTGTTAGAATACTGGGTGCCGGTGGAAATAGTGAATAACCTAAGCTGTCTGTTAATTGTTTGGAGTATTGTTCAGAGAGGAAAGTTAATGGAGTTGACGGTATTGAGATAACTCCCTCGTCCCGGGTCCCTATAAATTTATCTCGTATCCATCGGGTTGCAATTGGTTGACCATGTACCTTTTCCACTCCAACAATAATATTTTGAGATTCTAAAGCCTCGGTTAAAGGAGAAAAATTTTCAGTCAAAAAATCGGAACTTGCAGAAAAGGTAACTAAAGAACCTTCGGTTAAATATTCATGTGCTGGAGGGGATAGAGAATCATCAGGATATTCCTGAGGATTGATATCGACTTTTGTATCTGTATCGTATGTGTAGTCATGTCGGTTTTCGTCAGCAGCTTTATACCATTGTTTATCACTGAAGTCAGTTTGTGCTATGTTTTTGCTTATCTTTTGCAAATGTTCTGATACTTTTGAAAGAAAGGAGGGCTTTGGTACTTTAGCTGCAGTATACTTGCACTTCAGAAATGCTTTGTATGGCGCATGATCTAATACAGCCGTCGAAGCCTGCTCTTTTTGTTCAGATAGAATGCTATCTTCATCAATATTTTTTGTAGTTACTTCTATTAGGAAATCTTGTAATTCAGGGTTGTTATTACCGTCAATGTAAAACCGATAAATATCATCTAAAGGGTCTGACGAAATATTGTGTTTTTTGTATATTTCCGTTAGTTCGTCTAATAAATTTCTTGTTATTACTATTTGTTTTTTTTGTTCATTATCACAAGAGTAAATTATTATATCTTTAAAATCAGCTTCTTCCAGTATCAATACTTTATCGTTCTGCTCTGTTAATGAGATTAAAAGCTGTTTATAATCCGGTGGTTCGTTGCTAAAATCTTCGCCATATCTTTGAAGTAATTCGTTTTTGTTTTCTTCCACCCAATTCACAAACTTTATAAATCCGGAAGGCCTGTGTATAAAAGGTTTCATATCTATTTTTTCGACGAATTTGACTATTTCACTATTTGGGAATTTAGTGTTTTTGTATAATTCGCTCACCAGCATCATAGAATGCAGGGGGGAGCTTGGGACAAGCTTGGGTTCTGCATCTGTGCTGGTGAGCCATTTTGACTGATGGTTGAAACGCTCCATGTACAATTTTTTTGCTTTTGCTATATCGCAATTATCCGTATTGGGGATTATAACTTTATAGTTTATACCTCGACTACGAAGTATTTGTGTAATTCCGCTGACGTGATATCCGCCTGCAACCAACACATATTTTTCGGACTTACCTGTTTTGAATAGATTATTTACAAGATATTCGTTTCTTGCATTTGCAGCTTTATAAAAATCCGTCATATACTTTTCAAGTTTTGTAATTACTTTTGCTTCTTCAATATATGTACTATACCTATTCATCTTGAACAAATACTTTTTTAAAATCTTTAAGTATTCCTCCTTATTTTCTAACCATAGTTTTGCATTCTCACTTGTTGCTTTTGTGCGTATAAACGCACTTAAAATTTTCAGTTTTTTTTCAACATCTAAAAGCTTCAACATTTCTTGGTTATTTTTATTCATGCTTACCAAAATCTTATACTCTAACTGTCCTATTTCTTTAATAAGTTTAATTTTATCGACTTTTTTTTGTATCTCCTGTCTAAGACTTCTTTGCTTAAGAGCTCTAATTACCAGGTTGATGTTTTTATACTTTCGGTTAGTATTTATTCCATAAGATATAACTTGTTCATTTAAAAAATTCAAATAAACCGCAAGTCCTATCTTGCTATTTTTGTATCTATTTCTTATCTCATAGAATCTTTTTAGTTCGTTAGTGTAATGTTTCTTTTTCTGAACATAAATGTCATTTTCAATACATTTTATTATGCGCTCCAATTCATCTTTGTAAGACAAGGCTTTTTCCAATGCTCTGAAATTTTTTACATACAAGCCAAAATCCTCTACTCCAAAAAGTTTGATATCATTATTATTTTTGCTTTTATATATTTCAGGGCCCGAAAAATATCCTTTTTGTGTAAAATGCTCTATGAGTTCATTTCTTGCTTTCGTATTTTTTATGCTTCTGAT